>NZ_JAXGFR010000079.1:0-1073 GCF_041008775.1 Pseudophaeobacter sp. C1-32P7 | reverse complement strand
TGCGCGGGGAGGGCGAGGACGCAATCCTGCGCCAGCGGGAGGATGGCACGATTGCTTACCGCGCGGACTACACCAGCGGCGGTGCGGGGCTGGCGGCCTTCAATGCGGCCTTCCGGGGCGCTGATGGTCTGGAGGCAAAGATCGCGGCCTACAATGAGCGGATCAGCGGCAGGAACGACCGGCTGGAGCGCCTGCGGGCGCGGATCCGGGGGCTGGGCGGCATTCCGCAGTTTGCTGCTGGCGGTGCCCATGCGGGCGGGTTGCGGATCGTCGGGGAACGCGGCTGGGAGATCGAGCGCACTGGCGCGTCCCGCATTCACAGCCATGCGGAGTCCGTGGCGATGCTGGACAACCGCTTCGTGGTGCAAAGCGTCAACGCCCTGGCCAAACAGGTTGGGGTGCAGGGGCAGAGCATGGAGCTGTTTGTGCGCAAGATCGCGCAGTTCCTGGAAGACTGGGATGAAGCCGGGCAGCCGGAGGTGCGGGTCTGATGGACTTCAACATCATCGCGCCGATGGCCGTCACCGATGCCGAGCTGACAGCCTCCAATATCCCCGAGGATGATCATCCGGAATGGGCGGCGGGCACCAACTATGCCAAGGGCGATCTGGTGATCTCGCTCACCTCGCACCGGATCTACCAGAGCATGCAGGATGGCAACCTGGGCAATGATCCTCTGACAAATGATGGCAGCTGGTGGTTCGACCTGCGGGCCACCAACCGCTGGTCTGCCTTCGATCAGCGGCGATCGAACACGGCGTCGCATCCGGATCAGATCACCTATTCGATCACCCCGACGCAGGATTGCGATGCGATCGCGCTCTTCGGCCTCACCGCCGGGTCCGTGCGGATCGAAGTCTGGGACGGTCCCAGCCGGATCTATGATGAGGCCTTCATGATGGTCGACACCGGTCATGTGGTCAGCGTCTATACCTGGTTCTTCGGAGGTATCGTCTACACCCGCCAGAAGGTGCTGAACGGCTTTCCCGGCTACATCGGCCACCGCATCGACATCACCATCGCGGCGGTGGGGGCCACGGCCAAGGTGGGCCACATCGTTCTGGGCCGGAACC
>NZ_JAXGFR010000078.1:0-1166 GCF_041008775.1 Pseudophaeobacter sp. C1-32P7 | reverse complement strand
TCCCGATGATGACCGAGGCGAACCAGCCCCAGTTCAGCCGCCCCATCATGCACATGAAGCCGGTGCCGATGACCGCGAGCGTGGCGACCGCGATCCCGATCGGACCGGTCAGCGCGGCCTCAACGGTTTCCAGCATGGTCTGGATAGGAGACAAGTCTTGCGCGAGAGCGGGTGTTGTGAAAGCCGCCAGGGTTGTGGCGATAGGCAAGAGGCGGCTGAGGCGATGTCGAAGCATGCGAAGTTCCCTTATTTTACTGAAGATCGATGAGGACCGGAGCGCGTGTAGGCACCCGGTCTGCGATGCGGATGTCCGGCGCCGAAGCAGGCGTGCCCGCCAGTCGGGACCGGATTCGATGGATGCGCGCGATGTAGTGACGGGTCTCGGTGAAAGGCGGAATACCAGAATACTCGACCACCCGGTGCGGCCCGGCATTATAGGCTGCAAGCGCCAGATCGATATCCTTGAACGTTCCGAGTTGTGCAAGCAGGTAGCGCGCGGAGCCATCGAGGTTCTGGGAGGGATCGCGCGGGTCGACCCCGAGGGCACGGGCCGTGTTGGGCATCAGCTGGCCCAAACCATAGGCCCCCTTGGGGCTGACGGCGGTCGGATTGTAGCTGCTTTCGGCCTCGACCAGAGCGCGGAATAGGACCTGCCAGTCATCAGCATCCAGACCAACTTGACGCAGGGCGCGGTTACCCTGATGGCGGACGGCAGTGGTCTGGATCAGGGAGAGGATATCGTCGCGACCGGACCGCGGCGTGGCGTCCAGCGAGGCCAGAACGACTTCGGCCTCAGTGCTATCATCCAGCCCTGCCCAGGCAGGTCGTTCGCCATGAAAGGTCCAGCCGGATGTCCGCGCCGTGCCGTCACGGCCGAAGGCGATGACGTCAGCCGCGCTCCTCGAGGGTGATGCTGTAGTCAGGACCAAAGCGCAGATCGCGCCCGTCACCGAACTCGAGATGATGTTTGAAGAGCCCCGGCCATATGTTGAAATACCGCGGCTCTGGCCCGTGAGGGGTGATCCGGGTCGAGACCAGAATGGCGTCCGGCTCGCCCTCGCGCAGGTAGATGCACTGGTAGCGCGGCTTGCCATCGTCCGTGAACCCCACGAGTTCATACCGGCAGCGGAACGCGATGCCCTTCTCGGACAGGTCTTTGACACCGT
>NZ_JAXGFR010000077.1:0-1222 GCF_041008775.1 Pseudophaeobacter sp. C1-32P7 | reverse complement strand
GGTTTCATTGCTTGTAAAGCGTTGCGGTGTTAAGTGCGTGGCCAAGTTGAGGCTGAGCCAGAATGGAGTTGCCAATGGGCACGGATTACATCGTCAAAGACATCGCATTGGCCGGGTTTGGCCGCAAGGAACTGGATATCGCGGAAACCGAAATGCCGGGGCTGATGTCCCTGCGCGCGGAATACGGGGACAGCAAGCCGCTGAAAGGTGCCCGTATCGTCGGCTCCCTGCATATGACCATCCAGACCGCGGTTCTGATCGAAACCCTGGTGGCGCTTGGCGCCGATGTCCGCTGGGCATCCTGCAACATCTTCTCGACCCAGGATCACGCGGCGGCGGCGATTGCCGAGGCAGGCATTCCGGTCTTCGCCATCAAGGGCCAGACCCTGGAAGAGCATTGGGATTACCTCGACCGCTCCTTCCAGTTCGCCGAAGGCGCCAATATGATCCTCGACGATGGCGGCGATGCGACGCTCTACGTGCTGCTGGGCGCGCGCGCCGAAGCAGGTGAGGACATCATCCCGGTGCCCGGCTCCGAGGAAGAAGCCGCGATCAAGGCGCAGATCCAGAAGCGCATGAAGGAAAGCCCCGGCTGGTTCACCAAGACCCGCGACGCGATCAAGGGTGTTTCCGAAGAGACCACCACCGGCGTGCACCGTCTTTACGAGCTGGTGAAACAGGGTCAGCTGCCCTTCCCGGCGATCAACGTCAATGACTCGGTCACCAAGTCGAAGTTCGACAACAAATACGGCTGCAAGGAAAGCCTGGTCGACGGCATCCGCCGCGCCACCGACACCATGATGGCCGGCAAGGTCGCGGTGGTCTGCGGCTACGGCGACGTGGGCAAAGGCTCGGCTGCCTCTCTGCGCGGCGCGGGTGCCCGCGTGAAGGTCACCGAAGCGGACCCGATCTGCGCTCTGCAGGCGGCGATGGACGGCTTTGAGGTGGTGCTGCTGGAAGACGTGGTCTCCAGCGCCGATATCTTCATCACCACCACCGGCAACAAGGACGTGATCCGCATCGAGCATATGCGCGCGATGAAGGACATGGCCATCGTCGGCAACATCGGCCACTTCGACAATGAGATCCAGGTGGCGAACCTCAAGAACCACAAGTGGACCAACATCAAGGAACAGGTGGACATGATCGAGATGCCCTCGGGCAACCGCATCATCCTTCTGTCCGAAGGGCGCCTGTTGAACCTTGGCAATGCCACCGGCCA
>NZ_JAXGFR010000076.1:0-1269 GCF_041008775.1 Pseudophaeobacter sp. C1-32P7 | reverse complement strand
TCGAGCGGCAGGTCGAGCGCGTCGAGCAGCGTGACATCCGTGAGGGCTGGATAGGTCTTCATCGAGAAAAGCGCACCGTATTTGACCCGCCCAGTCACGGCGTCGGTCAGGGTGACGACGTCGCCGTCGAAGGTCGCGCGGCAATTGCTCAGAATATGTGAAAGAGGCAGAGCGCTTTGTCCGAAGGCTATGGGGGAGAAGCTGCCGGCGTTCAGCGTGTTGAGATAGCCCAGCCATTCACCGCCCGACTTCGTGAGCCTGACTGGGTTGGCCGAGGCAAGCGCCACTTCGAAAAAGCCCATGACCTCGTTCAGCTCTTGCAGGCGCGTCGCGCGGTCCTTGACCCAAGCCTTTCGGGCCAGCGCGCGCAAGAGCGGAATGCGGGCGGAGATATCGGGGCGCCGGATGACGCTGAGATAGAGTTGGCGCTTGGCTGGGCGCAGGTCTTTGACATGGGTCTGCCAGCGCGCGTCGATCGCGGCGGCGAAGCTGTCTTCCTCGATGGGGCGCATTCCGAGATCCTGCGGCACGGAGATCCGGTGGATGTAGAAACCGAAGGCGTTTCCGGTCTGGGCGACGATGGCGGCGACCGCGCGCTTCAACGCGTCGAGCCGGGCGTCCTCAGTGGTCATCGGGTTCAGACCATCAAGGCGCAGGGTCGCCATCAGATCACCGTCGCGCAGGACCATGACATCGTCATCCGCGAGCGCAAAATACGGCAGGTGCTCCGCGAGATAGCTCTCCCGCGCGAACGCCCCGCCGCCAGCCTGAAGGAGTGCCGTTCCGTGAGTAGAAAGTGTGCCCGCATCAAGCGCCAAAGCTGTCACCCCCATGCAGGGCCCGGTTTTTCGTAGGGCGCACCGAGCCGTAGGAGACGCGCAGAACCTCGAAGAAATGCGGCTCGCGGTCGGCGACGAACCAGAGGATCGGATAGGCCACGAGCCCGATCAGGAAGAAGACCATCGACTTCGTCCAGATGAACGGCAGAACGACCCCTGTCGCCAGCACCACCAGGTATCCGACAGGGAGACCCAGATACTTGGGCGGACGGGCGAGGCCTAGAAAGAGGGGGGATCGTTCTGCCAACTCTATTCTCCAACCTCAGGAGAAGCCGTCGACGATGGTGCCGGCTGAGAAGATCAGCACGATCCCGATGATGACCGAGGCGAACCAGCCCCAGTTCAGCCGCCCCATCATGCACATGAAGCCGGTGCCGATGACCGCGAGCGTGGCGACCGCGATCCCGATCGGACCGGTCAGCGCGGCCTC
>NZ_JAXGFR010000075.1:0-1287 GCF_041008775.1 Pseudophaeobacter sp. C1-32P7 | reverse complement strand
ACTTCTGATGGATGAAACCGGCCTGGTGGACTGGCTGTCCAATCTGATCGGCGGCGCGGCAACAACGCTGGTGGGCGCTTCCTTGGGGCGCCTGATGTGGCACTCCGGCGAGGTGCGCAAAGGACAGCGCCGCTTCTTCGGCCCGGAGCTTCTCTGGGAAATCCCGGTGGCCTTTGGGATGGCCATCATCGGGGAGGCGATCGCCAGTTACCTTGGCGCCAGTGCCACGGTCAGCACCGGCATTGTCGCGCTGGCCGCCTACATCGGCCCGCGCGGCGCCGAGGTGCTGCTGGCCAAGTGGCTGACCCGCGCCAAACCCTGACCTGATCCCCCGACCCCTGAAACCGCCCCGCCAAGGATGCCCTTGCGCGGGGCTTTTGCATTGGAGGCTTTCCATGCCTGACATTCTCAACTTTGAAACCCTGCAGAAGATCACTGGCCCGATCGTGCCGGGCAGCAACCAGGCGCGCAATGCGCAGTCCTTCCTGTTGGCGCTGAACCGCTATGGATACGATCTGGGCCTGAACCAACCGCACCGGCTGGGCTACCTGCTGGGGCAGGTGCTGCTGGAATGCGGCGCCTTCCGCTATGACCGGGAAATCTGGGGCCCGACCGCAGCGCAGGCGCGCTATGACACCCGCGCGGATCTCGGCAACACGCCGGAACGTGATGGCGATGGCTACCGGTTCCGGGGCCGCACCGGCATGCAGATCACCGGGCGGGCCAATTACCGCGCCTTCACTGCCTGGGTGCGCCGCCTCGATCCTACCGCGTCGAATTTTGAGGCGGATCCCGATGCCGTGAACCTCGATCCCTGGGAGGGGCTGGGGCCGCTCTGGTACTGGTCTGAACGTGGACTAAACCTGCTGGCCGATCGGGGTGATATCCGGGCCGTCACCCGGCGGATCAATGGCGGGTACAATCATCTGTCCGAGCGCAAGCGCTGGACCCTGCGCGCCCAACTGGTGCTGCTGGGATACGGCGCCACGGATCTGCGGGCCTTCCAGCGCGCTGCCGGTCTGGCGGCGGACGGCATTCCCGGCCCGAAATCCCATGCGGCGCTGCATGCGGCCTTGCTGGCCCTGCCGCCGATCGCGCGCCCGAACCTCAAACCCAAAATCGAAACCACCGGGATCCGCGCCTTCCTTGCGCAGTTCCTGCCCTGGCTGGCGGACTAATCCGCCGGCCGTTTTCTTCCCACTTTAAAACAGAGGACTAACCCATGAACTGGAATGACATTCTGCAACAGCTTCAGCCCGCGCTGATCAGTGGCCTGAGCTTGCTCCT
>NZ_JAXGFR010000074.1:0-1694 GCF_041008775.1 Pseudophaeobacter sp. C1-32P7 | reverse complement strand
CGGTCACCTCGGCAGCTGTGATTATCTTGAGGGTGAAGGTCATGGCTCAGGCCTCCTGAGGTTCTGGCTGCGGTGCAGGCTTGCGGGTGATGGGATCGGGCACCTCCCCTTCGGTGACGGCAAGGACGGGCGCGACACCGGGCTGGTGAACCTCGGCGGTGGACGTGTCATAGATCCAGCGCAGCGACAGATGCAGCTCGCCCCCGATGCGGGCGATCTGGCCCACGAAGGGATGGTCGCCCTCCGGTTCGGCATAGCCGCCTTCGGGCACGGCGGAGAGGTCATAGGCGACGCCATCCACGGTGATTACTTCGCCGCTGACGCTGGCAGTTGTTTCGGGCTGGCCGGGCAGACCGGCGATACAGGCACAGGTAATTTGCACGTGAATACTCCTTTAGAACCAGTAGCCAATGGCAAAATGAGACACCTCAACAATCGACCCCGAAATAGCCGCAGCAGCCCAAATAGAGGCACCGCTCAGGGTGGTCATAGTACCTCCAGCTGCGCCGCCCCACACAGCTGTACCCTGTGGATTAGTGTAGCAAAGCGGCTCTGCTACAAATGCACTCGGGAAGGTCCATGGCCCCAGGCCGTGCTTGTGAACACTGCCAGCGGCAGACGTTGTGACCGTCACCACTTCCTTCCGCGTACAGATCTGCATCCCATCCGCGAAGCGCGCGTAATCACCGTTGGCGTTACTGCCGCGCTCGATGATTGCGCCGGTTGGAACGCCGCCGGATTGGGAGACAGCGCCGAGAATGCGCCCCTGATGGTAGATTTCCACCCACGGCGTCCAACCAGATTGTCCCCATGACCTTTCGAAGATGCGCACAGAACTACTCAAGGAAGCGCCACCATAAGCACTAAATCGTTGCGTTACATTTGTGGACGTGCGGCTGACAACATGTAGAGATCCCGCAGAAGAGATGGGATAATTGTTGCCCGTGGTATTGCCACCCGTTGAGTTGTAGTAGGATCCGCTCGTCAGGATGGTGTTCAGGTCATCCCCGGCGCCCAGCGAGATGGCAACTCCGGCGCCGAATGCACCAACCGTCAGCAACTTGCCCGCCTCCACATCCAGCGGATCAGTCTGCAAGTTTGCGCTGGTAAGACTCTCTACCCACGCAGACCATGCAGAACCATCGTTGGCGCGACTGCGCTCGAACGTGCGAACTATGTCAGGGGTCCCCGTTGAGGCATACCCGTACACAGCCCGCTGCAATACGCCATCACCGCTGTAGCTAGCCTGTGTCGTCACCCATGCAAATGATCCGGCGTTCTCAGACGGCCATGTCCCGGGGTTGCTTGTTGAGACAAGTCCCCGATCACCAGCCACAGCCTGGTCAATATTGTACCCGTCGCCCGGTGCTTTGTAGAATCCAAACCGGCTCAGCGCAGCAGCGCCTGCACCATCCACCCGCACCAATTTACCGTCATCATCGGTATCTGACGCTGAGCTTTGCACCGCAGCCCCGCCGAGGCTATCTGCCAGGAGCGCGGTAAACTTCCCCTCCGCGGGGATATCCAGCCCCACGGTGGTGGCATTCAGCGCACCGCCGATGATGGTGCTGTTCGTCTTCAAAAAGTCGATCAGCGCGATCAGCTCCGCCCGGTGGGTGGTGGCAAAGTGCTGGAACAGCGCTGACATCTTGGTGTCAAAGTCCGCCTCGGCCGCCGATCGCTGCGGGATCGGC
>NZ_JAXGFR010000073.1:0-1730 GCF_041008775.1 Pseudophaeobacter sp. C1-32P7 | reverse complement strand
GGCGGCGCTGAGGCCATGGCGGGATCTGTCTCGGCCTACTTCGGCGCCTTCTACTCCGAAGGCGAGCGCACGGAAGTGATCCTGCGGCGTCTGCGCGAAGAGTTCGGGGATCTGGGCGTGGCCATGCCCGCAAGCCGGGACGGCTTCCGCGAACTGGTCGAGGGGATCGATACCACCACCGAGCACGGGCGCGCGCTTTATGCAGGCCTTCTGCAGATGTCCGGCGCCTTGGCCGAGGTGCTGCCGCAGGTCAGCGCCTATTCCGCTGAACTGGCGGGCATGGTTGGGGAGATCGGCGGCGAACTTGGCGCGCAGATCGATGCGGCCCGTGCCCGGGTCTCCGAGGAACGCGCCACGGCAGAGAGCTGGCGCCGCGCGGGCAGCGGGCTCCGCGATCTGGTGGATGGTCTGATCACTGGCGATCTGACCGGCGCCAGCGCGGCGCAGGCCGAGGCGGCGCAGCGGGCGCGGCTGGACGGTGCGCTGGCAGCGGTGCGCGGCGGGGATCTCTCCGCAGCGGAAAGCCTGCCGGAGCTGGCGCGTGCCTATCTGCAATCGGCCCGGGCCGGTGCAGGATCCGCGCTGGAATACCGGCGCATCGCGGCAGAGGTGCAGGGCCAGTTGCGGTTTGCGGCTGGGGTGGCCGATCTTGAAAGCGGCAATGATGAGGTTCTGGCCGGTCTTTATGAGCAGCAGATCGAGGTTCTGACCTCGCTTGGCAGCTTCCTGCAGCTTGAAGGGCTGACCGGCGATCAGATCGCGGAACTGAGCCAGGGCGTGCAGGATCTGGCCGCGGACTGGGATGGCACCGTCAGCGCATTTGAAACCTCCCTTGGTTCGCTGGAGGATGCCATCAGCCAGGCGGAGGCCTTCAGCTATGACGACCTGGTGGGGGCGCTGGATGTGGCTGTGACGCTGGCCGATGATGCGCCGCGCTGGCTGCGCCGGATGGTGGAGCAGGCGGACAGCGGGATCCGCACCACGCTGGACTTCATCATCCGCCGCGATGATCTGACGGCGGCGGATCGCTGGATTGCCACCCATGCTCTCTCGCAGCATGTGGCCAGCCTCGACCTGGTGCTGCGCGAGGATCTGGACCGGCAGACCCGCAAGCTGGTTCTGACCAATACCGAGGAACTGCGCCGCAAGCTGATGCTGCAGCTGGGCCGGGATCTCGATCCGGACACCCGCGCCCTGGTGCTGACCCGCAGCGCCAACCTGTCGCGCCGGGTGAACGTGGCGCTGACCCGGGAGGGCGGCGATACCGTGGAGCGGCTGACCCGCCTGCAGGATCTGATCGGGGCGCGGGGACAGGCCGGGCGCCTCAGCTTTGGCGGCGCGGTGCGCCTGACGGCGGATACCGTCTTCAGCGATCTGACCTCAGCCACCGGGGATCTGCTGCAGCCGATGGAAAACCTGCGGAGCATGCTGGGGGATCTGCGCGCGGCGGTACGGCTGGACACGGCAGAGCGGCAGGCGCAGTCAAAGATCGCATCGCTGCAGATCCGCGGCGCCGGGCTGGCGGATCGCACAGAGGTCAAACGGGCAGGGGGCGCCGAGCTGATCGGCCAGATCGAGGATCTGCAGGCCTCCACCGGGATCAAGCTGCTGCGCGGGGAGGGCGAGGACGCAATCCTGCGCCAGCGGGAGGATGGCACGATTGCTTACCGCGCGGACTACACCAGCGGCGGTGCGGGGCTGGCGGCCTTCAATGCGGCCTTCCGGGGCGC
>NZ_JAXGFR010000072.1:0-1794 GCF_041008775.1 Pseudophaeobacter sp. C1-32P7 | reverse complement strand
GTAAGCGCTGTCGCCACCCCACGCCTGTTCAGCTTGACGGGGTGAAGTTCCAAGGTAGCAGCTCGTCGATCCTTCTGGCCGGGTGACCGGCGGCGATGGCTTCCAGGGTCGCCTTCAAATAGGCAAAGGGCTCGACGCCGTTGATCTTCGCGGTGGCTATCAGGGAGGCGATGCGAGCCCAGGTGCGGCCGCCCTCGTCGTGGCCGGCGAAGAGTGCGTTCTTTCTTGTCAGGGCGATCGGGCGGATCAGGTTTTCGACGGCGTTGGAGTCCATCTCGACGCGGCCGTCGTGGAGGAAGGTCTGCAGGCCGCCCCACTGGCGGTGGATGTAGGTCAGCTTCTCGCCGAGGCGCGACTTAGCCGAGATACGCAGACGCTGTGCCTGCAGCCAATCACCGAACTCGGCCACGGGGGGCGCGCTGCGGGCCTGACGGGCCGACAGACGTTGGCCCGGGCCCATGCCCCGGATCTCGGCCTCGATGCGGTAGAGCTCAGCGATACGGCGCAGGCCCTCGGCGGCGATTTCCGAGCCGTCGCGGTCGAAGACCTCCTTCAGCTTGCGCCGCGCATGCGCCCAGCAGTGGGCCACCGTGATCGGCGCGCCGCCCTTGCGGGACGGGCGCGTCAGCCGGTCATAACCGGTGTAGCCGTCGAGCTGCAGGATACCGTCGAAGCCCTGAAGGATCTGTTCCGCGTGGGCGCCGGCGCGGCTGGGCTGGTAGGTGAAGACGACACCGGGCGGGTCTTCTCCGCCCCATGGTCGATCATCGCGGGCCAGGGCCCAGAGGTAGCCGGTCTTGGTTCGGCCGCGTCCGGGGTCGAGGACCGGAGCCGTGGTCTCATCCATGAACAGCTTTCCGGAGGACTTGATGCGTTCCGCCAGCCGGTCGACCACGGGGCCGAGGTGGAAGGCGGCGGTGCCTGCCCAGTCCGCCAGGGTGCTGCGGTCGACTTGGATGCCGGAGCGCGCCAGGATCTGGCCTTGGCGGTAGAACGGCAGGTGGTCCGCGAACTTCGAGACCAACACATGAGCGATGGCGCCCTCGGTCGGCAGACCGCCCTCGATCAGCCGGGGCGCGGCCGGCGCCTGGGTGACCCCGTCCGAGCAAATGCGGCAGGCATACTTCGGCCGGATGTCGACCAGCACACGAAGCTGCGCAGGCACGATGTCCAGACGTTCGGTCCGATCCTCGCCGATCTGGTGCATGCGGCCGCAGCCGCAAGGACACTCAAGGCTCGCTGGTTCGATGACACGCTCGATGCGCGGCAGGTCCGCGGGCAGATGGCCGAGATTGCGCTGTCGTGTCGCGCGCGGGGGCTGGGTAGAGGGGGCGGCCTGCTCCCTGCGGGTCTCGACCTCGGCGACGGCGGTTTCCAGGTCTTCGAAGGCAAGCTGCCGGTCGTCATCACTCAGCTTCTCGGACCGTTTGCCATGCACGACATGGTTCAACTCGGCCACGAGATGCTCGAGCCGCCGGTTGGCTTCCTTCAGGGCGCCGTTTTCCTGCAGAACCGCCAGAACGGCGGCGCGCTGGCTCTCGGGGATCGCGGACAGGTCGATGGGCGGGGCGTCGGGCATGGCTGGATTATACCGGGCCCGGGGCGCCGATGCCCGGTTATTCAATAGGCCGAGTCACTCTGCCACAGCCGGTCGGCGCACCTCCAGAGATCGAACCCGGCGCCAATCCAAACCGGCAAACAGGGCCTCGAACTGCGCCCGGTTCAAGGTCATTGCCCCGTCGCGGATCGCGGGCCAAGTGAAGGTGTTTTCTTCCAGCCGTTTGTAGACCATCA
>NZ_JAXGFR010000071.1:0-1856 GCF_041008775.1 Pseudophaeobacter sp. C1-32P7 | reverse complement strand
CGGCGCGCATCTGCATGATCCAGTCCAACCCCGCCACATAGGCGGTGCGCTGTTCAGGGGTAAGCTGATCCGCAGCAGCGGCAGCGGCCAGATTGATCTGAGCGGTCTCATTGACGACAGCAAGGATCCGGCGTCGGCACTCGGCCTTTGCCTCTCCCATGAACAGCACCAGATTCTGTTCGGCCATCTCGGCAGCTGTGGTTATCTTGAGGGTGAAGGTCATGGCTCAGGCCTCCTGAGGTTCAGGCTGCGGTGCAGGCTTGCGGGTGATGGGATCGGGCACCTCCCCTTCGGTGACGGCCAGGACAGGCGTGGCCGAGGGCTGGTGAGCCTCGGCGGTGGACGTGTCATAGGTCCAACGCAGGGACAGATGCAGCTCGCCTCCGATGCGCTCAATGCGGCCTGTGAAGGGATGCTCGCCCTCCGGTTCGGCATAGCCGTCTGCGGGCACGGCGGAGAGGTCATAGGCGACGCCATCCACGGTGATTACTTCGCCGCTGACGCTGGCACTTGTTTCAGGCTGGCCGGGCAGACCGGCTATGCAGTTGAAGGTAATTTGCATGTGAGTGCTCCGTTAGAACCATGTCCCAATGGCTGTGATGCGGTATGTGATGTTGGTTCCTGTGTTGAGGGTTCCCAAACGTCGAACATGCGCTGCGCTGACCGTAGGCGGATCAGTGGTGAACCAGGCGGCCGTATCGGCGGTGTGTCCAGGCAAAACCTGAACCTTAGAGGCGTCCGCAAAAGTCGCTGGGAACGAAACACTTTGCCCAGCTGTGCGATACAGCGCCCCAGACACAATGTTTTGCGCGTCCGTTGATGTCTTCTCACACCAACAAATTTGCGTCCCATCAGCAAAGCGCACGTACTCCCCATTGGCGTTGCTGCCGCGCTCGATCACCGCACCGGTTGGAACACCACCGGATTGGGAGACGGTTCCGACCAAGTTCTTGTTGCTGAACAAGGTAATCCAGTCACCGTCGGGAGCGCCCGCAATGTAGTTGCGCACCGCAATCCCATTGGTTGTGAACATGAGAATTGAAGATCTGTCAGAGGCGGAACGAAACGCCACCAACCCAGGACGATACGCACCATTGTCAGGGGGGCCGTCTATCACACCTCCGCCGCCACCAGCGATGAACTCACAAAATTGCGGGGCAGTGGAGAAATCAGTAATCACCTCCCCCAGACCGCCCAACCCGAACGCCCCGACTTTGAGCAATGCCCCAGAGGTCCGATCAAACCCATTGGCCTGCACGTTTGCACTGGTCACAACCTCTGTCCATTCGGACCACGCGGAGCCATCATTGGCACGGATACGCTCGAACGTACGCACGTTGCCAGGGGTTCCCGTTGAGGCATAACCGTAAATGGCCCGCTGCAATACGGCGGCATCACTATAGATGCTCTGGGAAGTTACCCACGCAAATGGCCCGGGGTTTTCTGACGGCCAAGTGCCTAGATTGCTGGTAGCCACCAGCCCGAATTCACCCGCCGTAGCCTCATCAATATTGTATGCGTCACCCGCTGACCGATAGAAGCCAAACCGGCTCAGCGCAGCAGCAGCGGCCCCATCCATCCGCACCAATTTGCCGTCACCATCAGTATCTGACGCTGAGCTTTGCACCGCAGCCCCGCCGAGGGCGTCGGCCAGAAGCGTGGTAAACTTCCCCTCTGCAGGGGTATCCAGCCCCACGGTGGTGGCATTCAGCGCACCGCCGATGATGGTGCTGCCCGTCTTCAAAAAGTCGATCAGCGCGATCAGCTCCGCCCGGTGGGTGGTGGCAAAGTGCTGGAACAGCGCTGACATCTTGGTGTCAAAGTCCGCCTCGGCCGCCGATCGCTGCGGGATCGGC
>NZ_JAXGFR010000070.1:0-2005 GCF_041008775.1 Pseudophaeobacter sp. C1-32P7 | reverse complement strand
ATTTGAAGGCGACCCTGGAAGCCATCGCCGCCGGTCACCCGGCCAGAAGGATCGACGAGCTGCTACCTTGGAACTTCACCCCGTCAAGCTGAACAGGCGTGGGGTGGCGACAGCGCTTACGTATGAGAGGTGACAGTGGAACGCCCACTGACCGGGTTCGTCGACCTCCACATCTATGTCCACCGTCATGGCGGGGTTCACATTGACGGTATGTTTGATGGGGTTGCGAGACCCTTTGCCCACATCCACGAGCGACCAAAGGCCGTGTAGGTGCATCGGGTGCGCCATCATCGTTTCGTTGATGAAGCGAATGCGCACGCGTTCTCCGTAATTCAGGACGATCGGCTCTGCATCATTGAATTTCACATCGTTAATCGACCAGATGTAGCGCTCCATGTTCCCCGTAAGGCGCAATTCGATGGTGCGCGACGGCTTCCTGTACTTGTATTTGGGCCGCGCAGCCGTGAGGTCGGCATAGGACAGGAATTTCCCACCATTGTAGGCCCTCGGTATCAAACCGCTGCCATTGGCATAGGAGGAGTCGACGCTGCTGGGCTCCGTCATGCCACCCATATTGGAATGATCCATGCCAGCCATATTGGAGTGGTCCATACCGGCCATATTGGAATGATCCATACCGGCCATGTTGGAATGATCCATGCCAGCCATGTTCTGCATCACATGACCCTCCATGCCCATTCCACCCATCATTCCGCCCATGTCGGCCATAGTGAGAAGTGGTTTCGGCCGCATCGCCGGCACAGCGCCTGCCATACCTTCTCTTGGTGCCAGAGTTCCCCGCACCATGCCCGTACGTCCCACCGATTCCGCGATGATACTGTAAGCTTTGTTCTCACGCGGCTGAACAATGACATCGTAGGTTTCGGCTACAGCAATACGGAGTTCGTCTACCTTGACCGGCTTAACATCATTCCCGTCCGCTTGGACCACGGTCATTTTGAGCCCCGGAATCCGCATGTCGAAATAGGTCATCGCGGACGCGTTGATGAAACGCAGTCGAACTTTCTCACCCGCACGGAACAGGCCGGTCCAGTTCTGCGATGTGCTCTGGGCGTTGATTGACGCCGTGAACCCTTGAACGTCCTCGATATCGGTCGGCATCATGCGCATTCTGCCCCACATTCCGCGTTCCTGCAGGGCTGCTTGCAGACTGTCAGCGCGCGAGTCTTTTATGAGCGTTTGGAGCGTGCGCTGCGACCGATTGTAGTAGTCAGGCATCCGCTTGAGATTGCGCATGATTTTTTTGCCGGAGTGTGGGTGGTTATCTGCCAACTGAACGACATAATCGCGATCTGCCCGCACCCGTTCACCTCCGCGAGGCTCGATCACAATGGCCCCGTAAGCACCGTCGGGTTCTTGGAACCCGGAATGGCTGTGAAACCAATATGTGCCAGCCTGGGTGATCGGAAACCGATAAGTGAAGGTCTCTCCCGGGGGAATTCCGTTGAAGCTGATCCCAGGTACGCCGTCTTGTCTAAACGGCAGGATTAACCCATGCCAGTGAATGGAGGTGGTTTCGTTTAGATTGTTTTTAACGTTGATCGTGACTTCTTCGCCCTCCTTAAAACGGAGGACGGTTGGGAACTGGCTATTGTTGTAACCGACACCCGTCTTACGGAAGTCGCCCGTATCGATCCGCACCCGATCGACTGTAATGTCATACGTTCCTTTGGATGTAATCGTCGGGTTTTGATGAGCCTGCAAAGCAGATGGCATTGCAAGAGCCGCCGCGGCAGCCAAACCGAATTGTCGCCGGGAAAGGCTACCCGACAAATGCTCCGATGTACTCAGCGCAGTGTCTGAGCGTGCAAGAAAACTGGGGGTAAAGAGACGCATTTTCTTCTCCTTAGTGGTCAAATTATTGGTAAGCGCTGTCGCCACCCCACGCCTGTTCAGCTTGACGGGGTGAAGTTCCAAGGTAGCAGCTCGTCGATCCTTCTGGCCGGGTGACCGGCGGCGATGGCTTCCAGGGTCGCCTTCAAAT
>NZ_JAXGFR010000006.1:0-297723 GCF_041008775.1 Pseudophaeobacter sp. C1-32P7 | reverse complement strand
GCCCAGAGATTTGAGAAACGAATTTGTAGCGCACATTGCGAAACGCACTCCCCATCATGAGATGGAGATCACATCGCAGCCGAAGCCATTAGCAGCAATGTGGGGTTGAGACGGCGCTTACTCCCTTGCCAAGGCTGCGGGAGAAAGCATCGGAGCCGTGGCTCGTTGGCACTGCGCCCGCACCACCTTCCGATCCTTTCGATCTTGACGGCCTCCCCCCGCTCATTGGCGCGGGCCTAGTCCGGTTGCATGCGCAACCGACTATCCAAAGGAGGAAAAAGGACATGAAAACAGATGTGTATCAGAAAGTAACAGACAAGATCATTGCCGATCTAGAGAAAGGCGAGCTGTCTTGGCTCAAGCCGTGGAACGCTGGCAACCTTGAAGGCAAGATTACCAAGCCGCTACGGCATAACGGCATGCCCTACAACGGAATCAACGTGCTGATGCTGTGGGGAGCGAGCGTTGAGGCGGGTTATCTCTCCCCGTACTGGATGACCTTTAAGCAGGCCAAGGAGCTTGGCGCATACGTCAAGAAAGGCGAGCGCGGCAATCTGGTGGTCTACGCCAACACCATCACGAAGACCGAAGAGCAGGACGATGGCAGCGCGGAAGTGCGCAAAATCCCTTTCATGAAAGGCTACAGCGTGTTCAACGTCGAGCAGATCGAAGGCTTGCCCGAGCACTATTATGCGAAGCCCGAGCCCGTGATTGATCCCGCCTTGCGGATCGAGCACGCCGACGAATTTTTCGGGCACACTGGCGCAGACATCCGCCATGGCGGCAACAGCGCCCACTATGCGAACGGCAGCGATCATGTGCAGATGCCAGCATTCGAAACCTTCCGCAGCCCTGAAAGCTACTACGCCACGCTTGCCCATGAGCTGACCCACTGGACGAAGCACAAGAGCCGCCTTGACCGTGACTTTGGCCGCAAGCGCTGGGGTGATGAAGGCTACGCCCGCGAGGAGCTAGTCGCCGAGCTTGGCGCGGCGTTTCTCTGCGCCGATCTGGAGCTGACGCCCGAGCCTGGCATGGATCATGCCGCGTATATCCAAAGCTGGCTCAAGGTCCTGAAGGAAGACAAGCGCGCGATCTTTGCCGCCGCTGCCCATGCGCAGCGAGCCGCAGACTTCCTTCACGGACTACAACCGCTGATCGAGGAAGAACAAGCCGAAGGAGTCGCCGCTTAAGCGGCGACTCCACAGGCAGAAAAATTTCGCGGCTGGCCTTATGGCCAGCCGCATCTATTCCGTGGTATTTTTTGTTTGATTGCCGACTATCCGTTTGTATATATTGGTTTCTTTTTAAATTTTTGAGCCAAAGAAATGAATTACAAGAAAAGCAAGAAACGCAGGTGGGGATGGATTATCTTCCTTGTCGCAATTTCACTGTTTGCCGTGTGGGAAGCGTATAACTATTTCCGCCTTGGATACCACACCTTGCCCGAACTATCGGAAAATGAATTCCCACTAGTGTTCTCGAATGGGTTAAGGGGAATCGTGGTGGACATGGAGGACGAAAGATACTCAATCGAGCCCAATCAAGAGCGAAAATACATTGGATTTGTGGCAGCAGAGGTGCCGGGGTGGTTCAAAGATTCTTGGTCATACTGCAAAGCTCCTACGGAAGAAGAACGTCGAGATATTGAAGAGAACTTCGATCCTGGGCCAGGCGCAAGGCTGGACGCCGTATGTTCTTTTGATGCCGATGGAGAAATTATCCATGCCGGAATCATATATTCCGTTCCAAAACTATAAATGCGGCCAGCCTGACGGCTGACCGCTGGTCGGTTAGAGACCTGGTGCGCGTGTCGCCAACTCGTTTTCGATGTTGCACATCGATTGGAGCGCGTCGCGGCGCTCTTGCGATCCGCGCGGGGCGGCGGCAAAGGCGTTGAACGCCTCGGCCAACAGGCCATGCAATTCTGCCGTGCTGCGGGATGCCGCTTCAAAACGTGAGACGAGTGTCATCTCATCCTCCTTTTGCTTCAAGGAGGCCCCGAACCACTCAGGGCCTTTCGGCCCCGCACAACCATCATCGGCCTATGGAAGGCCTGATGGTTCGGGAGTTGAACTTGATCCTGCAAACAGGCGGATGCGCAGATGACGCTTCGCTATCCGTTTGATGCGGTGATCTTCGCAGTGCTGGGTGGATGGATCGGACTATCGAACGAGCTCTGACAACGGCGCTTGCCCCGCCCCGTGCGTCCAAGAGCGGCGGCGCGTTCCAAAGGCGCAATCATCGACTGGTGGACAGGCGTGCCTCGCGCCCGTCAGCGCATAGGCGTCAGGCTGGCCGCTCTTTTCGTTTTCCGTACTGCTTTGAGTTCCTTTGCTCGTCGGTGGCTTGCACCCGAAGTGCCCTTAATCCCTGGCCGAAGCGGCTCGCCCTTCAATGTCCTGCCCGCGCCAAGAACCCGTGTTGAACATGAAGGCCGATCCTTTGCTCCGGCCTGTCGGGAGGGCGTTAGCAAGCCAACGACGAACAAAGGAGAAACATCATGGCACGCGAAAAAAACAACCAAAACCTGCCCCTGAATGCGCCCGACTATCTGGCGTGGCACGTCACCCAAAAAGGCGACAAAGCCTATTGGAACAAAGTCGGCGCCGCATGGAAGCACAAGGATGAGCGGGGCTACACGCTCCAGCTTGAGACCTGTCCGATCAATGGTCGCATCGTCCTGCGCCTGCCGCTGGAAGATGCACCCGACGCCGCAAACGACGCGGGGCGCTCATGAGCGCCCCCGTCAAATTGCAGGAATTCTTCGTTGATCCTGCACGTCTTGCGTCCGGCAGATGGTGCCACACGCGAGACCGCCAGATCGGGGAAGGTGATATCAGCGCCTCCTACAGCGCCGACAAGATCGCCGAGGGCCGCGTCCGCTTACCCTTCAAATGGCAAAATGCCCTTTGGGTTTCGGTCGGCGGCGCGTCCATAGGTAACCACCGCGCCGTGCAAGCCTACCGCATCATAGAACGCAAGTTCTATGACGGTGCGACGATCACCTACCACGAAAATGCTCGCCTCAGCGCTGCTGCCCGTGGACGGCCAGAAGGCTTCTATCACGGCATGAGCGTGAAATGGGGCAAGCTGGATTGCGTTCTGATCGGCCCTGCCAGCATCTTTCTTCCATCCGAAGAAAAGGCCGCGCCCGAGCAGGCCGATATGTTCGATCTTCTTTGAAAGTCAGGAGCCTTCGTCCGAAGGCTCCAACTTTGCGAGGTTGTCGGAGAGGGCCTGCTACTCGGCAATGAAATGGTCAAGTTGGTCTTTTTAAAGCGTTGTGCCGTAATAGCCATCGCACAACTCGCAAATCCGCACGCCTTTGTGGGTTGACGTGATATCGATGACAGACGCACCTTTTTCACCGAGACATTCAATAATCGTCCCGAATTCTTCTTCCAATATCTTGTGATGCCAATCGTAGTGCCCAGACATATTGTTCGTCATGCATCGTCCTTCCTGCTCTTGGATGCCATCGTAGCACTGTGACCGCGCTAAGGCGTAGCCCTGTCGCCGCCCCATCCACATCATTCTTGGGTACATCGCCCCCGCAGCCATCGCCTATGGCACATCGCAGACGCCAGCATCCCAAGCTTTCTTGCCTTTCGCTTCGGCTTCGTCCTTCCAGCAGATTTGCCGCTAACCCTGGCATGGCCGACTTGCCGATCAATGGGCTGCCCGCACCAGGCGTTGCCCCGTGTTGCCCATGAGCGCCTGCGTTTTCGCCCCTGCCGTTTCGGGAGCGTCCATCAGGACGAAACCCATGAAACGAAAGGAAAAAGCTATGGGACTAGATATGTATGCGATGATTTCAAGCGAACGCTTCGACAAAGAGGTCGATTTCAAGCCTCAAGAAGGCCGCGAGATTCACTACTGGCGCAAGCATCCCAACCTGCACGGCTGGATGGAGGCGCTATACTTCGACAAGGGCGGCGAGGCACAGAGCTTCAACTGTGTCGCGCTGGCACTGAACGAAGACGATCTCGACCGCTTGGAAGCCGACATCAAGGCAGGCAATCTGCCTCCCACACAAGGCTTCTTCTTCGGCGCATCCGATGGATCGGAGTCCGAAGACGATCTGTCCTTCATCACGAAAGCCCGTGATGCCATCAAGGAAGGCTTCACTGTCTACTATGACTCGTGGTGGTAGGCCTCCATTAGCGCCGCCCATTCAGGGCGGCGTTATTCTGGTCTATGATCTTCGTCATCGAGCCAGTCGTCGCGCTTCGCGCACGGCTTGAATTCCGGCACCAGCACATCGGGCTTTTGCTTGTGACGCGCATGGGTCAGCCGAATGGCGAGGCGCACCATATCATCCGCCGCCAGATGGAAATGCTGGCGGAGTTCATCGAGCTGGACTGCATGCGCTTCATCTAAATTGAGCATCAATATGTGTCGCATAGCTTTCTCCTTTCAAAATCCTAGAGGTTAAAATCCGGCCCTTGGTCGCGCGGGCGGCCACGGGCTTTGTCCTTGATCTTTGTCTCTTGCTGCATAGCGTGGTCTGATTTGACTTTGGCTGTTGCAGCATGGCCGCGCTGCATCGAGAGATAGGCGCTCATCTCGCCATGCAGATCGGCGATGTCTTGGCTGCGCTTCTCGCGCATTTGCTTGATGGCGCGCTGGAGCTGCTGGCGCTCGTCAAGCTGGCGGGCAACCAGATCGTCACGTTCGGCCTGATCGCGCATGTAGGACTGCCACGTCTCAAGCTCGTTCTGCGTTCTTATCTTCGAGTATTTCCCCGTGATGCGGCTCCATAGTCCACTGACGCC
The DNA here is from genome assembly GCF_041008775.1 of Pseudophaeobacter sp. C1-32P7. Taxonomy (NCBI): domain Bacteria; kingdom Pseudomonadati; phylum Pseudomonadota; class Alphaproteobacteria; order Rhodobacterales; family Roseobacteraceae; genus Pseudophaeobacter; species Pseudophaeobacter sp. C1-32P7. The sequence goes on along the minus strand of NZ_JAXGFR010000006.1, from coordinate 292,945 downwards.
TTTCGGCAGACGGGCGGCTCTGGCTGCTGTTTCCTTGTCCCAACGGATACGCTGCATCTCATCGAGCAACTTGCGTTCTTCGCGGTGACGCTCCACCGCTTGGGTGCGCTTGAACTCGATTGTCGGGTGCTTCTCGGAATAGGTTCTGTTGATTTCAAGGACGTATTTGACGAGTTGACCGCTCACACGCTTCGCGATTTCTTCGCGGCGCTCCTGTACGGACGGCAGATTGTCTGCGTCATGGATACGGGCTTTGACATCCTTCGTCTTCACGCCTGACCAGCGGGCGAGCGCGTAAATCTCGCCTTGATAATCGACGGCGACAACGCCGCGACGATCACCGCGCGCGAGGAAATAGCCTTTCTCTTCGAGAGCGGCTTTCAGAGTGTCGGCATTGTCGGAGGACTCCCAGGCTTGCTTGAACGCAGCCTTCACCAGCCTTGGATCGGCCATAGCGCGTTTGGCTTGTTGCCACTCGGCGCGGGTAAAGTTGAGCGGGTTGCGCACGGCCTGATCGACAATACCCTTCGGCATGTCCCAGCCATTCTGGAGGTAGAGTTCCTTCGAGACCTCCATAAGGCGGCGCTTGAAGAACGGCAGGTTCTTCGCCGTCATGGTTTCGACATCGATCCTTGACCAAACCGCATGCGCGTGACGCCTGCCTTCCTTCTCATGGAAGACAATCGCGCGGGCGTGACCATCAAGCCCGAGCCTTTGTTCTGCCAGTTCGATGGCAGCTTCGAACGTGGCGACATCGACGCGCTCACCTTCCGGCGGATTCAGGCTCAGCGAGAATAGATGTTGCTGGCATCGTGTCCCCTTGGCGACGGCCTGCGCTTCCAGCAGGGCGTCTAGGAGTTGTTCATCGGAAACGAAGCCCCGAAGTTCATGCAACTCGACATGCTCGTTGTCCTGAAAATTCATGAGGTGACGGGCCAGCTTGGCGGCGTTTCCGCGTTGTGAGCCTTTCAAGATCATGGCTCACCTCCATCACTCAAGCTCCCGAGCGCACGCAGTAGCTCTTCCCGCATCGCCTTCACATCGGCGCAGGCTTGGCGAAGTTCTTCTTCGACCTCATGCGATACAGGGAGCGATCCGCTGTTCGAGGCGCGGGCAAGCTGGTTGAGATTTTGCGACAAGCGTGAGGCTCCGAGCGCGCCGAGAACGCGCCCGAGGGCTTCCTGATCCTTAACGGGATAGCGTCCGCGCTTTTTGCGCGGCGCAGCATCATCCCCGAGCAGTTGCTCACGGATATACCGCCCAAGCGGCATGCTGCCCCGCAACATATCCAGCTTGGCACGCTCATCGAAGGTGAAGCGCAGCGAGAACGGCGGCGGATACTTGGGCCGCTGATCCTTGGCTAACTTATTGAAACGTCTATCTAAGGTGCTCATCGCCGCACCTCAGATCGCTCAGATCATACGGTGCGAGATGGTGTTCCCATTCTTGGAAGACCTCAAACAAGCGGTTCGATTCCGCTCCAGTTGGGTCCACCATCTTCCTCCTTGAAATGATTGATATTTTCATCGGGAATGATGGTGGCATCCGCCCGTATCGGGTCGAGGTCTCCCAATACAGCACTCCCCATCGCTTCAGCTCTGGCAGCCGGTTTTGCCCCGTTTCCAGCCTCATATTCCCCTTCCCCTACCCCCATAACGGGCATCGGCTTCGGGTCAGATTCCCCTAAAGGCCCCGCCCCCGGCAGGATGCAAAAAGACCCGGTACAGGACCGGGTCAATCTTCAAAAATCACTGATATCCGGCAGCGGAGACCGCGCCCTGAGGCGTCACTCTGCCGGGGTTTTGACCGCCTGCATCACCCAGGCCTCCAGCGCATCAAGATCGGCCTCAGCCGCCTCTGCCATACCGCCAGAGAAATCCTTGAAAGCCTCCACATTCATCCGGTTGACGCCAGATACGACCGGGATACCCATGGCGAGCGCCTCGCCAATGACGGGGCGCATGCCGCGGCCATCGGCCTCGTGCTTGCCGAACTTGTTGACCAGAAGCACCTGCGGTGCGGGCGTCTGAGCAAGGCTCTCGGTGACCTGCCCTACCGCCTGCTCCAGCGCACCGGGGTTCAAGCGGCAGCCGCGGGCCTCTGGCCCCAGAGACTGGGAAATGCGGATCACCTCATCCCCCGGCAGCACCCGCACATCCATGTCGCAGAGCTTGTCATCATAGCATTCGGTATTGGTCTGGACGATTCCCGCCAGACGCAGCCCGCGCGTCTGCAAACGCTCGGCCAGCGCGGTCAGCAGCCGGTCGGTGGCGCCGCGTTCAGTGGTCATGACATAGGCCAGGCTCATCGGGAGACCTCACTTGGTTGTGGTTCTGTTCAGCGAAAAAGATCCTAGCGCGGTTTCAGGGAGTGGGCCAGAGGGGCATTTGCCGCGCCACCAGAGGGGCAGCGCGGCAAGAAAAGGTGACTTAGAGACCCAGCGCGTGGCGGCGTTCCTCGGCAAAGCCTTGCACGATCCGGTCAGCAATCAGCGCCAGAATCGCCATCGCCGCGCCTGCAGAGATGCCCAGCCCCACATCCGCCTGCCCTAGCGCGAGGTAGATCGACTGGCCCAGACCGGTGGTGCCGATCAGCGCTGCGATCACCAGCATGGCAAAGGCATAAAGGATGGTCTGATTGAGCCCCAGAAGGATGGTCGGCGCCGCGTAGGGTGCCCGCACATCGCGCATCATCTGCCAGCGGGTCGCGCCCGAAGCGGTCGCGGCCTCGATCATCTCGGCGGGTGTCTCGGTCAGACCATGACGGGTATAGCGGATCATCGGAACGATGGCATAGGCCATGATGGCGAGGAAGGCCGAGAACTCGCCAATCTGGAACACCATCAGCACTGGGATCAGGAAGACAAACAGCGGGATCGTCTGCAGCATGTCACAAATGGGACGCACTACGCGCCAGACCATAGGTGAGACCGCCGAGGCAAGCCCGATGGCGCCGCCCAGGACCGCGCAGGCAAAGACCGAAGCCCCCGACAGGTACAGGGACAGAAGTGCCCGTTCCCACAGGCCAGACAACAGGATCGTTATCAGCAGAACCACAGACAGCGCCGCCAGACGCACGCCGCCTGCAACAAAGGACAAAGCCCCTACCCCGACCAGCACAAAGGGCCAGGGAAGCTGCGAAATTCCCGTTTCCAGCATGCCCGTGGCGATCAGGATCACCACACCCAGCGTCAGCTTGCCGCGATAGGCACAGTACAATCCTGCAACGGCGCCTGCAGCAAAGAGCGCAAGGCTCATCCCCGTGGTCCAGACAAAGCCCCAGGTGAAAGGCAGCACCGCCTGGTCAAGCCCGATCCTGAGCGGCAGCAGCACATAGAACATCACGCCGTTCTTGACGCTGGTCAGCAGCTCGGCATTGGCGCTGGTAAAGGCCGACAGGCCCGCGTCGACACGATCCGCCGTACTGTCGAACAGCGCATAGTCGCCCGGATGCTGCAGCTGGCCGTAAAAGGCCAAACTGACGATTGCGCCGAGCACAAGGATCGCCAGCGACACGCGCCCGTCATAGCTGCGGCGCCTTTCATCGGCGAGCGTGCCGCTCATCCGGTCGATCAGGATGGCAAAGATCACGATCACAAAACCGGCCAGCAGGCTGGCACCGAACTGTGCCTTGCGCATGGTCAGCAGCACTTCCCAGCCGATGTCGTCAAACCCCCCGATGACGGCAGCGATGATCACCATCGACAGGGCCGCCATCAGGCATTGGTTGACGCCCACCATGATCTGCGTGGCCGCGGCGGGGATTTCCACCTGAAACAGCTGCTGCATGCGGGTGCCACCAGCCATCACGGCGGCTTCCTTGATTTCCGGTTCGATCCGCTCCAGCCCCAGCATCACGTTGCGGGCCATCGGCGGCGCCGCATAGATGGCCGAGGCGATCAGCCCCACCACCGGACCAAAACCGAAGAGCACCAGCAAGGGCGTCAGATAGGCAAAGGTCGGCACCGTCTGCATCACGTCCAGGAGCGCCTGAACCGGCGCCCGCACTCGGGGGTATTCATTGGCCAGCACGCCAATGGCACCACCAACCACCAGCGCGAGCGGCACCGAGACCGAGACCAGCGCCAGCGTGTTCATGCTTTCGGGCCAGTAACCCGAGGCGAGCACCGCACCCAGCCCCACCGCAGCCATCTGCGCCATCGCCAGCCCCCCGAGGCGCCAGCCCAGCGCCACCGTGGCCGCGATCAGCAATGGCCAGGGCGTTTCACTCAAGATCCAGCCTGCGGCCTCCATCGGATAGGCCATCAGAGCAGAAAACATTCGGGCTGCCGGTTTGATCAGGGCCAGAAAGCTCTCGATCCCGCTGCCGACCCAATCGGTCGCGGGCAGGACCCAGCCTTTGGGGAATGAAACAAGCCAAGGCGCGACGCCTTCCAGCGCCAGACACAGAATACCCACCACCAGCGCGACCAGCGCGGCGCGGCTGCCTTTGCTGAGCATCATCATGCCGCCGGATCCACCTGCAGGGCCGCCGCCAGATCTGCCGGATTCACCACGCCCAGCAGCGCGCCATTTTCGTCACGCACTGGCACGGGTTCATACAGCTCCATGCAGCGCGCCAGCGCCGCATCCAGCGTCATGTCGCGGCGCAAACCCGGATCGTCGGGGCCATGGGACAGATCCCCGCCAGTTTGCATGACCGAAGCCACATGAGCGTGCTGCCCCTTCGCGACATCCTTGGAGAATTCACGCACGTAATCATCCACCGGGTTCAGCACGATGTCCGAAGGCGTGCCGATCTGCACGATCTTGCCATCGCGCATGATGGCGATGCGGTCGGCCAGCTTCAGCGCCTCATTGATATCATGGGTGATAAAGACGATGGTGGTTTTCAGCTTGGCCTGAATGTCGAGGAATTCATCCTGCAACTGACGTCGGATCAGCGGATCCAGCGCCGAAAACGGCTCATCCAGGAACCAGACGGAGCAATCCGCCACGAGGGAGCGCGCGATGCCGACTCGCTGGCGCTGCCCGCCGGACAGTTCACGTGGGAAATTCTTTTCGCGCCCGCCAAGGCCGACCAGTTCGATCACCTGCTGCGCCTTGGCCAGACGGTCCTTCTTGCGCATCCCCTGCACCCGCAGCGGATAGGCGACGTTTTCGGCCACGCTCATATGCGGGAACAGGCCGAAGTGCTGAAACACCATGCCCAGCTTGTTGCGGCGCAACTCGATCAGCCGCTTCGGGCTGGCGGTGCGGATGTTTTCGCCGTCGATCAGGATGTCGCCGCCGGTGCCCGGCAAGAGCTGCGAGATACAGCGGATCAGCGTCGATTTTCCCGACCCGCTGAGCCCCATGATGACGAACAATTCGCCCTCTTTCACCTCGAATGTGGCGTCCTGCACCGCGGGCGTCAGCCCCTTGGCGCGCAGCGCCGCGGCAGCCTCTTCGGCAGATTGAGTTTCGGACAGCGCCTGTTTCAGAGCACTGTCCGCATGGGCGCCGAACACCTGCCAGACATTCTGGCAGGTGATGGCCGGTGTCGACGTGTCACTCACGGCGCTTTGGCTCACTTCAGCGCGGCGTCCACGACCGGGCGCCACTTGTCCTCATTGGCGGCCATCCAGTCGGCAACCACTTCCTCGACGCTGCCACCATCAACGTCGATGGCGCCCATCATCGGCTGCTGGTCTTCAACGGCCAGCGTGTAGGACGACAGGATCTCATGCGCTGCGGGCCAGGTTTCGGCCAAACCGGACCAGCCCGCCTTGAAGATACGCGATGCCGCGAAATCACAGTCGTTGACCGCGTTGGGGTTCGGCCCCCATGCCGGATCGGTAAAGCAGGCCTCTTCGCCTGCGGGCAGGTCGACGAATTTCACGTCATAGGCCGACATCGCCCAATGCGGCTGCCAGAAGGTAATCAGCAGCGGCGTCTTGCGCTCGGTCGCGGCGCGCAGCTCGACGATCAGCGCGGCCTCGGAACCTGCCGGAACCGCCTTGAAGGGCAGATCAAGACCGGCCATCCGGTCGGCGCCGGGGGTGCCCCAGTCGGCCGGGTAATCCACCAGACGGCCCTGCGGCAGGGTTTCGGCGGTGGCGAACTGCGGCGCGCAGGCCTTCAGCGCCTCCCATGCGGGCAGACCCGGGCACAGCTCAGCCACGTGGGCGGGGTAAGCAATGCCTTCCTTGGCGTCGAGTTCCAGATCACCCAGTTCCTCGACGGTGCCTTCGGCGACCTTCTTGGCGTATTCGTCCGATACGTTGGAGGACCAGATTTCCAGCGTCGCGTGGATGTCACCATCCGCGATCGCCTGGAACTGGTTCATCATGCCGGCCGAGACATATTCGACCTTGTAGCCCGCAGCCTTCAGCATCTCACCAGCGATATGAGTGGTGACGTGCTGGCCAGTCCATTCGTTGACTGCCAGTTTGATCGGCGTGTCCACCGCACCCAGATCAGCCGCTGCCGCGGCACCGGAAAGCATGGCAGAAGCGCCCAGCGCCAGTGCAAAAGAAGTTGATTTCATGGATGTCATCCCCGTTCTGTGGGCGCATCAGACGGACCCGAAGTCCCGCGCCCTTATGTGATTGTGGTCGTCTGGTGTCGCGGACTGCGCAGCCCATCGGCCGCCATCTGCCGTTTCGCCACCGCCGGTCCAAGCCGTTCATCTCAGCGTATTGATGATCCAGTGTGACCGCCTACAGGACAAGGTTTTGCCTTTAATACGACCATTTGTCGAGCATTCACGGCGCTACCGACGCATTTTCTTGATTTTCCATTTAAATTCTTAGATGGAAATTCAATTTTGAGACCGGATACCCCGTACCTCCGCCTGGCGATGCACGCCTCAGAAAGAATCAGGGGCGGCACAGATGATCAGTCGCCCCTTTCTAGTTTCAGGTTGTTACAGCACCCGCGCAAGCCGCAGCATCGCTGCAGTCACCGCGCTCAGCTGTTCTGGCGTGCTGATAAAGGGCGGCATTGTATAGATGTTATGTCCAAAGGGACGCACGAATACGCCGGTGTCCGGCGCCAGCGCATGGGCGTCATCGGCGGATACCGGATGATCCATCTCGATCACGCCAATCGCCCCCAGCACCCGCACATCCCGCACCCCTGGCAGGTCGCGCGCCGGGGCCAGCTCTGCCTGCATCTGCGCCGCGATATCTGCAATGCGCCCCCGCCAATCCTGCCCGGTCAGCACATCGATCGCCGCGCAGGCAGCAGCGCAGGCCAGCGGATTGGCCATATAGGTCGGTCCATGCATGAAGATACCGGGATTGCCGCCCCCGATGCCTTCCGCCACCCGGTCATTGGTCAACGTCACCGCAAAGGAAATATGCCCCCCGGTCAGCCCCTTACCGAGGCACAGGATATCCGGCTCAACCGAACAAAAATCGGTGGCGAACATCTGTCCGGTGCGGGCAAAGCCAGTGGCGATCTCATCAAAGATCAACAGGACGCCGAATTCATCGCAGAGCGCCCGCGCCTGATTGAGGTACTCGGGGTGGTAGAAATACATGCCCCCCGTACCCTGCACCACCGGCTCCAGAATAAACCCAGCGATGCGGTCCTGCCCGGCCTCCAGCACCCGGCGCAATTCGCCGAGGCCGTTTTGCTCGGGGTCCTCGCACCACTCCTGCCCCATCGCCACCGGCGGGCGGGAGACGAAATGCTGAACGCTGAGCGCGCCCTGAAACAGGTGATGCATGCCGGTGTCGGGATCGCAGACGCTCATCGCCTTCCAGGTGTCCCCGTGATAGCCCGAGCGCACGGTGGCAAATTCGCTGCGCCCCGGTTGCCCCATGGCGTGCTGGTATTGCACCGCCATCTTCATCGCCACCTCGACCGAGACCGAGCCGCTGTCGCAGTAGAAGATTCGCTGCAGGCTGTCCGGCGTGATCTCCAGCAGCCGCCGTCCCAGCTCCACCGCCGGATCGTGGGTCAACCCACCGAACATCACATGTGGCAGGGTGTCGATCTGTGCCTTCATGGCCGCCGTGATCACCGGATGACGGTGCCCGTGCATCATGCACCACCACGAGGACATGGCGTCGATCAGACGGGTACCGTCCTCCAGCGTGATATGGACGCCTTCCGCTTCCTTTACCAGAAAGGTCCGGCCGGGTTTGGTGACATTGGTATAGGGGTGCCAGAGGTGTTTGTGGTCAAACTCCAGCGGGGTCATCGGCGGGGTCATCGGGATGTCCTTCCTTCAGGTCAGCGCCATGCGGATGGTGGCAAGGTCGACATGCGCGGCGCAGGCCTCGGCCAGCGTCACCGGGGTCAGCGGATCCAGATGCGGCAGCCGTCCCAGATGCGGCACCTGCCCGAACTGGCAGATGGTGTCCTCCACCTCGGGTTCGGGATCGCCACTGAACAGCACGCCGACGACAGGGCATCCCAGATCCTTGAGCGCCATCAGCGAGAGCAGCGAATGGTTGATCGTGCCGAGCCGTGTCGCCGCGCAAAGCACTACAGGCGCACGCCAATGGGCAAAGAGATCGAGAAACAGCTCACGCCGGTTCAGCGGCACCATGACGCCGCCGGCGCCCTCGACGACCAGGGTGCCCGCGCCTTCGGGCAAGGCCAACTCCGCCAGCGAGATCTCGCCCCCCTCAGCCTCGGCCGACAGATGCGGCGAAGCAGGCAGCTGCAGCCGGTATGCTTCGGGCAGAACCTGGCGCCCGGTCATGCGCGCTACGAACGCGCTGTCGGTTTCCTCCTCAAGGCCGGACTGAACTGGCTTCCAGTAACTGGCGCCAAGCGCCTGCATCAGCGCCGCCGATATCACCGATTTGCCGATGCCGGTGTCGGTCCCCGTGACAACCAATGTGCGGCTCATGGGCGCCGCTCCAGCACCTGTGCCAGATCGGTGAACATTTCCGTCACCACCGATTTTGAGGTGTTGAGCGTAATGGACACCCGCAGCCGCGAGGTGCCCGCAGGCACCGTGGGCGGGCGAATGCCGCGAATGTCATAACCAAGCGCCTGCAGATCCGAGGCCAGCTGCATCGTGCGCCCGTCCCCGCCTGTGATCACTGGTAGGATCTGACAGGCAAAGCCGGTCAGACCGCACAGGCGCGCAGCCTCGGCATGGGCATGATCAATCACATCCCAGGCACGGTCGATGCGCGACGTATCCTGCTGCAGAAAGGCCAGCGATGCCCGCACCAGCGCGGCATTGAGCGGTGATGGCGCGGTGGCAAAGATGAAAATCCGCCCCTTGTTGATCAGCATGTCGATCAGCACCTTCGGCGCGCAGATCAGCGCGCCCGAGGCGCCCAGCGCCTTGCCGCAGGTGTGCAGACTGATGACGTTGGGCCGATGCGCGATGTCATGCGCCAGCCCCCGCCCCTGCGGTCCGAACAGGCCGGTGGCATGGGCCTCGTCCACCACCAGCACCCCGCCGGACGCATCGGCCAGCGCCATCAGCTCGGTCAGTGGCGCCAGATCGCCATCCATGGAATAGACCGCCTCGACCGCGATCCAGACCTGCCCGGTGCCGCCCGCCGCGCGCCAGTCAGAGATCACCCGCGCCGCATCAGCCACATCGTTATGGGCAAAGTTTTGCGTTTCGGCCCGGCCCAGCCGCATCCCTTCACGGACGCTGGCGTGAATCAGATCGTCATACAGAACCAGATCGCCGCGCTGAGGCAGGGTGGCGAAGATCGCCACATTGGCGTTGAAACCGCCGCCCATGAAGAGCGCTGCCTCGCTGCCGCAAAAGGCCGCCGCCTCTTCCTCAAGCTGCTGGTGTTCGCTGTCATTGCCTCGCAGCAGGCGCGAACCACCGGCGCCGACGGGCACACCCCGCTGCAACGCCGCCATCGCGGCGGCGCGCATTTCATCGCTGGCCGCAAGCCCCAGATAATCATTCGATGAAAAATCATGCCCGGCCCGCGGGATCAGGCGGCGATAACGGTCCTGATCCGCAAGAGATGTGAGCAGCGCCTGTTGACGCGGAAACAGAGCCGTGGCGGGATCAGCGGTGGGGCCGACTGCGGCGATATTCATTCGCCCACCTCGCCAATCCGGCCTTCGCAATGGGCAGCCATGGCCACCAGACCCAGCCGTTCGAACAGCTGCTGGTCCTTGTCTTCCTCGGGGTTGTCCGCTGTCAGCAGCGTTTCCCCGACAAAGATCGAATTGGCCCCGGCAAAGAAACACATCGCCTGCAGCTCATCGCTCATGTCGGTGCGGCCGGCCGACAGGCGCACATGGCTGTTCGGCATCAGGATCCGCGCGAGCCCGATGGTGCGCACGAATTCGATCGGGTCGATTTTCTGGACGTCTGCCAGTGGCGTGTCGGCAATCGGGATCAGCATGTTCACCGGCACCGAATCCGGGTGTTCATCCAGCGTTGCCAGCGCCAGCAGCATGTCGATCCGGTCCATCTGCTCTTCGCCCATGCCGACGATGCCGCCCGCGCAGACCTTGATCCCCGCCTCGCGCACCCGATTCAGGGTCTCGATCCGGTCGGCGAATGTGCGGGTGGTGATGATCTCGGAATAGTAACGCTCCGAGGTGTCGATATTGTGGTTGTAGTAATCCAGCCCCGCATCGCGCAGGCGGAACACCTGATCCTCCTCCAGCATGCCCAGGGTCATGCAGGTCTCCATCCCCAGTTCCCGGACCCCGTGGATCATCGCCTCCAGCGCCGCCATGTCACGCTCTTTCGGGCTGCGCCAGGCCGCTCCCATGCAATAGCGCGTGGCGCCTGCATCGCGGGCCTTTTTCGCCTCGGCGATCACCCGCTCCACCTCGATGAGCTTGCTTGCAGAGAGTTTTGCACCATTGCGCGCGGATTGGCTGCAATAGGCGCAATCCTCGGGGCAGCCGCCCGTCTTGATGCTCAGCAGCTTGGATTTCTGCACTTGATTGGGGTCAAATGCCTGCCGGTGCACGGACTGCGCCTGAAACAACAAATCCATGAAGGGCTGATTATAGATTTTCTCAGCCTCGGCACGTGTCCAGTCGGTTCTGATCGGCGCAGCATCGAGCATTCGGGGTCTCCCAATTTGCATTATAGATTTTTTCTCAGGAGAAATCTCCCGGACCTCAGTTTTTATAGATAATTTTGAGATACGAACGCAAGCACCGTGTGCGTGCCGCTCAAAGTTTAATTTTTTTATTTTATTTCCAGTATTTACCAGTCACCTCCCACAACAAAACCCTGATCACAGAAACCCTCTTGACGGCGCGGGGGCGCCTCCCCTAGGTGTGAAAGCACGCAGGGGAGTCCCGCCACGGGGACTGAGAGGCTGACAGGACGGGAACACTCCCGGCCGGTGACGCGACCCTTAGAACCTGACCCAGTTGACACTGGCGTAGGAAGCTAGGATGCGCGTCATTGCGGCCCCGTACAGGTCCAATTCCGCGCTGCCCGAACCGAACGGTAGGTACGACCGTTCCGCGTTTCCCCGTCCAAACCTCATCTGGTGTCTTTTCCGAGTTTTGGCTTCGAGGAGCACCGCATGACCCATCAGAATTCCACGATCGCGCCCAGCGTGACCACCGGCCCGCTGCCCGCATCGCGCAAGATCTACGTCTCCGGCGACATCCGCCCTGAGATCCGCGTGCCAATGCGCGAAATCGTAACCCACCCCACCGCGGGCGAGGCGCCGCTACCGGTCTACGACAGCTCCGGCCCCTATACCGATCCCGATCACACCACCGACATCCGCCAAGGCCTGCCCGCCCTGCGCCGGGACTGGATCCTAACGCGCGCCGATGTGGAGGAATACCAGGGCCGCGATGTAAAGCCCGAGGACAACGGATTTGTCGAAGGCGACCGGCTGACACCGGAATTCCCCCAGCGCCCGGCCCCGCTGCGCGCCACGGGCGACAGGGCGGTGACGCAGCTGGCCTATGCCCGCGCCGGGATCATCACGCCCGAGATGGAATATATCGCCATCCGCGAGAACCAGTTGCGCGAGACCTCGCCCTGTCACCGCGATGGCAACGATTTCGGCGCCAATATTCCCGATTACGTAACGCCCGCGTTCGTCCGTCAGGAGGTCGCCGAAGGTCGTGCGATCATCCCCGCCAACATCAACCACCCGGAGCTGGAGCCGATGATCATCGGCCGCAATTTCAAGGTGAAGATCAACGCAAATATGGGCACCTCGGCGGTGACCTCCTCGATGGAGGAGGAAGTGGACAAGCTGGTTTGGGCGATCCGCTGGGGCGCCGATACGGTGATGGATCTGTCGACCGGGCGCAACATCCACAACACCCGCGAATGGATCATCCGCAACTCCCCCGTGCCCATCGGCACCGTGCCGATCTATCAGGCACTGGAAAAGGTGAACGGCATTGCCGAGGACCTGACCTGGGAAGTGTTCCGTGACACGCTGATCGAACAGGCCGAACAGGGCGTCGATTACTTCACCATCCACGCAGGCGTGCGTCTGCACATGGTGCCGATGACCGTCAACCGCGTGACCGGGATCGTGTCGCGCGGCGGCTCGATCATGGCGAAATGGTGCCTGCATCATCACAAGGAAAGCTTCCTTTTTGAGCATTTTGAGGAGATCTGCGACATCTGCCGCCGGTATGACGTCTCCTTCTCCCTGGGCGACGGGCTGCGCCCCGGATCGATTGCCGATGCCAATGACGAGGCGCAATTTGCCGAGCTGGAAACCCTGGGCGAGCTGACCAAAATCGCCTGGGCCAAGGATTGCCAGGTGATGATCGAGGGGCCGGGCCATGTGGCCATGCACAAGATCAAGGAGAACATGGACAAGCAGCTGGAGTGCTGCCACGAGGCGCCGTTTTACACGCTTGGCCCGCTCACCACAGATATCGCACCGGGCTATGACCACATCACCTCTGGCATTGGCGCCGCGATGATCGGCTGGTTCGGCTGCGCCATGCTCTGCTATGTGACACCCAAGGAACACCTGGGCCTGCCGGACCGCGATGACGTGAAGGCCGGAGTGATCACCTACAAGATCGCCGCCCACGCCGCCGATCTGGCAAAGGGCCTTCCCGGCGCCCAGCGGCGCGATGATGCTCTGTCCCGCGCCCGGTTCGAATTCCGCTGGGAGGATCAGTTCAACCTCTCGCTCGACCCGGAAACAGCGCGGGATTTCCATGACGCCACCCTGCCGAAACAGGCGCACAAGGTGGCGCATTTCTGCTCCATGTGCGGGCCGAAGTTCTGCTCCATGCGGATCAGTCACGACATCCGTGCCGAGGCGCAGAAGGAAGGCATGGAGGCGATGGCCGCCAAGTTCCGCGAAGGCGGCGACCTATACGTGCCGGTGCAAGACAGCGTGGATGCGGAGGACCCGGGGGCATGATCACCATCGCAGGCGCGGGCCTTGCCGGGCTCGCCGCCGCGCATGAGCTGGCCCGGCGCGGGGCCGAGGTGACGCTTTATGAACGCAGCGCCCACATCGGTGACAAAAGCGCCTCCCGCTATGCCGGCGGCATGCTGGCGCCCTGGTGCGAGGGCGAAAGCGCCGAAGAGGAAGTGATCACCCTCGGCAGCCGCGCCCTCGACTGGTGGACCCAGATCACCCAGGTGGTCCGGCGCGGCACGCTGGTGCTGGCCCCCGCCCGCGACCGGGCCGAGCTGACCCGTTTTGCCCGGCGCACCCGCGCCCATGTGGCGGTCGATGAGACGCAGATCGCCGCGTTGGAGCCGGAACTGGCAGGCCGGTTCCGCGCCGGGCTGCATTTCACGGAAGAGGGCCATCTGGACCCGCGCCGCGCGATCCGGGATCTGGCAGCCCGGGTGCAGGAGATAGGCGTGACCCTGCACCGCGGCACACCGGCGCCGTCGCGGGTCACGCTGGATTGCACCGGGATTGCCGCGCCCCTGCCGGGCCTGCGTCCGGTGCGCGGCGAGATGGCGATCCTGCACGCGCCCGGGGTGGAGATCAGCCGCACCCTGCGGCTTTTGCACCCGCGCAGCCCCATCTACCTGGTGCCGCGCGCCGATCACCATTTCATGCTGGGTGCCACCATGATCGAAAGCAGCGCCAGCGGCCCCCCTACCCTGCGCGCCCTCAGCGAGCTGATGAATGCGGCCTATGCGCTGCACCCCGGCTTGGCCGAAGCGGCGGTGGTGGAGATCGGCGCAGGACTGCGCCCAGCCTTTGCCGACAACCTGCCGGATCTGATGTGGCAGGACGGCACCCTGTACCTCAACGGCCTGTACCGACACGGCTTTCTTCTGGCGCCCGCCATGGCCGCGCGCGCCGCAGACATTCTGATTCCGGAGACTAGTGATGCAGATCATCGTGAACGCAGATCCGCGTGACATCCGCGCCACCACCCTCGCTGCCGCGCTGGAGGAGCTGGGCTTTACCAGTCCGGCGATTGCTACCGCGCTCAACGGGCAATTTATCTCGCGCGCCAAACGCGATGACACCAGGCTAACAGCGGGCGACCGGCTGGAAGTCCTCGCCCCGATGCAGGGGGGCTGAGCGATGCGGCTATATGATGTCGACCTATCCTCGCGGCTCTTGCTGGGCACCGCGCAATACCCCTCGCCGCAGGTCCTGACCGACGCAGTGCAGGCCAGTGGCAGCGAGGTTCTGACCGTCTCCCTACGCCGTGAAACCGCGGCGGGATCGGGCGCAGGGTTCTGGGACATGCTGCGCCAGACCGGCGCGCGCATTCTGCCCAACACCGCGGGCTGCCACAGCGTGCAGGACGCCGTGACCACTGCGCAGATGGCGCGGGAAATCTTTGGCACCCCCTGGATCAAGCTGGAGGTGATCGGCCATGGCGATACGCTGCAACCGGATATCTTTGCCCTGGTCGAGGCCGCGCGGATCCTGTCCGAGGATGGCTTTCAGGTCTTCCCCTACACAACCGAGGATCTGGTTGTCGCCGAACGGCTTGTCGAGGCGGGCTGTGAGGTGCTGATGCCCTGGGGGGCGCCGATCGGTTCTGGTCAGGGGCTGCGCAATCCAGACGGGCTGCGTGCCATGAGGGCGCATTTCCCGGAGGTGCCGCTGATCGTTGATGCCGGGATCGGGCGGCCATCGGATGCGGCGGAAGCCATGGAACTGGGCATGGATGCGGTCCTCTTGAACACCGCGGTTGCCAAGGCGGGCGACCCTGTGGCTATGGCCCGCGCAATGGATCTGGCCATTCGGGCCGGGCGCGCGGGGTTCGAAGCCCAGCCAATGGAGCCGCGGGACATGGCGGTGCCTTCGACGCCGGTCCTTGGTCTTGCAGAGTTGATGTGATGGAACGTTTTTACCTGATTGTCGGCCACGTCGGCCGACTAGAGCTACTAGTGCCCCACGGGGTGAAACTGGTGCAGCTACGCATAAAGGACCAGACGGATGCAGAAGTGCGCCGCCAGATCGCCCGCGCCCGCGACATCTGCGCCGTGCATGGCGCGCAGCTGGTGGTCAACGATTACTGGCAGGCGGCGCTGGATCTCAACTGCTCCTTTGTGCACCTCGGACAAGAGGACATGGAGGCGGCCGATTTTGCCGCCCTGCGCCGCGCGGGCGTGCACTATGGGCTTTCAACCCATGACGAGGCAGAGCTGGATCGCGCCCTATCCCATGATCCGGCCTATGTGGCGCTGGGGCCGGTCTACCCGACCCTCTTGAAACAGATGAAATGGGACCCGCAGGGATTGGAGCGGGTGACCCGCTGGAAGTGCCTTGCCGGTGATACTCCGCTGGTGGCCATCGGCGGGCTGACGCCCGAGCGTCTGCCGGGTGTCTTTGCCGCGGGGGCCGACAGCGCCGCCGTGGTCACCGATATCCAACAGGCCCCCGACCCCGAAGCCCGCACCCGGGAATGGATCAGGGCCTGCGCATCATGAGCCAGACCGCAAGATATGCCCGCCAGATCGCCCTGCCCGAGGTCGGCGCCGAGGGACAGGCGCGGCTTTCGGCGGCGCATGTGCTGGTGGTGGGCGCCGGGGGGCTTGGCTGCCCGGTGCTGAGCTATCTGGCCGGGGCTGGTGTGGGCGAAATCACCCTGATGGACCCCGATGTGGTGGAGGAAAGTAACCTGCACCGCCAACCGCTGTTTGATATGGATGATATCGGAATACCAAAAGTCGACGCGGCCCGCAGTCGCCTGCTGCAGGCGTATCCTGACTTGCGACTACTGGCAGAGGCACACGCACTCGACCCGCTCAATGCGCCTGCCGCCGTGGCACAGGCCGATCTGGTGGTAGATGCCGCCGACAGTGTCGCCGCCTCCTATATCCTGTCCGATTGCTGCAAGGCGCAGAGTACGCCGTTGATTTCCGCCTCGGCGCTGGGACAATCTGGCTATGTCGGTGGTTTTTGCGGCGACGCGCCATCCCTGCGGGCGGTCTTTCCCGATCCCCCGGCCAGCGGCGCCACCTGCGCCAGCGCCGGGATCATGGGGCCGGTGGTGGGCAGCATTGGCGCACTTCAGGCGCAGATGACGTTGAAGGCGCTCTTGGGACATGCGCCCTCACCACTGGGGCAGTTGATCACGCTAGACATGGCGACACTGACCCCCGGCGGCTTCCGCTTTGACGAAGCGGAAGAGCCGGAAATCGCCCTGCCCTTCATCGCCGCAGCCAACATCCAGCCAGAGGATCAAGTGGTCGAGCTGCGCGATCCGTCCGAGGCATCAGCGCCGGTGACACCGCAGGCCCTGCGCCTGCTGCCACAGAATATTCTGAGTGCCGACCTGCCAGACGACTGCCGGATCGTCCTGTGCTGTCACAGCGGGTTGCGGGCCTGGAGCGCCGCCCGCTGCCTGCAACAGCGCGGCTACAAAAATCTGGCGCTGCTGGCAGCGGGTGCCACGTGATCGAGCCGGGCACTCCCCGCATTCTGGTGATTGCAGGCACGGATTCCAGTGGCGGCGCGGGCCTCACCCGGGACACGGCAATGGCGCAGCGGCTGGGCTGCAGCGTGGCGCCGGTGGTCACAGCCGTCACCGCCCAGACCAGCACCGCACTCACGTCGCTCTGGCCCGTACCGCCCGAAGATATCGCAGCGCAAATCACCGCTGCGCTGCGTGAGGCGCCTGTTCAGGCGATCAAGATCGGCATGCTGGGCACACCCGAAGCTGCCCGCGCGGTCGCCGAGTTGCTACCGCCAGAGATGCCGGTGGTTCTGGACCCGGTACTGAAGACGTCTTCCGGAGGGACGCTCGGCGACCTGATCAGCCTAACGCCGTTGCTCCGACGGGTGACGCTGCTGACCCCAAACCTGCAGGAAAGCGCATCCCTGTCCGGGCAGCCCGCGAGCGCGGCGCTGCCTGATCTGCAACTACAAGCGAAGATCCTGATGGGCTGGAATGGAAAAACGGATCCAACCGGATCCTCAGTGCAGGTCGCCCATACTTCGGGGCCAAACGCAGTTCTAATTAAGGGTGGCCACGCGAAGGGAGCAATCAGCACCGACCATCTGTTTCAGCCCGGGCAGCACGATGCATATCACGCCCCGCGCCTGCCCCACGGTCACCGAGGCACCGGCTGCGCGCTGGCTACGGCCATCTCCTGCCAGCTGGCGCAGGGGCACGCGCTGGAGGAAGCCTGCGCACGGGCCAAGACGGCGTTGACCGAATGGCTGGTTCAGCAGCAAATCGATTAAGACCAAGGGCAGTGGCGGCCCGATCCGGCGCTATCCGACCCGCACTTCTTCGGCCTCCGGCATGCGGGCCATCTGCAAAGTAGCCAACGTCTGGAGAAGGACAGCCTTGCGGATCGGTTTCTGCAGGAAATGATCCATTCCCGCCTCCAGACATTCTGTGCGGTGGCTGTCAAAGGCATTGGCAGTCAGCGCCACGATCACCGGTTGCGGGCCGTCCAGAGCGCGGATTTCCCTTGTCGCCTCGACCCCGTCCAGTTCCGGCATGGACATGTCCATCAGCACGAAATCCGGCATTTGCTCCCGGCAGAGATCAACTGCTTTGCGGCCATTTTCGGCCTCGACGCACTCAACAGGAAGCCCGGCGAAATATTTCTGGATCAGCAGCCGGTTGGTCCGGTTGTCCTCAGCCAGCACGATCCGGGCGCCGGTCAGAACCTCGGTTGCCACCGCAGGAGCGGTTTCCGTTTTCTGCTGAGCCGCTGGGGTTTGTTCCGGCTCCAGTTGGACTTCGAGCCGGAAACAGGAGCCCTGCCCGGCGGCTTGTTTCGGCTGAAGCGAAATGGTGCCGCCCATCCGCTCGGCCAGGATGCTGGAGATGGTCAGGCCAAGGCCGGTGCCCCCAAAGGCACGGGTGGTGGCCGCGTCCGCCTGTGCAAAACGGTCAAAGATATGCTCGGCCTGGCTTTCGGAAATGCCGATCCCGGTGTCCTCGACCTCAACCACGAGCCGGTAGGGCGCCTCCGGATCACTGGTGACACGCACGACAACCCCGCCCTGCGCCGTGAACTTGACCGCGTTGCCCACAAGATTGACCAGGATCTGGCGCAAGCGGCCATCGTCACCGCGCATGCGCTGCGGCAGGGTTTCGTCGATCTCAACCTCAACCGTCAGCCCCTTGCCGTTGGCTTTGGGCCGCAGAAGGTTCACTGCCTGCACGATACAGCTGCGCAGATCGAAATCCGTCGGGGTTATGTCCAGCTTGCCGGCTTCAAGGCGCGAGAGATCAAGAATGTCGTTGATGATTTTCAGCAGAGCATTGGAGGAATCGCGGATGGTTTCCACATAAAGCTGCTCTTCATCTGGCAGTTCCGCCTCGGCCAGAAGATCCGCCATGCCAAGGATGCCATTCATCGGTGTGCGGATTTCATGGCTCATATTGGCGAGGAATTCCGATTTCGCCCGGTCCGCCTGTTCGGCGTTGAGCTTGGCCTCGTGGAGCTCGCTGTTGCGCTGGGTCAGAGCCCGGTTGGCACGGATCAGCTCTTCGCGCAGGTGCACATCGCCAGAGACATCCCAGTCGACCCCGATCATGCGCAGTCGCCCAGAGGCATCGGAGAAGGCGCAGCCCAGCGCCCGGATATGCTTTTGCTCGCCGTTCTCTAGCAAGATGCGGTATTCCGAGAGGTAATTCTTGCCATCGTGCGTAGCGCGCCAGAAGGTTTCCACGGCTTGCTGGCAATCGTCCGGATGCAGGCACTTCTTCCACTCGGAGAAATTGATTTTCCCGTTCAGCGCCTCGATCCCATAAAGGTCGGACATGCGCCGATCCCAGATCAGTTCACCGGTCTCCGCGTCCAGCTCCCAGATGCCGATCTTGGAGGTCTCAACGGCAATCTCCAGACGCCGGGAAAGGGTTTCCAGATCCCGTTCGCGGCGTTTGAGTTTCTCGATCGCGTGGCTGCGGGCATCGGCCATGCGGGTGGCAAGCGCGGTGGGCACAAGGACCAGCAGCCCGCCTGCGAGCAGCAGCAACCGCAAGGTCCAGAGGTTGTCCGGCATCACCTCCCAACCGCCCTTCGGCGTGGCGGCCAGCACCCAATTGCCTTCGGCCAGCGACACATCGGTGCGCACCGGGTTGTTTTCCATCACCTCTTCGGAGCCAAAGAACTGACCGCCAGCCGCGCCCTTGCCGTCTTTTCCAAGGATCGCGATATCGAGGCCAAGATCCGGGTCGGTTAGACCAACGGTCTCGTATAACCCATCGGCACTGATAACTGCTGACAAAATACCCCAGAAGCGCAAGGGACCGTCCTGCGAGGTGAAAATAGGGAAGCGCGCCACGAAGGCCTCGCCGCCCTGTACCAATTTGACCGGTCCGGCCAGAACGATTTTGCCAGTATCGCGCGCCTGCTCAGCGGCCGCGCGCTGCGCCTTGTGCTGGTTGTAATCAAGGCCCAGCGCCGCCTCGTTGCCCTTCAGCGGGTGAATGAGGGAGATCACCAGATCCGGAGCCGCGGCAAGATGGGTAATCTGCCCGTCCCGCCCGATCATCTGCGCGCTCAGATCGGAAAACCGCTGCTGTGTCATGTCCGGCTCGGTCGACATCACTGCAACCAGGCCCTGCACCAACTGAATATCGGCATTGAGCGCGCCCTCAAGCCGGGATCGGATCAACCCGACCTCGCTTTGCACATCCGCGCGCAGACGCTGGCTGTAGATGGTGGAGTTCTGCTGCTCGGCAAATATCGAGGCGCCCACTAGTACCACAATGGTCACAAGCACCGACAGGTAAGAGCGATTAGACACTCCCCTGGCCACACGGCGCAAATCTGCACGTGTATTGGAACTCACGACCATCAAAAGCCTCTTAAAATTGCAATGGGTGCCGCAAAACAACCGGCAATTCCCCTTATGGCCTTAAGTGGTTCAATAGCTCTTAACGGTAGAAATATAAACATCCCCGTTGCACCTTCACCCTACCCAACGGACGTCCGCTCTCCTTTTGGCGGTACGCCATCTGGCCGCCGCAACAGCACAGCCGCCCCCTGGGAGCAAGGACAATATGGCTGAACACGCGCTCCCATGCCGATAAAACCTGTGCAAAGTGACCCAAGGGAAACACCGACAAAAAATACAGTCCGCGGTCGCGTACCGGAAGGAACGGTATTCCCGCAGTTGAATCAAATCCTTACCCGAGCGTTATCCATCCCCTTGCGAAAAACAACATATATGATTTTGAAAATTTGTACTTCCCCGCCTAACATATTCAAGAACCTGCAGGAGGAAGCGGGTTCGGAACTGTCGCAAGACAGGTTTAGGGAGGAAAAAAATCATGTCAAAAATCGTAACGCGCCGCGGCGCGCTGACAGGTCTTGCCGGTCTGGGTGCAGCGGGACTGGCCGCACCCCATATCGCAACGGCGGCGAGTCACACAAAAACCTGGAAGGTGCAGACATCCTGGCCGGGCGGTGCAGGTCTGCAGATCTTCAAGGACTGGTGCGGTAGCATCGTCGAAAAGACCGGCGGTGAGCTGGCCTTTCAACCCTTTGGCGCCAATGACGTCGTCGGGGACTTTCAGCTCTATGACGCGGTGAAGAATGGGGTTCTGGACGCGGTGAACCCCTTTACCATCTATGCCCAGGGCATCATCCCGGCGGCGGTGTTCCTGTCGTCCTTCCCGCTGGGGCTGCGCAACCCGCATGAATATGACGTGTTCTACTATGGGCTTGGCGGCCTTGATATGGCGCGCGAGCTCTACAAGGCGCAGGGCATGCATTTCGTCGGCCCGATCCACCACGGCCCGAATATCATCCACTCCAAGGTGCCGATCCGCTCGATCGACGATTTCCGCGGCCGCAAGATGCGCCTGCCCGGCGGCATGGTCGCCGAGATCTTTACCGAGATCGGCGCCGAAACCACGGTTCTGCCAGGCTCGGAGATCTTCCCGGCGCTGGAAAAGGGCACCATCGACGTGGCCGACTATGTGGGCCCCGCAGTGAACTACTCGCTCGGCTTCAGCCAGGTCACCGACTATATCGTCATGGGTCCTCCGGGCTTCATGTCGCTCTACCAGCCGGTGGACATCATGGATCTGACCGTGGGCATGGAGAGCTGGAACGCGCTGTCGCCGCAGATGCAACAGTTCGTCGAAATGGAGACCCACGTCTATTCCGACATGCACCACGCCGCGATCCAGGCCGCCGACCAGGAAGCCTGGAAAAAGTTCGAGGCCGACGGAACCGAGGTTACCCGCCTCAGCCAGGACGATGTGGAGCTGATGACCGAGGTCGCCGTCCCGGTCTGGTACAAATACGCCAACCGCGACAAATCCAGCGCCCGCATTTTCAAGACCATCCTCGACTACATGCAGTCCGGCTCGCTTGGATATGTGGACCCGGCACTGACCGAAGGCATGTCGCTGGATCTGTAATCAGACCCCAGGCGACGCTGACCAATGCGGACCCGCACATCGCGTGCGGGTCCGTTGCTCTGACCTCAAACAATCAAAAATAACGGGGGACCCCATGCCCAGCCTCGATGTCACCTTGCCCCATTGGGCCTATTGGGTGGGACTGATCGTCTTTCCGCTGGTGGCCATGGTTCTGGCCAGGCGGCCACGGACCGGCCCCAGCAAATATACCAACGCGCTTGGCTATTTCATTCTCGTGACCGGCGGCATGCTGGGTCTGCACCGCTTCTATCTGCGCAGCCTGATGGGCCTGGCCTTCATCCCGGTCTTCATTCTGATCCTGATCTCAAACTCCAACGGCCAGGAAGCCCGCAGCGTGCTGTCGGATGCCTCCAACGTGGTGCGTCAGGCGGAACGGACGCTGGAGCGCGAAACCGGCCGGATCGAAGCTGCCGAGGCGGACCTACCCAAGATGCGCGCGGATCTGGCCGAGGCCGAAGAAGGCACCTTTGCCAAACGCCGCGCCGAAAAGAACATCGCCCGCGCCGAACAGCGGCTGAGTGACGGGCGCGAAAGGATCGCGCAGGCAACCGAGGATCTGAAAACCGCCACCCCCGCGCTGGAGGTGGCAGGCGACAATCTGGCCTTCTGGAACAAGGTGGGCGCCTATGCGCTTTATGTGCTGTTGGCGGCGATGCTGGTCGATGCGGTGTTGATGCCGGGTCTGGTGCGCCGCGCAAATCAGAACCTGCCCGAGGAGGAACCCGAAAGCGAAGCGGAAAGGGCCCTGCGGGAGCTGGAAGAATCCGAGCGGGTCGAGGATTCAAGCCATGTGTCGACGGGCTGGACCGGCTGGATCGACCGGACATCCCTGATGGCGGGTGAATTCGTCAGCTATTGGGCGGTAATCGCTGTCTTCGTCTATTACTTCGAAGTGATCAGCCGCTATGTCTTCGGCTCGCCCACCAACTGGGCGCATGAGGCGATGTATCTGATGTTCGGCATGCAGTACCTGATTGCCGGCTCTTATGCGATGCTGACCGAGGCGCATGTACGCGTCGACATCTTCTATGCGCCACTCAGCCGTCCGAAACGGGCCTGGGCGGATCTGTTTACCTCGATCTTCTTCTTCATCTTCGCCTTCACCCTGCTCTTCACCGGCTACAAGTTCGCGCTGGACGCAAACGCGGTGGCGACCGGCAACGGGGTCATCTCGGAATGGGCGCGCGGCAATATCGGATTTGGTGAAATGCTGGGCAGCATGAACCTGGCGCAGTGGACCGATCCGAATATCCGCTGGGGCGAAATCAGCTTCAATGAATGGGAAATCCCGCTGTGGCCGATGAAATGGGTCATGGTGATCGGCGGCCTGCTGCTGGTTCTGCAGGGTATTTCCAAGCTTGCGCAGGACGTGCGCGCAATCGTGAAGGGGGCCTAAGACATGGGTCTGGAAATCGGAATTGAGTGGCTGACACTCATCATGTTCGGCTCGCTGCTGGCGCTTTTGCTGGCGGGGCTACCGCTGGCCTTTGTCACCGGCGGTCTGGCCTGCGTGTTTCTCTATGTGCTTGGCGATGAAAGGGCACTGAATATCGTGCCCAGCCGGATCTTCCCGCTGATGACCAATTATCAGCTCTCGGCGATCCCACTCTTCATCTTCATGGCCTCGATGCTGGAACGGGCCGGGATCATCAACGACATGTTCGATGTGATCTACAAGGTGCTGGGCGGCGTCAAAGGCGGCCTTGCCGCCGCGACCATCATCGCCTCAACCGTTCTGGCGGCCATGGTGGGCGTCATCGGCGCCGCGGTGGTGACCATGGGCATCATCGCCCTGCCCGCGATGCTGAAACGCGGCTATGATCCGAAGATCGCGATGGGGTCGATCATGGCGGGCGGCACGCTCGGCATCCTGATCCCACCGTCGATCCTGGCGATCATCTATGCCGTGGTGGCCGAGCAATCGGTGGGTGAGCTGTTCATCGGCGCGGTGTTTCCGGGGCTGATGCTGTCGGGCACCTATGTGCTCTATGTTATCCTGCGCTCTACGATCAATCCCAAGCTTGGCCCGCCGATCCCGGTGGAAGAACGCGTCAGCTTTGCAGAGAAGATGCGCCTGATGGGCAATATGTCGGCGCCTATCGCTCTGATCGTCATCGTTTTGGGGGTGATCTTTACCGGTGTTGCTACCCCGGTTGAGGCGGCCGGCATCGGCACCTTCGGTGCCTTCATAGTCGCCGCCATCCACCGCAAGCTGGACTGGCAGACCGTGCGCGAAGCCTCGATCGGCACGCTCAAGGCCAGCGCTATGGTGATCTGGATCATGTTCGGCGCCACCATCTTTGTCGGTCTCTACGTCCTCGAAGGCGGCCAGCAGTTCGTGCAATCGGCGCTGGAAGCAACCGGCTTTGGTCCCTGGGGTATCCTGATCATCATGATGATCGTCCTGGTGGTCCTTGGCATGTTCCTTGACTGGGTGGGTATCCTGCTGCTCTGCGTGCCGATCTTTGTGCCGATCATCAAGGCGATGGGGCCTGAACCCTTTGGCCTCACCTCTGAGGCGGATCTGGTGCTGTGGTTCGGGGTGCTCTACCTCGTCAACATGCAGATGAGCTTCCTGTCGCCGCCCTTTGGCTATGCACTGTTCTACCTGCGCGGCGTGGCTCCGGCAGAAATCCCGATGACGGATATCTTCAAATCGGCGCTGCCTTTCCTTGGCCTGCAGATCCTCGGCCTGATCCTCTGCATGGTCTTCCCCGAGATCATCACATGGCTGCCGCGCCTGGTTTACGGCTAAGCAAGACTGCCGCCCAACCGGCCAGACACCCAACCATGAGCCGCTCCGACCCGGGGCGGCTCATATTTTTGTGACTTTGTGCCCTTGCGGCGCATTGTCTCTGCCAATCCCCGGCCCAGCAGAGAAGCACGACCTGCTTTATCCCTCAAAATCAGCTGGTTGAATGTGTTCTTGGCCGGATTTCACGCCGCAAAGGCGCCCGCACAGACCATGACCGCAGTTCCTGTTCCAGCAAAGGAGTTTCAAATTTCGCTTGCCATACCCATCTGCTAGGGTATCGGGACAATCAAGAAGCAATAATACAGCAGGCGCATGACCGACACGACCGACCTACACAGCACCCCCCGGGGTGCAACTCCTGCACGCGACTGGGTGAAAACCCTTGCCGGCTACCGGAATCCCAACCAGCTGCGCAGCGCCTTTGAACTGGGTGCAACCATCATTCCCTTCGTGATTCTCTGGGCACTGGCCTGGTGGAGCCTGTCGGTCAGCTACTGGCTGGCCTTCGGCATTTCCCTTTTCAACGCCGCCTTCCTGCTGCGGCTCTTCGCCATTCAGCACGACTGCGGCCATGGCGCCTTCTTCCCCAACCGGACCTTCAGCGACTGGATCGGGCGCGTCATGGGGGTTGTCACACTGACGCCCTATGATGTCTGGCGCCGCACCCATTCGGTGCACCACAGCGCCACCGGCAACCTCGACAAACGCGGCATGGGCGACGTCCACACGCTGACCGTTGCCGAATACCGCGCGCTTGGTCCGTTCCAGCGCCTTGTCTACCGGTTGTATCGCAATCCACTGGTGCTGTTCGGCCTTGGCCCCAGCTATCTGTTCCTGCTGCAAAACCGGGTGCCGTTGGGATTGATGGACAGTGCGAAATACTGGGTCAGCGCCATGCTCACCAATCTGGCCATTGCGGCGGCGCTGCTGACGATCTGGTATTTCGGCGGCTGGCAACCGTTGCTGCTGATCTTCCTGCCGACCACCCTGCTGGCGGCCACCATCGGCGTCTGGCTGTTCTACGTGCAGCACCAGTTCGAACATACCAACTGGGACAGCAACGAAGACTGGCAGCTGCATGACTCCGCCCTGCACGGCAGTTCCTACTACCAGCTGCCCGCCGTGCTACAGTGGTTCAGCGCCAATATCGGCATCCACCACGTGCATCACCTTTACAGCCGTATCCCGTTCTACCGGCTGACCGAAGTGCTGCGCGACCATCAGGAACTGGCCGAAAGCAACCGCATGACCATCCGCGAAAGCCTGGCCAATGCGCGGCTGCACCTCTGGGACGAAGACAGCCGCCGGCTGTTGTCCTTTGCCCAGGCCCGCCCGCTGCTGACGGCGGCCTGATCCGGGTCAAAGCCACCCTGAAACCGCGTCTTTCATGAGCAAAGACGCGGTTCACTCAGCTTAATACTCCGAAAAACCTCGCTATTTTTCCGGATCGCCGGAAACTCTCTGTTTGCAACGCGCATGCCAGGGTTTTCCGATCTGTGGACGTG
The DNA here is from genome assembly GCF_041008775.1 of Pseudophaeobacter sp. C1-32P7. Taxonomy (NCBI): domain Bacteria; kingdom Pseudomonadati; phylum Pseudomonadota; class Alphaproteobacteria; order Rhodobacterales; family Roseobacteraceae; genus Pseudophaeobacter; species Pseudophaeobacter sp. C1-32P7. The sequence goes on along the minus strand of NZ_JAXGFR010000006.1, from coordinate 266,990 downwards.
GGGTCTGATCAACATGCATCAATTGCTCGAAAAAGAAGAGGCTGCGCTGCGGCGCAGGGCATTGTTCCGGCTGCTGCGCCGGTTCGATTTCGACGCGCCGGAATTCAAGGGAGAGGCGATCTCTGATCCGGTGCCTGCCAGCGTCAGCGCGGCAGAATATCAGCCAGCCTCCCCGCCCTGTTCGTATCCGCGCAAAGGCATAGTCCCCGGCGAAGGAGCCGCTGCAACAGCCGTTGCAGGTCCTGCCTCATGGCGCCCTACCGCCCCGGCGCCCGGTCGCGAAACAGGGTCACCACCAGCAGGCCCGTAAGGATCATAACCACGCCGGTCAGACCGCCCGGCGTTACCGCCTCTCCCACCACTATGGTGGCGAGGAACCATGCGGTGACCGGCTCAGCCAGCGCCAGAGTAACGGCAGTGGATGCGGTGACCCGGGTCAGCCCCCAAGTATAAAGCGCATAGGACAGCGCCGTGGCCCCGACACCAAGGAATACCAACCCGGTCCAGGCGGAGGGCCCCGCCAGCCAATCGAGCGGCACCATGAACAGAACCGGCGCAGTTACCAGCGCCGCAACGGTAAAGGTCGAAGCCGCGATCACGGTCGAAGGCAGCGTGCCGCCCATGCGACTGGTGGCCAGCGAATAGGCCGCATAACAGCCGCCCGAGAGCAGCGCCAGGATAACCCCCGACAGTGCGCCGCCCTCGCCTGCGCCCGCATAGCCCAGAAGACCAACGCCCAGAACCGACACCCCCTGCCCCATGAGCCGCAGAGGACCGGGCCTGCGCCCCTGCGCAAACCGCTCCCACAGCGTGGCCCAGATCGGCGCACTGCCGATGGCGACCGCGGTACCGATCCCGACCCCGGCCAGCGCGACCGCGTAGAAGAACAGCAGGTTGTAGCTGCCGATCGCCACACCGGCGAACAGGACACCCGGCAGCGGCAGATGCCGCAGGGCCAGTCGGTTCTTGGGTTGCATCAGTGCCAGCAGGCACAGGGCACCGGCGCCGAACAGCAGGCGCAGAGCCCCCACAGCAAGCGGATCACGGCCCGCAGGCAACAGGGCCTGCACTGTCCCGGTGGTGCCCCAGAGCATCGCTGCCAGGATCACCGCCCCCAGCCCCATCCATCTGAAAGACCCCATGTCCGCCCCTGCGTGCTGCCTCTGCACGATCTATCGCCGCAAAGCCCGCAACTTGCAACGCAGAGCCGCCCGCGCAGGATCCCCGGCACAAAGAAAGGGCGCAGGTCAGCGACCCACGCCCTTTCGCACCCCATCGGTTCTGGGATCGGGGTGTTATCCGCCGTGTTTGGCGATCAACGCCTTGGCCTGTTCAATCAGGGCTTCTCCATCGATGCCCTTGCTGCCGACCTCATCAATCCAGCGAGCGATCACAGGCTGTGCCTTTTCCTTCCAGCGGGCCACTTCGGCCTCGTCGAGAACGACGATCTCGTTGCCCTTGTCCTCGGCGATTTCGCGGCCCGGCGCATCGCGCTCCAGCATGACCTTGGCAGCAAAGGCCGAAAGTTTCTGGCCCGATTCCGCGTCGAGAATAGCCTTCAGATCATCCGGCAGGGCGTTGTACTTGTCGCGGTTCATCACTAGCACGATGGTCGCGGTATAAAGCGCCTCCTTGCCACTGAACTCGGTGTGGTGTTCCACTAGATCGGTCAGCTTGACCGCCGGAGTGACCTCCCAGGGGATCACGGTGCCGCTGATCACGCCCTTGGAGAGCGCCTCGGGAATGGCGGGGAGCGGCAGGCCAACTGGGGTGGCGCCCAGTTCCTTCAGCATATCGGTGATGATCCGGGTCGGACCGCGCAGGGTCTGCCCTTCCATGTCTTCCAGCTTGCTCACACCGCTTTCGGTGTGGATCACGCCGGGGCCATGCACCCAGGCGCCCAGCACCTTGACGTCCTTGTACTCGCCCTCCTGCAGGTCGGTCTCAACCAGTTCCATGAAGGCCTTCGAGGTGGCCACTGGATCGGTCATCATGAAGGGCAGCTCGAACACTTCGGTCTTGGGGAAGCGGCCGGGCGTATAGCCCACCACGGTCATCACCATATCAGCGACCCCATCAGCCGCCTGATCCATCAGACCCGGCGGGGTTCCGCCCAGCGACATGGCATCGAAATGCTCAATCTTGATCCGCCCGCCAGAGGCTTCCTCCACCTGCGCGCCCCAGGGTTTCAGGATCATCTTTGGCACGGTGGCGGGGGGCGGCAGGAACTGGTGCAGCCGCAGCGTCACCTCCTGCGCCTGTGCCATCAGTGGTGACAATGCGGTGGCCGCGGCAAAAAACGCGGCGCCCAGCAGGGTATGTTTCATCATGTTTCCTCCCAGATGATGATGAAGACCGGGGCGGCATTAGATCACCGCCCCTTTGTTATCCGTGTGTGGCTGTCAGTTCAGCGCGACCGGCAGGTTCCGGGGGCCGCGGAAGCCGAAGCCGTAGAAATTGACTGGCTCGCTGTCCGACAGGGTCATGTTGGGGAAGCGGTCGAACAGCATCGGCAGCATGATATTGGCTAACATGCGCCGGGCAATATGTGTGCCCTGACAGAAATGCGGCCCGTTGCCAAAGGCCTGATGCGGCTTGCGCTCGCGGAAGATGTTGAAGCTTTCGCCATCCTCGAAAATCTCTTCGTCGCGGCAGGCCGAGGCCTGAATGGTCATCACCGTATCGCCCTTGGGGATCAGGTGTCCGCGGATCTCGGTGTCCTCCAGCACAAGGCGCGAGCTGGCCTGAATCGGCGCAACCCAGCGCACCCCCTCCTCAAAGGCCTGGCCCCATAGCGCCTTGTCCTTTGCCTCGGACAGCTGTTCCGGATTGGTGAACAGCCCATAGAGGATGGTCAGCAGCGCATCGCGCGGTTCATTGATGCCGCCGCCGATGGCGATCTTGATGTTGGAGAAGATCTGGCTTTCGGGGATTGGATCCTCGGCATTCACCATCACCGACAGGGCGCTGGGGTTGGGATCGGCCTTGTGGCGCGGGATGGCAGCACGGAACAGCGCATCCATTTCATCGTTCGCCGCATCGCACTGGGCAAACAGCTCATCGGTGAAACCGAAGTTGCCGGCCCCGTCGATCAGGATCTGGCTCCAGCGCTGCATGTCATCGTCGCTGGCTTCGGGGATACCCAACAGGTGTTTCAGGCAGCGCGCCGCAAAGGGGCCCGCCAGCGCCGGGAACAGATCCACGGTTTCGCCGCGTGGCAGCCCCGCGACGAAATCCTCGGCAATCTTGGTATAGATACCCTCCCAGCAACCCTTGATATTGCGCCCGGTAAAGGTCGGCGCCATCGCCTCGCGCTCCCGCGCGTGTTCGGCGCCATCCTTGCGCATCAGCGTATGCGCCCTGAAGGCCCGCTGCATCGGCGTCTTGGGATCGTTGGAGCTGAAGATGCCTGGGTTGTCTTTGACGTATTTGGTGTCCTCGGCGCGGGTCAGCATGGTGCGGCCCAGCGATTTCACCCGGACTACGGGCGCCTCCCGGCGCAGGCGCTGGTAAATCGGATAAGGATCCAGGGTCAGGTCCCGGATCGTAATCGTCTCCTCCTGCGGTGCCTGTTGCAGCATCGAAACCGTCATCTTCTCCTCCCCGAGTGCGACGTGATCCGAACGAGCCTAAAAGCTCCAGCCAAAATGAGGCAATCCAATTTTGTTGATTTTGAACATGCATTTTTTCAATACAAGAGGTGTGCAAACGGGTTAGACTGCTAAAATGAAATCCAATCCCGATCCACTCAGCATTGATTTCGCTGCTTTGCGCACCCTGCGTCTAGTGCATGGCTACCGGTCGTTTTCCCGGGCGGCCGAGACGCTAAACATCAACCAGTCGACCGTTAGCTATACCATCGACCGACTGCGCCGCGCCTTTGGCGATCCGCTGTTCGTGCGCCAGGGCGGGCGCATGGTCTCGACCGAGCGCTGCGAGGAAATCGTCGCCACCTCCAGCCGGATGCTGGACGAGGTGCTGCAACTGGCCGAACCGCGCGCCTTTGACCCTGGCCAAGCAGAGGCCGAGATCACCATCTCCTGTAACTACTACGAACGCGCCACCATCCTGCCGCAACTGATGCGCAACCTGCGCCGCAGCGCGCCGGGGCTGCGCATTTCGATCCTGACCTCAACCGTGGAAGGCAAGCAACATCTTGACCGCGGCGAAAGCGATCTTCTGATCGGGCCGGTACGGATCGAGGGCAGCAATTATTTCCGCCGCACGTTGCTGAGCGAACATGCGGTCATGGTGATGGCCCGCGATGCCCCGCCGGACCGCATGCCGCGCTCCGAAGCGGAATTTCTGGCCGTGCCGCAAGTGGTCGTGAATTATGGTGATTCCTGGCGGTCCCGATTTCTGATGGAAATCGCGGCGGCGGGGAAATCGCTCAATCAGGTGATGTCGATTCCCAGCCCCGCCACCCTGCCGGAGTTGCTGGAAGGCACCGATATGATCGCCACGCTGCCATCGCGGCTGGCCGAACATTTCAAGGATAGGGTTCAGGCCGCGCCCTGCCCCTTTCCCGGCCAGTTCGAAATCGACCTGACCTGGACATCGCGCACCCATCATTCAGCGATGCACGTCTGGCTGCGCGACCAGATCGCCCGCGTCTGTTGACCCGCGTGACCTTGGGTCATCAGCGCATCCACAGACCTTCGGATTTGATGCGGTTGCGGATCGCCTGTTCACGCCGTGGCAGGTTCGCCTGATCAAACAGCGCACGCACCTTTTCGCCCCGCCCCTGATAGATCATCCGCTTCATCGGCTCGTAGGTTTTCAGCACCTTCTTGATCCAGTTCGGGGCCGATGCCTCGTGCAGGACCTTGATGACGTCATCGGTTTCGCGCGCGTAGAGCAGCGGAAACAGCCGATAATGGCAGCTGGTCTGCCCATCAAGATAGCCCGCAGGCAACGCATCGCGCCCACCACCAAAGGAATGGATCACCAAAGGCAGCGCGATCTGATCCAGCCAGGGATCCAGCGACTGGCCGACCAGTTCGACCGGCAGATCATCCCGGATCGAGGTGGCATATTCGGCAAAGCGCGCGCCAAACCGGCGCGGGCAAGCGCCGTAGAAGAACCCGGCGTTGAAATAAAGATAGCGCCGCCAGTATCCCTCGGGCTGCGACAGATCGAGGCTGCTTTCGAAATCGAGCCCGAAGCGGTCATAAAGTGCCCGCCAGATCCCGGTATAGCCCGGCCCATACAGCGTTGGCTTGGGCCAGGTCCCTTCGCATCGCAAAGAGGCCGAGGGGCGGCTGAAATCGAACGGCACCTCGGAGAGTTCACCGGTGATCAGCGTGTCGCTATCGAAAAACACGAATGGCTCGCCCTCGGGCAATGCCTGCAAGGCCTCGATCTTGTTGCCATAGGCATAGTTTTCCCCGAACAGCTGACTGTCAAAGGGCAGGATCTCTGCGCCAAGCCTTTTCAGCACCGACAGAACCTGCTGGCTGCGCAAAGACGGATCCTTTTTCCACAGCGGACCGGGCCGGGGCGTAGCCACGAACAGGCGGCCTGTGAACCCGGGCGAGGCATGGCGGAGCGAGGCCGCAAACAGGATCGCCTCGTATTGCAACCTGCCGTTCTGAGCGACGATTACGATGTTGAAGGGCGGCTGCTCTGCCATCTGAAACCTCTTTGCCCGCCTGCTCAAGATGGCTGTGCGGGGTGCATTTCTTCAGTATAATCCCATGCAGACAGGGTCAAAACTATTCTGCCCCGCCGGGCGTGCTGGCTCTGCAAGCTGTTGCAAAGGGGGCGTCTTCGCAATGCTCTGCTATGCTAAATGGCCCGTTTTGTTGAAGGTCCTCATGTTGAAGGCAAGAGTATGATGTTTACCCCCCTGTCCCGAAATCTGCTGGTTCCGCTGGCCTGTGCCCTGACACTGGGGACGCCCGCCCTGGCCGATCCGCCCTTTACCACCGCGGCAGAGGTCAAGCCGATCCTGGCAGCCACCCGCGCGAACTGGATCTCGGTCCGGGATTTCAATGGGCAGGATCTGGTCTATGTCACCCACCTGTGGTCCTGGCGCTGCGGGCTGGCACGGATCCGGCTATCAATCAACGATGGCGGCCCGGAAATCTGGCCTCTGCCGCCCTGCCATCTGGATCAGGCCGCCCCGAACGCCATTCATGAGGAAGACGGCCTGCCCTACCGCGCCTTTGCCCCAGACAGCGTCGAGACGATCACGATCGAGCTTACCTATGATGATATGACGGTCGAGACCCAGACCGTGAACCGGCAAGGGCAACCGGCCACCCCCTGAGCAGACGGCCCCTGGGCCAATGGCCCCGGATCAGGCCGACAGCAGGGTCACGCCGGGGATCTGTGCGATCTGTTCCAGATCTTCCTCATAGAGGTCTGACAGGGTGTCCATCAGATCCTCGGTCCAGCCCGGCAGATCGATTTCCTCTTCGATCGCCTCGTCGATGGCATATTTGCCCAGGAAGGCGGCGATCACCCGCTGTTTATGCGCCTCGGTCATGTCCCGGTGTTCATGCAGATAGGCGCGCAGCCGTTTCATGCCTTCGGTGGACATGATCGAGGACAGCAGATCCATACCTCCCGAAATCCGCTCTTCCGAATTAAAGCCCATCATCTGCCGCAGGATCTGCGCCCAGTTCAGCGGCATATCCTCGTAACACCAGACGGTTATCGGCACATCCGGCACCGCGGTACGCAGGCGCAGCAGCAGGTTCGACCAGCGCAGGGCCACCGGGTCGCTGCTTTGCAGAACCTGATCGACACGCTGCGGACTGGCATCCGCCAGAAGGGTCGGCAACAGGCTGCCGGGATCGCGCAGCCCCATATGGATTTCCAGCTGATCTTCCGGGAACAGCCGCGCAAGCGCCCCCATACGCATTTCCGCTTCAGGGTAGAAGTTATGCCCCTCAAGCGCCTGCCGCTGCGAGCCGAAGAAATGCGGGTTGGACAGGATCACCCGGTCTGCATGTTCCTGCTCCAGGATCGAATCCCAAAGGACCTCGCCAGAGTCCGGCGCCGGAGTTCCAGTCAGAAGCGCCCCCATGCAATCCTTCAGCAGGTAACGGTACTTGCCGGGACCGGGAATAGCGACACCGCGTTTCGCCGCCGCCTCCTTGTTGTTCAAAAGTGTCTTCAGCAACCGGTCTTCTTCGGTGCCATGTGCACCCACGTGGAGGATGACCTGCATGAAATCGGGGCCTTGCTTGTGCGATGATTTAACGGGTTAAAGGCTTACTCCGCCTGCGTTCAAAGGTCAAACGAGGTGCCCCTATGCTCTGTAGGCGCGCGCGGCCAGTGGCCTGCACAAACTTGACGCAGGAATTGCGCATTGCTTGCGTTTTCTATCTTGCAGGCTGCGCCCAATATCGCTAATTCCCCGGCAGCGCCCCTATAGCTCAGCTGGTAGAGCAACTGATTTGTAATCAGTAGGTCCGCGGTTCGAGTCCGTGTGGGGGCACCACTCCTTCATCTAAGATATTGTTTTACGTTAGCTTTTAGCCTGATCAAGGCGAGGCGTAGAACAAATTGGAGACCATTTCGCACAGCTATGTCTTCGTGAAGGAAGGTATCTACTACTTACCCCCGTATGCCGGTGGACCTCCGACAGCACTACTCTTCGGGAAAAATCTCCTACTCCCTGCTGACCAGGTCCCGCGTCATCGCTCTCTCCCGGGCAAACAGGGCTGCCTGCAAACTCCACGAATTCTGGTATCGCCTCCGCACTCAGGATGCGGAACTCCCAGGCAACCACTTTCTTCGGCATAGTCTGACCCCGCAAGCTCCTCTCTCGTCGGCAGACGCCTCTGTCACGTATGATGTTCTGACGCTGTCGGAGGCGATGTTGACGTATCTGCGTCTCAAAGGTCAGCCGTGAACGGATCGTTCTCCTTGTCGGCTCGGCAGCATGGGCATCGCAGAGGGGCTATGGGTGGACCGATCACGCGCTGTGCTCTCCCCTGTCCCGCACAGCATTCAGAGCAAAAACATCTCAGCGCCGGACCGCGATCAAATGGACACCCCATGCCGATCAGGCCGGTCTGAGCGCCGAGACACGCGGCAGCAGTCAATGAAGCATTCACAGCTTCGTTAGTTCAGCTTTACCCTTTGTTAGACGCGTCTGCGCAATATGGGATCAATCGCATTTGCCTCAAATAAGGAAATCTAAAAGTTGGCCGAAAATCAGATGCTGCATTCGCCTCAGGACAACACCTCTCAGGCTGCGCACGGCGCAGAGAAACTTGTAGAGCTCGCAAAATCCATGCCTCTGACCGATGGGGGCCGCAGGACCTCGCAGATGCTGTCCCAGGCCCTTGCGCTTGATCCCCGGAACCACGAGGCGCAGATTTTCCAGGAACGGCTGCACCAGATGTTCGTGCCGCGCTGGCATTTCCCGATGCTTGCGGATACGGCCCGCAACAGCGCCTATGCCAAGGCGATCGCAGCGAAGGTAAAACCGGGCGATGTGGTGCTGGACATCGGCTGCGGCGCCGGTCTGACGGCGATGCTAGCCGCGCGCGCCGGGGCGAAACACGTCTACACCTGCGAACAGCAGCCGCTGATCGCCGAGGCCGCAACTCGCGTCATCGCTGACAATGGTCTCTCTGACCGCATCACCGTGATCCCGAAATGGTCGCATGAGATCGTCATTGGTGAGGACATGCCAGAAGCGGCAGATGTGGTGATTTCGGAAATCGTCGACACGGTCCTTCTGGGCGAAGGCGCGCTGGCAACACTTACCCATGCGATGGGCGCTCTGGCCAAGCCTGAGGCGCGCGCCATCCCCGAACGCGGGACCCTGGTGGCGCAAGCCGTGGAAAGCGATCAGTTGCTTGATCTATGGCGCCCGCAACGGGCGGAAGGCTTTGATCTCAGTGCCTTTCACCACTTTGCCCGCGTTGCGCAGATCACCCCGAACGATTTCGCGGCCTGCAACCTGCGCCCGCTGGGGCCGACGACGGAGCTGTTCCACTTCGACTTCACTCGGCCCAGCCTCAAACCGGCCCGCACCACGGCGGATCTGACCTGCACGGAGGCAGGCACACTGCAGGCCGTGCTTGTCAGCTTCGAGATGGAGCTGGCTCCGGGAATCCAAGTGGACAACGGACTGGCCTCTGACGGCCATTGGGGCCGGACGGCCTATCTGCTGGATCAGCCCGCCAAGGCCTGGCCGGGGCTGCAGTTTGCCGTGACCGCCCAGCACGATTCCGCACAGCTGAGCCTGTCGGTCCATGAGGACGAGCTGCGCACAAAAGTAGCCGAACAGGCTGCCGTCTGGATGCACCCGGCCTGGAACCTGCGCCCCGCACCGCAGGCGGATGCCGCTCTTGCCGCCGATGGCGCCCCGATCTGGGGGCAGACCTCTCCCACAGGTATCGAGCATCAGGGCCCCTCTTTCCACTAGGCCCGCTTCTCACGAAGAATACCCTCCTGCAGCGCCGCGGCCCCCGCCCCGGCGCTGCATTCACTTGGACCGCATGTGTTTCGGAGCCAATGCCAGAGGCGCCATCCCCTTCTCACGACGGCCTCCCCGGCACAGGCTAGGAATATTTCACAGGCCAGGAATAATTTCCCACGACCTGCGCGGGTTGCAGGTAGCCTGTCCCGATTTCACCGGTTTGCGTTGTGTGGGCGCCCGTGCTGCCCTACACCTGTGGCAAGTCACGATTTCAGGGAGAGAGACATATGACCGATGCCCCCAGCTACGGCTTTGATACATTGCAAATTCATGCCGGTGCACGACCCGATCCGGCCACTGGCGCCCGCCAGACCCCGATTTACCAGACCACCTCTTACGTCTTTCGCGACGCGGACCATGCGGCCGCTTTGTTCAACCTGCAGGAAGTCGGCTATATCTATTCGCGCCTGACCAATCCAACGGTTGCGGTGCTGCAAGAACGTCTGGCCACGCTTGAAGGCGGCGTCGGCGCGGTCTGCTGCTCTTCCGGCCACGCGGCGCAAATCCTGGCCCTGTTCCCGCTGATGGCGCCGGGCTGCAACGTGGTTGCCTCAACCAGGCTTTATGGTGGAACCGTCACCCAGTTCAGCCAGACCATCAAACGCTTTGGCTGGTCGGCGACCTTTGTCGACACCGACGATCTGGACGCCGTGCGTGATGCCATTGATGAGAACACCCGCGCGGTGTTCTGCGAATCCATCGCCAACCCGGGCGGCTATGTCACCGACATCCGCGCCCTGGCCGATGTGACCGACGCCGCGGGGGTGCCGCTGATCGTCGACAACACCACCGCCACGCCATACCTGTGCAACCCGATTGCCCAGGGGGCCGCGCTGGTTGTGCATTCCACCACCAAATACCTCACCGGCAATGGCACCGTCACCGGCGGCGCAGTGATCGATTCCGGCAATTTCGACTGGTCCGCCTCGGACAAGTTCCCGTCCCTGTCGGCGCCGGAACCGGCCTATCACGGGTTGAAGTTCCACGAGACCTTCGGCTCGCTCGCCTTCACCTTCCACGGCATCGCCATCGGGCTGCGCGATCTGGGCATGACGATGAACCCGCAGGCGGCGCATTACACGCTGATGGGCATCGAAACCCTGTCCCTGCGCATGCAGCGCCATTGTGACAATGCCATCAAGGTTGCCAGCTGGCTGGAGCAGGATGATCGCGTTGATTACGTGACCTATGCCGGCCTGCCCTCTTCGCCCTATTACGAACGGGCGCTGGCCTGCTATCCCAAGGGCACCAGCGGCCTGTTTACCTTCGCAGTGAAAGGCGGCTACGAGGCCTGTATCAAGCTGGTCGATGCGTTGGATATCTTCAGCCATGTGGCCAATCTCGGCGACACCCGCTCGCTGATCATCCACTCGGCCTCGACCACCCACCGCCAGCTTACACCCGAGCAGCAGGAAGCGGCCGGTGCAGGCCCCAACGTAGTGCGCATTTCCATCGGCATCGAAGATCCCGATGATCTGATCGCTGATCTGGATCAGGCCCTGACCAAAGCCTGCGGTTGATCCCGCGCCGCAGTTTGCAAACACAACAAAGGCCGGGCAAATCGCCCGGCCTTTTCATGTCTGGCACGTACTTTGTCCGCTACCAATGTTATTCCAAACCCGGCACCCGCAGGTCGAAGACAACCGAGACGCTGTGTTCAAAACCAAGGCTTCCGGCCTCGACCAGCATCGACGATGAGCGGGCCATTTCCATCATCTTCATCGGACGCGGACCGCCACTGCCGCCATGTTCTGTGATCGAGCGTACCGGCCCAAGCTCCATCTCAGCCGCCTCGGCCAGTTGCCGCGCCTTGCGGATGGCATCGCGCACCGCATCGCCCCGGATCTGGTCAATGACCGCCGCGGAATCTGCAACGCCAAAGCTCAAGCCTCTGAAATTATTGGCTCCGGCGGCCAGTACCCGGTCCAGAACCGGTCCAAGATTGTCCAGCTCCCGCACCCGGACCGCCAGCGTATTGCTGGCAACAAACCCGGTGATCTCGCGCTGTTCCCGGCCATCAGACGCGCGCCGGGCACTCCAGACCGGATCAATCGAAATCGATTGGGTCTGCATGTCCTCTGCGGCAATGCCCGCCTCACGCAGCCCGGCAATCACCGCCGTCATGTCCTCCGACACCTGACGCATGGCTATAGCCGCCTCTTCCGCCTCGGCGGTGACGCCCAAAGTGATGGTGGCCCGGTCCGGCGCAACCTCGGTGTGTGCCTCTCCGGTGACCACGATCTGGCGCGGGCCCGCTGCCTCCGCCAGCACCGCCCCGTTGGAGCAGGTCCAGATCATCAATGATGCAAGTATCGCCTTCGTCTTCATCTCAGCGTCTCCTGTGTTGTGCCCCAAGATGGGAGCGTTTCCTTGCCACAGACAAGGGCTCTTCCCGTCTTTTCCTTTTCCTCGGCGAACTCCTGCTTTAAGGTCTGCCCGCAAGGCCAGACGGGCACTTAGCGGTCCGGGCACATGGAATTTGGATGGTTTGACCGCACTATGAAACCGGGGTTTGCTCTCTCTCTGTCTTCGGAAGGCATTGCCTTTCTGCGCCGCGCCGCCGGCGGCTGGCGCAATATTGGCAAGGTGCCGCTGAGCCACCCGGATCTGCCTCGGGCGTTGGCCGATCTGCGCACAGCCGGGGAGGCGCTGGCGGAGGGCGGCTCCACCTGTTGCAAGGTGGTGATTCCGAACGATCAGATCCGCTATCTGACCGTTGAAACCGGTACTGCCGACGCTCCCACCCGGCGCGAGATGGCGAAAAAGGCGCTGGAAGGCGCCACGCCCTACGCTGTGGCGGATCTGTCCTTTGATATCTCCGAAGACGGGCCGCTGACCCATGTGGCAGCCGTCGCCCGCGAAACCCTGGAAGAGGCCGAAGGCTTCGCGCTGGAACACGGGTTCATCCCGGCCAGTTTCGTGGCCGTACCCGGCGATATGGATTTTCTCGGGGAGCCGTTCTTTGGCGCCTCCACCGCGATCGGAGACGCCCCGATTGAGCCGGATGGCATCGCGGTTGTCGACATCGGGCCGGTCATTCCACGGGCGCCCAAAGCCGCCGAAAAGAGCGCGCCGCAGGCCAAGAAGATTGGCGAGCCTGCCGGAAAAGAAACCGAGGCCCCCGCCGAGGCGACCCCAGTTCTCGCCGACGAAGCAGCGCCTGCAGCAGGCGCGCCGGATGAATCTAAGGAACCGGCCCCGGAGACTGTTGAGGAAAATCCAGCCACAAAACCGGGTGTCCCTGACCAAGGCGCCGACAAAGACGCTGTTTCCGTTGCTGATACGCAGGCGGAAACGCCCGATGATGGCAAGACCGAGGCCCAGCCTCTACGCCCCGAGGACAAGACTGCCGGGGATAAGTCCCCGCAGATCGAAATCTCTGCGAAGGCTGGCGCCGAGGGCGCAGCAGAGGAAGACCCCGGCGAAGATCAGGGACCGGCCATGGGTTTCAGCACCCGGCGCCGGAAGGCCGACAGCGGCGCTGCGGCCCCTGCCCTCGCTGGCGCCACCCGCGCAGCACCGACGCCGGTGGCCGATCACAAGATCACCGCTCAGAAAGGGGGTCAGGGACCGCAGAAAACCGGTGCCCCCGAGGGGCCTGCCGCTCCGGTCTCTAAGAAACAGCCCGACTCTGCCAGCGCGGCGCCTGCAACCCCGATCACGCCACCGCCAGGCCAGCCGCAAAGCGGCAAAGGCGAGAGCGCAGTTCCGGGTTTGCTGGCCCGCCTGTTGGGACAGAAAGCCGGATCCGGAAAACCGGCACCAAGCCGCACCCCGGCAAAACCGCGCAACATGGGACTGGTCCTGACGGTTCTCTTGGTGGTTTTCATGGTGACCGTCGCCGCGCTCGCCTATGTGTCCCCGGGCGGATTGTTTGGCCGGTTCTCGGATCAGCCCGCTGCCGAGGATCCCCCCCTGCGGGGCAGCACGCCGGAACCGGCGGCGGAACCAGAGGCACCGCAGCCAGGCGATGCAACTCCGGCAGAAACCACAGTGCCAGAGATCCCGGACGAAGCACCTTCTGTGCCGCTGGCCTCCGCGGAGCCTGCTGAAACCACACCGGCAGATCTAATGACGGCAGACACCGAAGACCGGCCCATTGCGCCGCAGGTCAGCGCCCTGCCGGACCAGCCGGACCCAGGTGTGACCTTCCTTTCCGACACCGAGGACACCCCCGGTACCGCAGACGCGCAGGATCAAGCCGATATCGAGACCGCACGGCTTGACCCCGAAGCCATCGCCGATGGTGTGCTGGATGACACCGAAACCGAAACAGAGCCTGAACCTCTGAGCGCCGAAGACCGCGCCTTGGAGCAGGCCGCGCAATATGCCGCCACCGGCATCTGGCAGGCGGTGCCCGAAATCGCGCAGGTCCCGGCGGTGGTGGATCTGGACGGTATCTATGTGGCCTCGATCGACGATACCGACCTGTCGCAGGACGCCGTCGCCCTGCCAGCGCAACCGGATGCGAGCACCGATGACGCCCCGGATGTCGTCAGCTCTCCCGCCGCCGCAGGCAGTGCCATCGCGCTGGATCGGCGCGGGCTCGTCGAAGCCACGCCCGAAGGCACCGTGAACCCCGACGGCGTGATGGTTTTCCTGGGCCGCCCGCCGGTCGTGCCACCGCCTACACCGGAACGTATCGACCCCGCCGTGGCCGAGGCGGCAGCAGCCGCAGAGGCCGAAGCGGCCCGGCTTGAAGCCCTGTCACAACTGCGCCCGCGTGCCCGGCCTGCCGACCTCACCGAACAGGTGGAACGGGCGCAACTGGGCGGGCGCAGCCGCGCCGAGCTGGCCAGCCTGCGCCCGCGCATCCGCCCGGCCTCGCTGAAGACCGAAGAACAGGAAAGCCAGCCTGCCACCGCACTGGCTGTTGCCACCTCTGTCACCCCGCGGGCGCGGCCGACGAATTTCTCCAATATCGTTGACCGGGCGCAGCGCAGCACCTCGGCAGTGGCCACCGCCGCAGCCGTGCCTGCCACCGTTACCCCGCGCCTGCCCAGCTCGGCCTCGGTGTCGCGGCAGGCCACCATCACCAATGCGATCAACCTGCGCCGCCTGAACCTGATCGGCGTATATGGCACCTCTGCCGACCGTCGCGCACTGGTGCGCCTGCCGAGTGGCCGCTATCGCAAGGTCCAAGTCGGCGACCGTTTGGATGGTGGCCGTGTCGTCGCCATCGGCGATGCCCGGCTGCAATACCAGAAAAGCGGCCGCAACCACACGCTGGAAATGCCCGAGTAATACTGGCCTGCAGCCGGTTCTTTCCGCCGTTCCTCCCTGCCCCCCACAAACTCCTCACGAAGGCATGCAAGAGCCAGTGTTGCGCTGACCACCTGGCATCATGTCCTCTACCGCACCTTCACATGCGCTCCCGACATGAGAAAACCGGCTCCCAAACAGGAGCCGGTCCAATCACTCTTTACACAATCAGACCAGACCGCGAGACCACCAAAGGCAGCCCCGGATCCGCGCCGGATTACTCGGCGGCCTGGATTTCTCCGTTGTTGATCTGCTCTTGCTCGATGGATTCGAACAGCGCCTTGAAGTTGCCCTCGCCAAAGCCATCGTCGCCCTTGCGCTGGATGAATTCGAAGAAGATCGGGCCGATTACGGTCTTGGAGAAGATCTGCAGCAGGATCTTGGTCTCACCGCCATCCACGACGCCTTCGCCGTCAATCAGGATACCGTGTTTTTTCATGCGCTCGATCGGCTCTTCGTGGCCCACGACGCGGTCATGGCTGAGGTCATAGTAGGTTTCCGGCGGGGCGGGCATAAAGTTGATGCCGCGCTCGGAAATCTCGTCGGTGGAGTCGTAGATATTCTCGGTGCCCACGGCGATGTGCTGGATGCCTTCGCCCTTGTACTTTTTCAGGTAGGCAACGATCTGTCCGGTTTCGCCACGATCCTCGTTGATCGGGATACGGATACGGCCGCAAGGCGAGGTCAGCGCACGGCTCAGAAGACCGGTGAATTTGCCTTCAATATCGAAAAAGCGGATTTCCTTGAAGTTGAACAACTCGCCGTAGAACTTGAACCACTTGTCCATGTTGCCCTTGTAGACATTGTGGGTCAGGTGATCGAGATAATAGAACCCCACGCCGCGCGGCTTGGATTGTTTCAGCCACTCGAATTCCTCGTTGTAGGGCGAGGTCTCATAGTACTGGTCGATGAAGTAGATAAGCGAGCCGCCGATGCCCTTGATCGCGGGCACATCCATGGTCTTGTCATCGCCTTCATAAGGCTCGGCGCCCTTGGCAACAGCGTGATCAAATGCCTTTTGCGCATCCACAACGCGCCAGCCCATCGAAGGGGCGCAGGGGCCGTGCTCTTCGACGAACTTCTCGGCAAAGCTGCCCTTTTCGGCGTTCAGGATATAGGTGATATCGCCCTGCTGCCACAGTTCGATCCCCGGTTTGGTCTTGTGGCGGCCCACCAGCTCGTAGCCCATCTTGGTGAAAAGGTCGCGCAGTTCCTGCGGCTCTGGACTGGCGAATTCGACGAATTCAAAACCATCGGTGCCTGCGGGGTTCTCTTCGCTGATGACGGATTTCGGGGCATTATGCGGGAACGGACCCATGGGTGCTCCTCCTGATTGCGCGTTTCAATTCTGCTATAAAGATAGCGCGTTCGATACGCAGTGTTTGCGCATTCATTGGCCTCCTGCTAGGATTTCATGCGCAATGACCGCATACTTTCCAGTCATTTTGGGAATACCACGCATATGCTCGATTCTACCGACACCCGCCTTCTGGCCGCGTTGCAGAAGAACGCCCACCTCACGGCACAGGAGCTGGGGGAGCTTTTGAACCTGTCACCCAGTCAGGCCGGACGGCGGCGGCAAAGGCTGGAGGCCGAAGGGTATATCCAGGGTTACGCGGCGCGGCTGGATGCGGCGAAACTGGGGCTGGCGGTGCAAGGATTTGTACAGGTGCATCTGGGCAGCCACGGCCCTGAACAATCGACCAGCTTTGCCCGGCTGGTCAGCACCCGCGCCGAAATCACTTCAGCCTGGACCATGACCGGCGAGGCCGACTACCTGCTGAGGGTCTATTGCCGCGACCTTGAGGCGCTGAACACGCTGATCCACGATGTTCTGCTGACACACCCAGCCGTTGCGCGGGTGCAAAGCCAGATCGTAATGGCGCAGTTAAAACGCGATGCGCCCCTGCCGACTTAACGATACGGGAAGATTCTCACGCTAAAGATGCATTGCGCATGCCTAAAGCTGGGAACACCTAATGTCATTTGTCGACCGCCGTATTGAAACCCGCCCGTCCAGCGGAGAAGCCCCGTTCAAATTGAACGAAGTGTTTTTCTCTCGCACCGATAAGCGCGGAGTTATTGAGGCCGGAAACTATATTTTCCGGCGGGTTGCCGATTACGATTGGCCTGAACTGATCGGCGCACCGCACAAGGTGATCCGCCACCCGGATATGCCACGTGGCGTGTTCAAGCTGTTCTGGGACACCATCAAGGCCGACAAAACCATCGGCGCCTATGTTAAGAACCTGGCCAAGGACGGCCTGTACTATTGGGTCTTCGCCGTCGTGGTGCCCCACAAGGATGGCTATCTCTCCGCCCGGATCAAGCCGACCAGCCCGGTCTTTGAGGAGGTGCAAACCATCTACGAGACGATGCGCCTGGCGGAAGAGCAGGAAGGCCTCTCCCCCGACGAAAGCGCCGAAATCATGATGGAATGGGTGCGCAGCAAAGGGTTTGAAGACTACGATCAATTCGCAGCCCATGCTCTGTGCGAGGAATTCAAGGCCCGCGATGCGGCCCTCGGGAACCCGGTGGACGAAACGCTGCTGGCGCTTGCCCGAATGCTCGACAACGCCCAGGTCCTGGTTGATCAGACCGAGGGTCTGGTCAAGGATTTCGACGCTATGCACACGATCCCTCACAATCTGCGGGTCATCGCATCGCGTATCGAACCGGCTGGCGGTCCAGTCACCGTCCTGTCCCAGAACTACGGTTCCATGTCGCGCGAGATGTCCGATTGGTTCGCCGCCCATGTGATGGGCGAAAACAGCACCTTTGCCACCATCAAATCCACCGTCAACACCAGCCTGATGGTGCAATGCATCACCCGCATGCTGCAGGAGTGCGACCAACAGCTGAGCATGGAACGCCGCGCCCTGGGCGAGATCGATATGGCGCATGAACGCGCCGTTCTGAAGCAGATCGTGATTGACCAGCTGGACCGCAAACGCGTCGGCCAGGAAGACGTCAACCGCGAAGCAGACAGAATCATGCACGCCTGCCAGGTCATGCACCGCCAGTTCCTTGGCCTCAGCTCGACCCGGGTGCTGTGCAAGATCGAAAGCGCGCGCCTCCCTGAGTCGGGCGAAACCTTGTCGGACATCATCGACCAGCTTGGCGTCTTCCAGCGCCGGATTTCCGAGCGGCTGGAGCGGATCGAGAAACTGTCCGGCGACATCCGCATCCACGAGAAATAACACCATGCCCGGGCCTGTCGCGGAACAGGCGCAATAGGCCCGGCCGACATCCCCAAGTCGCCCTAACCCGTTGCCAAGGCGGCTGTCGCTTGCCATACCTTCGGCATGGACGCGTTTCTCTACCAAGCCTCGATTTACATCGCCGCCGCCGTCATCGCGGTCCCCATCGCAGCGCGCTTGGGGCTCGGTTCGGTGCTGGGATATCTTGCAGCCGGCATCCTGATCGGACCAGTCTTCGGCTTTGTCGGCTCTGAAACCCAGGACCTGCAGCATTTTGCCGAATTTGGCGTCGTGATGATGCTGTTCCTGATCGGCCTGGAGCTTGAGCCGAGGGCACTCTGGGCCATGCGGCACAAGCTGTTGGGGCTTGGCGGTTTGCAAGTCCTGTTCAGTACCCTGGCCCTGATGGGCGCTGCCATGGCCGCCGGGGAGCCGTGGCAGGTGAGCCTTGCAATCGGCCTCGCGCTATCGCTTTCCTCAACCGCGATCGTGCTGCAGACCCTGTCAGAAAAGGGCCTGATGCAGACCGGCGGCGGGCGGGCCAGCTTCTCGGTGCTGCTGACGCAGGATATCGCCGTCATTCCGATCCTTGCTTTCCTACCGCTGCTGGCGACCACCGGTGGCCCGCAAATCGGCTCCGACGGGTCGATCCAGCGCGCCGCCGAGGCCGGTCACAACGGTGGGCATGGCTCGCTGTCTCTGGTCGAAGGCATGCCCGGCTGGGCCGTGACCCTGATCACCATTGCCGCTGTTGCCTTTATCATCCTGGCCGGGATCTATCTGACCCGACCGCTGTTCCGCTTTATTCATGCCTCCAACCTGCGGGAAATGTATACCGCGCTGGCGCTGCTGATCGTTGTCGGGATCTCCTTCCTGATGACGCTGGTCGGCCTGTCCCCTGCGCTTGGTGCCTTTCTGGCCGGTGTGGTTCTGGCCAACTCCGAGTTCCGGCACGAGCTGGAAAGCGACCTCAACCCTTTCAAAGGACTGCTTCTGGGGTTGTTCTTCATCACCGTCGGCGCCGGGATCAACTACCGCCTGTTCCTCGCCAGCCCCGGCGATCTGATCGGCCTCGCGCTGCTGGTGATCGTCGCCAAGGGGCTGGTGCTCTATTTCGTCGGCCGCGCCTTCGGCCTGCGCCGCCGGGCACATTGGCTGTTCACGCTGGGGCTGGCGCAGGCAGGTGAATTCGGCTTCGTGCTGCTTGCCTTTTCCCGGCAGCTCAACGTTATCCCGCCCGCCCTGTCGGAAAAACTGTTACTGATCATCGCCCTGTCGATGCTGATCACGCCGCTGCTGTTCATTGCCTATGACCTGTTGTCCAAACGGTTGGGCGAGGCGCGGGTGGAGCATGCCCCGGATGAAATCGACGAGGAAGGCCCCGTGATCATTGCCGGCATCGGCCGATTTGGCCAAATCGTCAACCGGCTGGTCCGCGCCAGCGGCTTCAAGACGGTGCTGCTCGACAACGACATGGAAGCCGTTCAACTGATGCGCCGTTTCGGCGTCAAAAGCTTTCTTGGCGATCCGACCCGGCCCGAGCTGCTGAAGGCCGCCGGCATTGCAAAGGCCAAGATCCTTGTGGTGGCACTGGATGATCCGGAGAACACCGTGAAACTGGTGGACTATGTGCGGCGCAACTACCCCGATATCCACATCATCGCCCGGGCCTATGACCGGCATCACGTTTTCGATCTGTATCAGGCCGGTGCCAATGACATCGTGCGGGAAATGTTCGATAGCTCCCTGCGTGCCGGGCGTTACGTGCTGGAGCGGATCGGCCTCAGCGAATATGAGGCCGCGCAGGCCGAACAGACCTTCTATGCCCATGACCGCCTGACCATCCGCGAACTGGCCAAGCACTGGGTCCCCGGCACTCCGGCCAGTGAAAACAAAGCCTATATCGCCCGTGCGCGCGAGCTGGAAAAGGATCTGGAGACGGCCCTATTGGAACTGGCCGAGCAGAAGGACCAAAAGTCCTCCTGATCGCGGCCAGATCGCCCGGCTGATGGACCATCAGCCGTCGGTAACGCCCGCCTCGGCAAAGGTTGCCATGCCGCTGTGGCAGGCGATTGCGCCCTTCAGGATCTGAATCGCCAGAGCCGCACCAGAGCCTTCGCCAAGGCGCAGTCCCAAGGTAAGCAGCGGCTCCTTGCCGAGCTTGTCCAGCAGCATCACATGCGCCGCCTCTGCACCCTTGTGACCCGCCACCGCGTGATCGAGCGCGCCCTCATGCGTTTTCAGCAGGCAGGCCGCTGCGGAACAGCAGATATAGCCATCCAGGATCACCGGAATGCGCAGCATCCGGGCCGCCGCGATGGCACCGGCCATGGCGGCAATCTCACGCCCGCCAAGACATGCCAGCGCATCCAGACCATCCTTGATCTGGGGGCCATGCAGGGCGACGCCCTCGGCCACCACCCGGCTCTTGTTGGCCAACCCGGCATCATCGACGCCGGTGCCACGCCCGGTCCAGTCGGCTGCAGCGCCGCCGAACAACGCGCAGGACAGGGCCGCCGCAGCGGTGGTGTTGCCGATGCCCATTTCGCCCACCACCAGCAGATCCGCCGTGGGGTCCACCGCCTCCCAACCCGCCTGCAAGGCGATGAGCAGCTCAGCCTCGCTCATCGCGGGGGCCTTGGTGAAATCCTGCGTTGGCCGGTCAAGGTCCAGCGCATGCACATCCATGCGCGCTCCGGCGAATTCGGCGAGCTGATTGATCGCCGCCCCGCCATGTTCGAAATTCAGGACCATCTGGGCGGTCACCTCGGCCGGAAAGGCAGACACACCCTGCCCCGTAACGCCGTGATTACCGGCAAAGACGATCACCTGCGGCGCGGTAATGGCTGGTCGGTCGCTGCCGCGCCAGCCCGCATACCAGATCGCAAGATCCTCCAGCCGACCCAGTGCCCCGGGTGGTTTGGTCAGCTGCCCATTGCGCGCCTCGGCGCCCTGCGTTGCGGAGGCATCTGCTGCCGGTGCCGCACCAAGCTGGGCACGAAAGTCATCAAGAGAAGATATCTGGGGCAGCATGGATCAGCCTCGTTGCATAGGGTTACGGTACGCGGGTAAAGCGATTGGGCACCTGTTTAACCGCTCGCCCCCCCGCTGCAAGTCCCGCAAGAGGCCCGCAAATGCGAAAAACCGACATCCGCGCAGCCGACATTCCCCTGGCGCTCGTTCTGCTGACCCGCCTGCCCCTGCCGCACCTGTCGGCAGAGACGTTCAAACGGCAATCGGCAGCGGCCTGGGCCTTTCCGCTGGCGGGCGTCACCGTCGCCTTGCCCGCCACGATTGCGGCCAGCCTGGCCCTCATGCTTGGCCTGCCACCGTTGGTTGCCGCAGGGCTGGCGCTGGCAGTGCAGATCCTGCTGACCGGCGCCATGCACGAAGATGGCCTAGCCGACACCGCCGATGGGCTGTGGGGCGGGTTCGAGCCTGAGCGTCGGTTGGAGATCATGAAGGACAGCCAGATCGGCACCTATGGGGTGCTGGCGCTGATCCTCGGGCTGGGGCTGCGCTGGGTGGCGATGGCCGCCCTTTTGGAGACCGCAGGCCCCTGGCCGCTGCTGGCGCTGGCCATGCTCAGCCGGGCTGCCATGCCGGTTCTGATGTACGCCCTGCCCCATGCGCGCGCCGATGGCCTGTCCCGCAGCGTCGGGCGCCCCCGCGCCCTGCCCGTTTTGCTGGGCGGGGTTCTGGCACTGGGTCTGGCGCTGCCGTTCATCGCCTTGTCGCAGCTCTTGGCCGTGGCCGTGATCATGGCGCTGGTCACGGCAGGTCTTGGCGCGCTGTCGCGGGCCAAGATCGGCGGTCAGACCGGCGATATTCTGGGCGCGACCCAGCAACTGTGCGAGCTTACGGGCCTGCTGGTTTTGCTGGCGCTCTGAGGAGTCACTCGACGCCGGTGGTCAGGATCTTCAGCTGTTCGCCGCAATGCTTGCAATGGACCGCGTCGATATCGTGCCGCGTCAGGCCACAGGTAGGACAGGTATAACGCACCTTCTGCGGCTGAAAGATCGCCTGCGCCAGCCGCACGAACAGCGCCACCCCCACCACCATGACAAAGACCGAAAACATCTTGCCCGCCGGAGAGGCCATGGTGATATCGCCAAACCCAGTGGTGGTCAGCGTCGCAACGGTGAAATAGAGCGCATCCACATAGGGCGACTGGGTCTGGGTCTCATCGATAAAGAAGATCAGCACCGCCATGGCGGTGGCAAAGATGAACACGAAGAGGTTGACCCCGGCCAGAAGCGCATCCTCGTTACGGCGGAAGAATTCGCTGTCGCGGCGCAGGTCGCGGAGCAGATGGTAGGAATGGATAAGCCGCAGCGCCCGCAGGATCCGCAAAAAAGCCAGGCTGCCGGAGAACAACGGATCCAGCAGCAGGGTCACGATCACCGTCACATCGGCCAGCGTATAGATCTGCCACAGGAAGGCCTTGCGGTTACGGGCGATCCACAGCCGCGCCGCCAGGTCCAGCCCGATGATAACGCCGAGCAGCTGGCTGATCGCGATCAACATCGGGCCATGATCGACATGCGCCGTGGCAATGAAGAACAGGATCGACAGCGCATCAAAGATAATGATGCCATAGCGGAACCGCACCGCACCGGGCGAGGCGCCCTCGTAAAGGGTGTTGATGCGTTTCTTCAGGTTCTGCATGCCCGCTGTGCCCCTGCTCTGCCCCAATCCTGGCTCAACAGAACATCCGGAAAAACAAAGGGCCGCGCAACCCGGCGCGGCCCTTTGTTTTTGCATGTGTCTTTCGGTGTCCGGCTGTTTCCGGCAGCCTCAGGCCGCGGCAGCGCGTGAGGTCAGAACCTCATCCACCTGTTTGGCAGCCGAGATTTCGTCACCATCGGCAACGGCAGCCACTTCGCGGGTCAGACGCTCCAGCGCCGCCTCGTACAGCTGACGCTCGGAATAGCTTTGCTCGCGCTGATCGTCGGTGCGGTGCAGGTCGCGGACCACTTCGGCGATGGCGATCAGATCGCCGGAGTTGATCTTCTGTTCGTATTCCTGCGCGCGGCGGGACCACATGGCCCGCTTGACCTTGGCCTTACCCTTGAGGGTCTTCATGGCCTGGTTGATCACATCGGGAGAGCTGAGCGAGCGCATGCCCACTTCGACCGCCTTGTTGGTCGGCACCCGCAGGGTCATCTTGTCCTTTTCAAAGGTGATTACGAAAAGCTCCAGCGCAAAGCCGGCCACTTCCTGCTCCTCGATCGAGATGATCTGGCCGACACCATGCGCCGGGTAAACCACATACTCATTGGGGCGGAATTCGAGCTTCTTCGATTTTGTCATACAGGTCTTTCCTCGCAATAAGCCGGATGCATGTTCCGGCACGACAACGACAAAGAGTGGTCACCGGCTCACTTACAGTGATCCGCGCGCCACGCGATAGTCGCAGAAAATCTGCCCGTAATGCATGAATGGGCATTCAAACAGTCGGGCAACATCTCGTGTTCTGTTCATCTCAGAGACAGATCATACCACAAAATCGGGGTATTCGGAAGGCACCCTTACAACGCCGGGCAAACACCTGCGTGTTATGGGCGATTCGGACCTAATCTATGCGTTTCACACGCTGCCACACCCAAATGAGGCAAAAACCCGCGAATCGCGTGAAAACCAGAGGAACAACTGGCAGAGCTCAGCTGCTCAGCCGCCCTCGCCAGGAGCTTCGGAGAAGTATTTCTCCATCTTGCCCTCTTCGCCGTCGCGGTCTTCTGCGCCGGGCATCGGGTCTTTCTTGGAGACGATCACCGGCCACATCTCGGAATACTTGCGGTTGAACTCAACCCATTTGTCCATGTCCGGCTCAGTATCCGGGCGGATCGCGTCGGCGGGGCATTCTGGTTCACAGACACCGCAGTCAATGCATTCATCCGGGTGGATGACTAGCGTGTTCTCGCCTTCGTAGAAACAGTCTACAGGGCAGACCTCAACACAATCGGTGTATTTGCAGGCGATGCAGTTTTCCGTAACGACATAGGTCATAGTGCCAGGTCCCGTTTTCTGTTTGGCGTCTAGCTAATCCAGAGCGGCGCCATCTTCAAGATGTCAATGGATGTCGCCCCTGCGGGTAAGATCAAGCGCCCTGCGAGATTTCTTATCAGGGCGGCCCTTTCCCTCAAAGCGCGGATTGGCCGGAACGCTTTCCTGTTTTTCGGTCATGTCGAAATACAAGGTTTGTGCTTCAGGTGCCGGTCCGCGCCTTTCGCCGATGGCTTCGACACGGACAACCCGAATCTGCCGCCCCTGCGGAAAGGTCAGAACGTCACCCGGGGTGACGTTCTGAGCCGGTTTCGAGATCTTGTCGGCATTCAGGCGGACGTGACCGGCGCTGACCTGTTTCGCGGCCAGACTGCGGGTTTTGAAAAACCGCGCATGCCACAGCCATTTATCGATACGGATCTTTGCCGCGCCCTCCTGCATGGCCGGATCAGTCGCCCTGTTTGAGCCCCATCAGCGCCGCAGCGAAGGGGTTGTCGGGATCGATCTTCTTTTCCTTCTTCGGCGGGCGGGCCGAATAGGTCTTGCCGCCCTGCTGCTGAGGACGTCCGCCTTTCTTGCCACCGGGTTTGCCGCCACCGGCGCCGCCTTTGGCACCGCGGGGTTTGCCCTTGCCGCCACCGGCATTGCCACGGGCGTCCTGGCCTTGCTGGCCACGGCGTTGACCGCGGTTGCCGCCCTGACGGGCACGACCGCCCCAAGTGAAAGTATAGAAGACCTCGACTTCAGGCGCCTCGACAGAGGTATCTGCCGCTTCGCCCACCGGGGTTTCATTCTCGGCGACCTCAGGCACGGGTTCTTCCGCTGCAGCATCCGAACCGGTTTCAGCAATCGGCGCCACACCTTCGTCGGCAATGGCGGCGGCTTCAGGCACCACATCTGCGGCAGGCGCAGCGCCCTCACCCGCAGGCGCAGCGGCCGGGGTGTTTTCCGCGTCCGCCGCAGCATCCATGACAGGCTGGCCTGCCGCGGGCGTGCCGGTTTCAGCGACAACTGCATCCGCCGGTTTGACCTTTTCGCGTTCGCCCTTTTCGGCGCGATAGCCAAGGCCCTGCATCAGGTCCGCGAATTGCTCCAGCGTCATGCCGGTGATCGACAGCATGTCGGGCTTGGCTTCGAAACCACCGCGGCTGTCTTCGGCGCGCAGCATGTCGGCCAGCCGTTCCAGCATGTCGATGCGGATCATCCGCTCACCCGCTTCGCGGTAGCCGGACATTGTGTCATATCCCTGCGGTGCGTCTTTCAGCGCGGGAACGGTCACCAGACCCGGTGGCGGTGCCTCGGGGAAATCCTGCAGCCCGTTTGCCAGCGACCACAGCACCAGACGCAGACGCGTCGGCGCCGGTTTCAACAGCAGCGGCATGAAGATGGTGAACTGACCGAACCGCACACCGTGCTTGCGCAGCGCGCCACGGGCGTCCTGGTCCAGATCCTTGACCTCCTGCGCGACGGTGTGGCGGGGCAGCAGGCCCAGCGCCTCGACCATGCGAAAGGCGAAACCACGGGCCAGCCCGTTCAGTTCCTCGTCCTTTTGCAGGTTCAGCAGCGGTTCAAACAGCGACTGGACCTTGCGGGAGATGAAATGCTGCAGGCGGCGTTCGACCTTTTGCGCAACCTCGGTCCCGGCTGCATCGTCTACAAAGACCTGCACGCCAGGGGTCAGCGGATCGGCACCGGCGACCAATTTGCCGATGGCGCTATCGCCCCACATGAGGCCACCCTGTTCGGTATAATCAATTTCGGTATCGGGCGCATTGTAGAACCGGTCTGCCCGCAGATGAAAATGCGGAGCGAGCGCCTGCAAAGACGCGGATTTCAACGCCTTCGCTTCAGCACCTTCTGCGCCCTTGTCAGGCGAGAACCGGAACCCTTCGAGCCGTCCGACGAATTCGCCTTCGACGGTCACTTCACCCTTGTCATTCACTTCGGCCAAAAGGGCCTCCTTCTGCTTGAGCCGGCGCAAGAGCACGGATGTGCGCCGGTCCACAAATTTTTCAGTCAGACGTTCGTGCAATGCGTCCGACAACCTGTCTTCTACAGCGCGAGTCTCATTCCGCCAATGGATTTCGTCACGCAGCCAGCCTTTCCTTTGTGCCACATAGGTCCATGTGCGGATAAATGCCAACCGTTTGGACAAGGCATCGATATTTCCGTCCGTCCGGTCGATCCGCTTGATCTGTCGGGCCAGCCAATCGTCGGGCACGACGCCGCCGCCATGCAGGTGATTGAAGATCCCCCGCAATAGCGACGCATGTTCGGCATGGCTTATACCACGGAAATCGGGAATCCGGCAGACATCCCACAACAGCCGCACGGACGGCGCATTGGTGGTCCGGGCCAGAATATCGGGATCCTGCGACAATGCTTTCAGCGCGCCAAGGTCATCAGCCTCGCGCGCCTTCATCAGGAATTCATCCTGCGGTGCCGCCTCTAGCGAGCGGATCAGCGCCTCGACAGTACCGAATTGCAGCGCGGAGGAGCGCCAGTTCAGCTTTTTCAGCGGCGTGAAACGGTGCTCCATGATCGCCTGCGCCGTGCCTTCATCCAGAGGGCGGGCATCGCCGGTCACCCCGAAGGAACCGTGGCTCATGCCGCGCCCGGCGCGGCCTGCGATCTGGGCCAGCTCGTTTGCTGCCAGCGGCCGCATGCGGCGGCCATCGAATTTTGATGTCGAGGCAAAGGCGACATGGTCGATATCAAGGTTCAACCCCATGCCGATCGCATCGGTGGCCACCAGATAGTCGACCTCTCCATTCTGATAGAGCGCCACCTGCGCGTTACGGGTGCGCGGGCTGAGCGCCCCCATCACCACCGCGGCGCCCCCCTTCTGGCGGCGGATCAGCTCGGCGATTGCATAAACGTTATCGACCGAGAAGCCGACAATAGCGGTGCGCGGCGGCATCCGGCTGATTTTCTTCGATCCGGCATAGACCAGATCGGACATCCGTTCGCGGCGCACGAACTCCACCCCCGGCACCAGCGCCTGAATCGGCCCGCGCATGGTGTCGGCGCCCAGAAACAGCGTCTCATGGGTGCCCCGCGCCCGCAGCAGCCGGTCGGTAAAGACATGGCCTCGTTCCGGATCGGCGCAAAGCTGGATTTCGTCGATGGCGAGGAAGTCACAGCCCATCCCCTCTGGCATCGCCTCAACGGTGCAAATCCAGTATTGCGCGCGCGGCGGCACGATCCGCTCTTCACCGGTCAGCAGCGCCACCACCGATGGGCCGCGCGCCGCGACGATCTTGTCATAGACCTCGCGCGCAAGCAGCCGCAGCGGGAATCCCATGATCCCCGTCCGATACCCCAGCATCCTGTCGATTGCGTAATGGGTTTTGCCGGTGTTGGTCGGTCCCAGGACCGCCGTCACCCGTGATGCGTTTGCCATAGCACCGCCCCTGCCCCGGTCGGGGCCTAGAGTTCCTTGCCCTCGACCAAGGGCGCCAATCGGTCGAGCGCCTTGGTTACTTCCTGATGCGTCGGATGTATAGCCTTGGCGCGCAAATAGGCGGCATAGGCATTCTGGGGGTCGCGGAACTGTTCAAAGATGGTGCCCAGCGCGTAGATCGCGTCGTAATTATTGGGGTTCAGCGCCAGGGCATGCTCCAGATCCGCCACCGAGGGACCATAAAGGCCGATGACGAAATAGGCGCGCGCCCGCTCATACCAGCCACGCGCAAATCCCGGCGCGTGATCGGTCAGCGCGGTCAGATGCTCGATTGCCTCTTGCGTGTCGCCCCGCTCCAGCGCCCGGACGCCGCGCGTCAGCAGCAGATCCATCGCAGGCGAGCCGCTTTTGCGCCACAGCGCCTGCAGCTCACGATCGATGGCAGCGGCATCGGTGGGATCCGCCACCGACAGCTCTGCCAGTAGCGCCGCCTCATCCGGGGCACCGGTTCCGACCTGTGCCAGAACCGCCGAAGGCAGGGAAAACGTGACTGTCAGCACCGTTGCCGCCACGATAGCTTTGAGGTTCGGAACATTTGAAACCATGATGACCCTCAGTGTAACCCCGTGCATCGCATTTTCCAGTGCCGTAGACGAAAGCTTCACATAAAAGTGCGATGCCCCTGCAAATGAGCGAGGAAGACCCGATGAGCGACACCCTGACACAAGCCGCCGCAGCCCTGAATGAAAAACTAGATGCCGCCGGTTTTGACGGCAGCGCCAAGTTCCAGATCGAAGACATGGGCGCGATCGTGCTGGACAGCGACGGTGCACGGATCAGCGACGAAGAAACCGATGTCACCATGTCCGCCGATGCCGAAACCTTTGAGGCGATCCTGTCCGGTGAACTTAACCCCACCAGCGCCTTCATGACCGGCAAGCTGAGCGTTGACGGCGACATGGGCACTGCGATGAAACTGGCCTCGGCCCTCGCCTGACCACACCGACCTGAATGATGGAGACCCGCCCTATGGATCTGACCCCTGCCCCGTATTTTCGCGATATCGCCGATGGTCCGGAAGGGGGAGAAGCCCATTGGGTGACCACCAAAGATGGCCTGCGCATCCGCGTGGGCCATTGGCTGCCCGGTGGTCTGCCGCGCGAGGCGATCAAGGGCACGGTGCTGATCTTTCCCGGACGCACCGAATATATCGAAAAATACGGCCCTGCAGCCATCGACCTGGGTCGGCGCGGCTTTGCGACGCTGGCCGTGGACTGGCGCGGACAGGGGCTGGCCGACCGGATGCTGGACGACCGGCGTCTTGGCCATGTTCAGCATTTCCCCGACTTTCAGCAGGACGTCGCCGCCGTGGTGCAACTGGCGCAGCAGCTTGACCTGCCGAAGCCCTGGTTCCTGCTGGCTCACTCCATGGGCGGCGCCATCGGGCTGCGTGCCCTGATCGAAGGGTTGCCGGTCAAGGCCTGCGCCTTCACCGGGCCAATGTGGGGGATCCAGATCCCCGCCGCCATGCGCCCCGTCGCACGCATCTTAGGCGCTTTGGCGCCACATCTGGGTTTCAGCGCAATGCGCGCGCCCACCACGACCAAGGGGCATTACGTGCAATCCGCCCCCTACGAAGGCAACACTCTGACCAATGACGCGGATATGTACCGGTTTATGCAGGAACAGCTGGAGGCCCAGCCGGATCTGACACTGGGCGGGCCAACCGTACATTGGCTGAGCGAAGGACTGCAGGAATGCGCCGCCCTGGCCCAGCGCCCCTCTCCGGCGCCACCCTGCATCACCTTCCTCGGCAGCGACGAGCAGATCGTAAATACTGACGCCATCAAGGACCGCATGCAGCGCTGGCCCGGCGGCGAGCTGGATCTGGTTCAGGGCGCCCAGCACGAGGTGGTGATGGAAGGTCCAGCCATCCGCCAGCACACCTTTGACCGCATGTGCGCCCTCTTTGACCAATACCGGGGCTGAACGCCCCCGGCTGATGGGCGGCGCCGCTGATCGCTTGTGATCCCCCGCGCCGCTGCTTAGATGTCAATCGAATGGCACGGCGCGGCTGTGCCTCATCTTTTCACATGACGCTTCAAGGAGGCCCCATGTTTCAACTGCCTTTCCCCGTTCGTGACGCCAATGCCGGTGGAGGCTCTGACGCCTTCGGCAATCTGCCCGAATGGGATCTGACCGATCTTTACACCGCTGATGACGCCCCCGAACTGGCACGCGATCTGGATTGGCTGGAGCAGGAATGCAGCGCCTTTGCTGCCGATTACGAAGGCAAGCTGGCCGATCTTGATGCGGCGGGTCTGCTGGACTGCGTGCTGCGCAACGAGAAAATCAACGCCATCGCCGGGCGCCTGATGTCCTATGCGGGCCTGCGTTATTACCAGCTGACCACCGATGCAGACCGCGCCAAATTCCTGTCGGATTGCCAGGAAAAGGTCACCGTTTTCACCACGCCATTGGTCTTCTTCACGCTGGAGATCAACCGTATCGAAGATGACAAGCTGAAGGCGCTGTTTGCCGCCAATGCGGATCTCGCACGCTATGAACCCGTCTTCCGCCGCATCCGCGCGATGAAGCCGTACCAGCTGTCGGATGAGTTGGAAAAATTCCTGCACGATCTGGGCGTGGTCGGCGACGCCTGGGAGAAGTTGTTTGATGAGACCATCGCCGGTCTGACCTTCACCGTAGACGGTGAAGAAATGAACATCGAAGGCACGCTGAACTTCCTGACCGACCAAGACCGCAGCAAACGCGAAGCCGCGGCACGAGAACTGGCGCGGGTCTTTGCCGAAAACATCAAGATCTTTGCCCGCGTCCACAACACGCAAGCCAAGGAAAAGGAAATCGTCGACCGCTGGCGCGGCATGCCCTCGGCGCAGATGGGCCGCCATCTGGCCAATGATGTCGAACCCGAAGTGGTCGAGGCCCTGCGCGAAGCCGTCGTGGCCGCCTACCCCAAGCTGTCGCACCGCTATTACGAGCTGAAGCGCAAATGGCTGGGCCTGGACCGTATGCAGGTCTGGGACCGCAACGCGCCGCTGCCGATGGAAGTCTCCCGCACCGTCGGCTGGGACGAGGCCCGCGACATCGTGATGGAGGCCTATGGCGCCTTTGATCCGCGCATGGCCGAAATCGCCGATCCCTTCTTCAACAAGGGCTGGATCGATGCGGGCGTGAAACCCGGCAAGGCGCCGGGCGCCTTTGCCCATCCCACCGTCACCGATGTGCACCCCTATGTCATGCTGAACTACCTCGGCAAACCGCGCGATGTGATGACCCTCGCGCATGAGCTGGGCCATGGCGTGCATCAGGTGCTGGCCGCCGGTCAGGGCGAAATGCTCTCCTCCACCCCGCTGACGCTGGCAGAAACCGCGTCCGTGTTCGGCGAGATGCTGACCTTCCGCAAGATGCTGGAAAAGGCCAAGGACCAGAACGAGCGCCGCGTGCTGCTGGCAGGCAAGGTCGAGGACATGATCAACACGGTCGTGCGCCAGATCGCCTTTTATGATTTTGAGTGCAAACTGCACGAAGCGCGCCGCGGCGGCGAGCTGACACCCGATGACATCAATGCGCTCTGGATGTCGGTGCAGGCCGAATCCCTGGGCGAAGCCTTTGATTTCATGGAAGGGTACGAGACCTTCTGGGCCTATATCCCGCATTTTGTCCACTCGCCCTTCTATGTCTACGCCTATGCATTCGGCGACGGTCTGGTGAACGCGCTCTACTCGGTCTACGAGGAAAACCCCGAAGGCTTCCAGGAGAAGTATTTCGACATGCTGAAAGCGGGTGGTTCCAAGCACCACAAGGAGCTTCTAGCGCCCTTCGGCCTTGATGCCTCGGATCCCAAGTTCTGGGACAAAGGCCTGTCGATGATCTCTGGCATGATCGACGAGCTGGAGGCGATGGAGGACTGATACTTCGCGTCAGGCGGGAGGTTTTTGGCCGCCCGCCTGATCGTCCACTATGCGGACTGAACCGACTTTCGCTGCGGCTGCGCCAATGTTGGCATCTGAATTTTTGAACACACCGAACATGACAGACAAATCCGGCTAATAGCTCTTCAATCTGCTAGCGCCGGTGTATGTCGCGCCAATTTCTACCTTCGATCCGTTCGTTCTCGGAGTTTGTCTTATTCACCGAGTCTAGATCCATTGCTTCCATTCCTAGCGGAGGGTTCTTAGGGTCGTAAGTTGGAGGCCGGAAAAATGCGATCAACTTCCGGAAGAATTCAAACATTGCTTCAGCCTCTTTATTGCCAACCTGCCCGCGCGAAACTCGCCCGGCCCCATCTTTGATTTCAGCATTGCAATTACAGCGCATTGTTGCTGAATGAGTTCATGACGCCGAGGCTCTCTGTTAACTTAGGTAGGGCGCGACGGCGCGGCAAGCGCTGAGCCCAGCATCTCCGCAAAACTGGTCTAGTAGATGTTTCAGAAGGCGGCCTGCGTGGTTTCGCTGCAAACGGACTTTCGTCGACTTCGCAGCATCGGTCAAAATGGGCTCATAGCAGCCATGTCCTACGGCGCTCACTTCAACTGACTGTCCTTCGATCCGCGCCGGTTGATGCCGCCGCGCTGCGCCTTTGCTCCGTCGCGCTCTTCCTGACAATCGATGCATAGCTTCACACCCGGGCGGGCCAGGCGGCGTTTTTCGGGAATCTCTTCTTCACAATCCGCGCAATGGGTCAGACTTTCGCCGACGGGCTGTTGCTGCGCTTTCATCCGCGCCAGCTCATCGCTGATCGAGGCTTCGATCTGCTCGCTCACCGCGCCGTCGCGCGCCCATCCTCCTGCCATATCACGCCCTCCCGCGTCCTGATGCGAAGACCCGCAGCCTAGGCGCCCAGACCGCGCGGGGCAAGCCGGGCGGCTGCCCCGACGTTTTCCTTGCGCCCTGCCCTGTCCGCAGTAGCCTGCCAGCAGTTTCTTTGAGCAGATTTTGGGGAGGGTATTTGATGCGAAAACTTGCAAAATGGCTGGGACGGCTGGTGGTCCTGCTGATCCTTGTGGTGATCGGTGCACTGATCTTTGTACCCGGCTATATCGAAAATGGCCGCAACGTGGTGGCCGAGCATGACCCCTACCCCGTCAGCGCCGAGGCGGCCGAGTTGCACAAGACGCTGCTGATCGGCGATCTGCATGCCGATCCCCTGCTGTGGAAACGCGACCTCACAAAGCGTGGCAACCGGGGTCAGGTCGACATCCCCCGCCTGATCGAAGGCAACGTGGCCT
Organism: Pseudophaeobacter sp. C1-32P7; assembly: GCF_041008775.1. NCBI lineage: Bacteria > Pseudomonadati > Pseudomonadota > Alphaproteobacteria > Rhodobacterales > Roseobacteraceae > Pseudophaeobacter > Pseudophaeobacter sp. C1-32P7. The sequence goes on along the minus strand of NZ_JAXGFR010000006.1, from coordinate 234,422 downwards.
TGCAGGTTTTCACCGCCGTAACAAAATCCCCCGCCGGTCAGAACTACGACCACAATGAAACCGACGCGATGGACAATATCACCCTTCTGGCAGTGGCACAGATGTGGCCCATGCGCACCTGGGGCTCGCTTTATGAGCGCGCCGTCTATCAGGCGGAAAAACTGCACGGGTTTGAAGAAAAGTCGGACGGCAAACTGCATATCATCAAATCAGAAGCCGACCTTGATGCGCTGCTGGAACGCAAGCTGTCGGGCGAGGCCGTGGTCGGCGGGATCCTTGGTATCGAAGGCGCGCATCCGCTGGAAGGCAACCTCGACAACCTGCAGGGCTTGCAGGATGCGGGCTACCGGCTGGTGGCCCTGCAGCACTTTTTCGACAATGCACTCGGCGGATCGCTGCATGGCGCCAGCAATGCCGGGCTGACCGATTTCGGACGCTCGGTTGTACAAGCCGTGGTGGAGCGGGGACTGATCCTTGATCTCGCCCATTCCAGCCCACAGGTGGCGCGTGATGTTCTTGAAATGACCGATATTCCGCTGGTCGTCTCCCATGGCGGCATTCACAAGGCCTGCCCGGTCAAGCGGAACTTCCAGGACGATCTGATGCGGGAGATCGCGGCAAAGGGCGGGGTCATCGGTATCGGCTACTGGAAGGATGCGATCTGCGATGACAGCCCTGCGGGCGTCGCCGCCGCTGTGAAGGTCGGGATCGAGGTCGTTGGCGCGGATCACGTCGCGCTGGGGTCGGATTTCGACGGCTCGGTCGAGACCACATTCGACACCTCGGAACTTGCCGCCCTCACCCATGCCATGCTGCAGGCGGGTCTGACGCCCGAACAGATCCGCAAGGTCGCCGGGGAAAACATGCTACGGGTGATCCGGGCCCGGCTGGACTGATCCACCGCTGCGCCGGAAAAAGACAACGTTGCATCGCGCCGCCCCCTCGCCGGGGCGGCGTTTCCCGTTCTGGCCGGCAGATCTATCTCGCGGATTCAGCCTGCCGGCGCACACGCGGTTAAATCCCGACAAAACTAATCAAGTATTTGAATTTACACATTTTTCTTGACCCACCCTTCGCTATTGCCTATCGAGGTTTCAGGATCTGCAGCAAGCCAGAATCAACGGCAGCACGCAAAGCTAGCACTCCAGCGAGGACACCCTACCGGGTCCCAGCCAGACAGCCAGCACCGCCAGCCCCCTGATTTCCAGCCAGCCACACAACGCCAGCACTTCGCCAGCGCAGCTCGATCATCCTTGCCAGCCTTTCGCCAGCCGTTGATCAGGTCGCCCCCAAAAAGTCTTTCAGCTTGCCAGCCACCGCGCCAGCCTTTCGCTGACCGGCCTATGCTTGGACGCTACAGGCATGTACTCGTCCAAAGCTTGCGCGTTTTGCCCCCCAGATGCATCAGCCTGCTCCCACAACGACGCAACATGAACGATCGCCCTGCCCGCCAAAGCAGACGTCCTTGACTTAGCCCGGGCAAGGCTTTTCATGTCCATCATGACCGATCTTTCGAGCCAACCTCTGGATGAACTCAGCCTCGACGAGGCTGCCCGCCCCAAAGCACCGCTGGTGCCGGAAGCAACGGACGCTCACCGTCATCAGGGGCGACAACTGGCAGCAATCCATCGTCATTACCTGATGGAGATAGCCCAGATCGCTGCGGTCCTGACCCGGATCGAGGCGCGGGACACCCCGCCTGAGCACCTGAAGCAGATCGTGCTTTCACTCGACATGGCTGAGAATTTCCGCGCGTTCGGATCGCTTTGCGGGCGCGAGTGCCAGGTGCTTAAGTTGCACCACGATATTGAAGGCGCTGACATGTTCCCCCGGATCGAGGCTGCGGGCGGTGGAAAGTTCCGCGAAGTCATCGCCAAATTGAAGGCAGAACACGAGGTGGTTCACGAGCTGATCATCCGCCTCGGTCGTGCAGCGCATACGCTGGCCGAAAATCCCAGCGATGCAAACTTCGCCCAGGCCGCCGCGACATTCAGAAAACTGGAAGAGGTTGTGCGTTCCCATTTTGGCTATGAGGAAACTGAACTGGCAGAGGCTATCGGGTATTATCTCGGGTCGATCTGACAGCGCCGCCAAGACTCCTCAGCAACGTCGGCATCCAATGCTATTTCGCCCGCATCCCAATCCGTGACCGAAAGAAAAAGGGCTGCCCGCAGGGCAACCCTTTTGCATTTCTTTGCCGTTCATTCGCAGCCTGTCTTCAGGCGCTGGTCAGCATGCCTTTTTCCGACGCCAAAGCACGCATCTTGTTTTGCAGCTTCTCAAACGCGCGCACCTCGATCTGGCGGATACGTTCGCGGCTGACGTCATACTGGGTGCTCAGCTCTTCCAGAGTCACCGGTTTGTCGGCAAGACGGCGCTGGGTCAGGATATCCTTTTCCCGGTCATTCAGCACATCAAGCGCCTGCGCCAGCAGTTCGCGGCGCGCTTCCAGCTCGTCCCGTGCCTCGTAATCGCCCGCCTGGTCGGCATCTTCGTCTTCCAGCCAGTCCTGCCACTGCATGGTGCCCTCGCCCTCGCTGCCGACAGTGGCATTGAGCGACGCGTCGCCACCGGACATGCGGCGGTTCATTGAGATTACTTCGGCTTCGGTCACGCCCAGATCGGTCGCGATCTTCTTGACGTTTTCCGGACGCAGATCGCCCTCTTCCAGGGCACCGATACGGGCCTTGGCCTTGCGCAGGTTGAAGAACAGTTTCTTCTGGCCCGAGGTGGTGCCCAGTTTCACAAGGCTCCAGGACCGCAGGATATATTCCTGGATCGAGGCGCGGATCCACCACATGGCATAGGTCGCCAGACGGAAACCTTTTTCAGGATCAAAGCGTTTCACCGCCTGCATCAGACCGACGTTCGCCTCCGAGATCACCTCGGCCTGGGGCAGACCGTAACCGCGGTATCCCATGGCGATCTTGGCCGCCAGCCGCAGGTGGGAGGTGACCATCTTATGCGCCGCCTTGGTGTCCTGCTCTTCGACCCACCGCTTGGCCAGCATGTATTCTTCTTCCGGCTCCAGTAGCGGGAACTTCCGGATTTCCTGCATATAACGGTTCAGGCCACCTTCCGGTGTCGGTGCAGGCAGGTTTGCATAATTCGCCATTCGGTCTGTCCCTCCCAATGTTTAAGGACCTAACATCAGCGTTGTTGTAGGACGAATATGGGGAAGAGGTTCTTCCGTTTCAAGTCCTACCGATAATCACACCTTATACCGAACCCGCGATCACGGTCTGTAATCTTGATCACAGGCCTCTATCGGCGGCCCATGGCTCACCCTTTTGCGCCGCGCAGCGCCTCCAGGAGGTCCTGCATATCCTGCGGCAAGGGCGCCTCGAACCGCACCGTTTCGCCGCTGACCGGATTGGTAAAGCCCAGAACCGCCGCATGCAGTGCCTGCCGCGGAAAGGCCTGAACCGCCGCAAGCGCCTTTTCGCTCAGCGCCTTAACCGGCAGCTTGCGTTTGCCGCCATAGGTCGGATCACCGATCAGCCCATGACCTGCATGGGCCATATGCACCCGGATCTGATGGGTCCTGCCGGTTTCCAACCAGCATTCTATCAGCGCCGCCACCGCCGGATTGCCAAAAGGCTCCACGATGCGCGCACGGGTCACCGCGTGGCGGCCGCCCTGAAACAGCACCGCCTGACGCTGTCGGTCTGTCTTGTGGCGGGCCAACTGGGTGGTCAGCTTCAGGATGTTGCCGGTCTCGAAACTGGCACCTTTGACACCGCGCAGCCGGGGATCGTTGGCATCGGGCACACCATAGCAGACCGCACGGTAATAGCGTTCGACCGTGTGACGTTCGAACTGCGCCGCAAGCCCCTGATGCGCAACATCGGATTTCGCCACCACCAGAAGACCCGAGGTTTCCTTGTCGATGCGATGCACGATACCGGGGCGCTTCACCCCACCGACACCAGACAGGTTATCGCCGCAATGATGCATTAGCGCGTTGACCAGCGTGCCCGAAGGCGTGCCCGGCGCCGGATGCACCACCATGCCCGCCGGTTTGTTGACGACGATCAGATCGTCATCCTCGAACACCACATCCAGCGGGATATCCTCGGGGCCAATATGGCTGTCACTGGCTTCCTCGACGGTGACTGAAATCACCGCCCCCGCCTCGACCCGCGCCTTGGGATCGCGCACCACTTGCCCGTCAACGGACAGCGCGCCCTCGTCAATCAGCCGCGCCAGACGGGTCCGCGATAGGGTTGCCTCCTCTGGCACATCACGTGAAACCGCTTTATCAAGCCGTTTAGGCGGATTTTCCGCAATAACGAATTCTATCCGGCGGCGCTCCATGACAGATCCTTCCAAACCCGAATTGCAAGAAGAGCCGCCGCAGCTGAAGTTCCTGCGCCGACTGGTGACCACGCTGACCGTGGTCATGATTGGCGGGCTTGTAGTGGTTATCTCGCTGCTTGTCATCCGTCTGTCTGCAGACGGGCCCTCGCTTCCCGAAAGCATCACCCTGCCCGACGGCGTCACGGCCGAGGCTGTCACCTTTGGCACCGGCTGGGTGGCGGTGGTGACCCAGGATCAGCGCATCCTGATTCTGGATCCCGAAACCAGTGCGGTCCGGCAGGAAATCGAGCTGAAATAGCCCCCCCGGCACAGCAAGGCGGGCGGTCTGCATCAGGAACGCAGCAGCACCTTGTTCGATCCCAGCGCCTCGGCAATCTGCACATATTGCGAACGCCGCTCTTCTGCCGCTTCGGCGCTGCGCAACAGGACCGTCTGCGCCTGATCCAGAATGGCGCTGGCCTGCTGATTGACCTGCGCTGCCCGTGCCGGATTGACCGGCGTCAGCGGACGCGTGGTCCGGTCCGTGGACGACGTCTTGCGCGAGGCATAGGCATTGCTCTGTTTCCAATCCCGGTTTTTGCGGGTCAGACGGTGAATATCCCGCGCGGTGTCCCGCAGAACCTGGCGGACCTCCTCGTAATCCGAATCTTCGGGGATTTCCGCTGAAACGCTTTCCAGACGCTCCGCGAGACAATCCACCCGGTATTCCGCGGCGTCGATATCAGCGCAAAAGGCCTTGGCGGCGGAGAGGCTCGTCACCAACTGACGCAGGAACGCCGCCGAGCCGAACTCGCCCGCCGGAACGATCACCGTGTAAAGAACTGGCGCTGACTGCGCCAGAACCGGCCCCGCCGTCAGGGCGATCACTGCGGACGCCGCCGCACATCTGCTTAGGAAACTTTGCGTCATGTCACTCGAACTCCGGATACCAATACCACATGCCCTAGCCACCATCCAGCGGCGGCCCCGCAAACGGGCCATCGGCAGAAATCATGTTGAAACTGTCCCATTCCCGCGCCGTCGTTGCAAGCGCGGCATAGGTCTGTAAGCTGTCAGGAGAGTATCGTAATGATTTTTCGGAGGCTTCCATGTTTTCCCCCCGCTCTCTGACCGCCCTAGCCGCCCTGATTCTTTTTACCGCCCCCGGACCGCTTGCAGCCCAGGGCGCAAGCGCAGCCCTCAACGAAGCAAAGAGCCGCGCCGCCTGCGGTGCAGGGGTTCCGGTCTCGGCGCAATACCTGCCGGGCGGGCTGCTCAAGGTCACCTGCCGCGCCTCCAACTCTCAAGCGGTTAGCGAAACGCTGCCCGAAGCGATGCAGGGTACCGGGCTAAGCCCCACCGCCGCAGCCGGAGTGATTCTGAGCAGTGTGATTCTTCTGGTCGTGACCGGTGATGACGAAACCGGCACCACCACGACGACAACCACCACGACCACGGGCGAATAACCGCGCCCGTACCGGTCAGGCGAGCCACAGCAGTGCTGCAACGGGTTCAGATGGATCAGACCAACGCTCACCTGCATGGCATGCGGGTGAGCTGCTGCCGCCAAGCCCTTGTAGCGCCTACAGGTGCTTGGGCGCGCCCATGCATGCGAACTAACCGATCGCAATCAGTGCGTTATGTGAAAAAGAGGGGAAATGGTACCGCCTCCCTGGCTTGAACAGGGGACCTCTGGATCCACAATCCAGCGCTCTAACCAACTGAGCTAAGGCGGCACTGGGGGGCGATTTAGCCTAGGTACATACCGAGCGCAAGGGGGTTAAAGCACAGTTTTCCAGCTTTGTTCGATCAAATCCTGCCCGAAGGAATGAACCGGTTTGCTGTCGGCCAATTCCCAGCCGAATGCAGCATAAAGCGCGCAGGCCGCTTCGTGGCTTTCATGGGTCCACAGCGTCATATCCTGATAGCCCGCATCACGCGCGAACTGCATGCATTGGGTCAGCAGGCGCTTGCCGATGCCCTTGCCGCGCGCCTCGGGCGTCAGCAGGAACAGGCGCAGCTTGGCGGTGGTATCGCTCAGCCGCACGCAGAAGATCGAGCCAAGCCGCTGGCCGTTTTCCTCTGCGATCCAGCCGCGTTCCCTTTCCGGATCATGATCCGCGCAGAAATCCCGCAGGATCTCGGCCACCAGCGGGCCAAATGTGTCGTCGAACCCTTCGTCCTGGGTGTAAAGGGTCTGGTGCCGCTCCACCAGCCAGGGGCTGTCCTCGGCTTCGAATCGGCGCAAAGTCACTTTTTCCATGGCTTATCTGACCACGATGCCCGCTTGCCTTTCAACAGGCTCCGGGCTAGCAGGATGCCTCAGGCCGTTTATGCGCCGCAGAAGGTCACCCACAGGAGGTCACGATGGGCATCAACAGCGAACGCGATATCGAAGCGAACATGCAGATCGGCCCGACCGATATCGGCATGGTGCGCATTTTCATCGAAGCCGGCGATATTGAGATCCCGATGGATTTCGACCCCGAAGAAGCCGAGGAAATCGCCGACGAAATCCGCGCCGCCGCTCAGGCAGCCCGCAGCCTGTCGGACTGACCTTGGCACCCGGACGGGCGGCTGTGTCCGTGCAGGCGCCCGCCAGATAACTGAAGCGGCGCGTCACATACCGCGCCTGAGTTCCCACCCGAGCGTGGAAACTTTACTGCTACGCAAGCCACTTAACGCCAAGTAGCTATGAAACCTCGCGACTAAACAAAAAAACGTTACTGCTTCCTTCAGCGCGATTAATTTCTTTTTGAGACTCCAGCGCGACCCTAAAGGCCATTCATTTGGATTTAGAGGGGCGCAGATTATGAACTCCGTTTTCGGCATCAACAGCTTTACCGGCCTTTATGCTGGCACGAACACACCGGATTTGGCGGCGACTGCGGAAACCACAGCCACCGATTGGACCAAAGGGGCCAGCGCCAAAACCCTTCTGGAAGAAAGCCAGAAGGTGCAGCGCGCCGAACGCCTAGAGCAGCGCAAGGAAGCGGAGGCCAACATGAAACGCTTGGAGGACAATGCGCGCGCGATTGCCTTCGCGCTGAAAACCAAAGAAATGCAAAAGGCCCTCGCCACGCTGCAACAGGACAACAGCCAGAGCAGCCACCTCATGCTTTTGATGGTCACAGACGAGGGCGATATTCACGCCTTCTTCCCGCCCCCTCCAAACGCCTTCGGCGCCGGCTCTGGCAACGATGCCGTGTCCTACGCTGGCGGGGTGATCAAGGGCATCGAAACCGGTGATGGATCGGACGCCGTAGCCCTGACCGGCGATGTGGTCGAGGACGTGCATACCGACCGGCAAAACCGAGGCACCGAGTTGGTCGTTTACAAATCCGGCGGGGCGCGGATGACCACGTATTATGCCAATTATTCCGCCGCCGATTCCTTGGCGATCTCAGCACAGACGATACGCAAGATTTCGACCGGTGGCGGTAATGACGCGGTCGCTCTGAATGCGGAAACGATCACGGGACTCGATACCGGTACGGGCGATGACGCGCTCAGCATCTCGGCCCGCCACCTCAATCAGGTGAACACCGGCGATGGCAATGACAGCGTGGCCATTCGCGCGGGGGTCGTGTCACGACTGGATACCGGATCGGGCGACGATGTTCTGACCCTTAACGCCACTGTTCTGGACGGCGTAAGAACCGGCGACGGCAATGATGTGGTAAATGTGGTGCTGAATGATCAATCCGGGGACGGGCTGGACTTCCCGCGGTACGCCCGCCTGCACACAGGCAGCGGCGATGACACGCTATCCTTGGCAGCGCAGGGGCATGTCACATTTGGTGCCGGGACAGGCGACGATACGGTTCTGCTGTCAAAAGGCAGCTTTACCATGGCGCTGCAGGATGGCGCGGCCGAGGGCAATGACGTGGTCACCCTTTCGGAAGGTGCAGATCTGGCCCTCATGGTCTCCAGCGAAAAAGCCGCCAGCGCCACCATCGTAAAGAAGGACGATGCCCTGCTCATCAATTTTGGCGATGGTAGCTCGGTCACAGTCAAAGGTCTGGCAAACGGAGGCACTGTCGCGCTGGCCCTGCCAAGCGGTCAGGTCGACAAGATCCTGAAACAAGAACAAGCGGTCGATCTGCGCATGTGAGGATCACATCTGCTACACTCTGGGGTCGAGAACCGCCTGCAGCCGCCGTGCGGCGTCCATCGCCAGCTTGTGCGTCATCTTCTTGCGCCGCGCTGCGGGCAGCTTCGCTTCCGGCCCCATACGCACAATCTCGCCATAATAGGCATCGGCGACGATCAGCCCGGTCTCATCCGGCAGGATTTCGACCGGGAACTCGGTGTCTACCGCCCAGAAATAGCGGTCACACCACTCGAGATACCCTTGCCATTTGCTGTCTGACTGGAAATCGGCGCGGCTGGATTTGCATTCGATCACCCAGATCTCGCCCTTTGGGCCCAGCGCCATCAGATCAACGCGCAGGCCGCGTGTGGGCACGAATTCCTCGACCGACACAAAGCCAAGCGAGCGCAAATACCGCGCCACCCCGCGCGCCAGCCGCTGACCAGGCTGAAACCGCTCCAGATCATTCTCATCCACCATGGCACCAGAAGTGAACAATTAGGGAACAAAATGCAAGCCCGAGGACGGTAAAGGCAAAAACTCTTACCACTTGCCCCTTGCCGCCGCAGCGCCCGCACACTACCTAGGGCCGTGGCGGGTTCTGCCCTTCTTGTGACAGGTAGCATTCCAGTGGCCTTAAGCAATTCCGAGGGAGCTGGCTCTGTTCGGATCCTGGTCCGTTTACCTGGCGCCCACCTGTACATACAGGTCCTCGGGAATCAAAACCGCACGGTTGCCTGGTGGTCCCGCCACATTTCCACAGTATCGACCAAAGGCCCGGGGGCTGCCTCCACCTGACGCAGACGCACATACTGTCAGCCTACGCCAGCCAATTGGCGCCCCATAACGTCTAACTCCCCGGCATTCACACGCCAATACAGGTCCCGCACCTGCTGCAGAGACAAAAAAGGCGCCACTCCCGCTAAAGGAATGGCGCCCTTGATCTACACGGATTTTTCGCCAGACGGCCTCAGCTATCCATTTTCAATGCCGAGATGAAGGCCTCCTGCGGGATGTCGACCTTGCCGAACTGGCGCATCTTCTTCTTACCCGCTTTCTGCTTGTCCAGCAGCTTGCGTTTACGCGAGGCATCGCCGCCATAGCATTTCGCGGTCACGTCCTTGCGCAGCGCCGACAGGGTTTCGCGCGCGATCACCTTGCCGCCGATGGCCGCCTGAATCGGGATCTTGAACATGTGGCGCGGGATCAGGTCCTTCAGCTTTTCGCACATGGCACGACCGCGCATTTCGGCACGGTCCCGGTGCACCATCATCGACAGCGCATCGACCGGCTCGTCATTCACCAGCACCGACATCTTCACCAGGTTGTCCTCACGGTAGCCGGTCAGGTGATAGTCGAAGGAGGCATAGCCCTTGGTCACCGATTTCAGCCGGTCGTAGAAGTCAAAAACCACCTCGTTCAGCGGTAGATCGTAGACCACCATGGCGCGGGAACCGGCATAGGTCAGGTCTTCCTGAATGCCGCGGCGGTCCTGGCAGAGTTTCAGCACATCGCCGAGGTATTCATCCGGCACAAGGATCGTCGCCTTGATCCGCGGTTCCTCGATGTGATCCACCTTGGACATGTCAGGCATGTCGGCCGGGTTGTGCAGGTCGATCTTCTCGCCGTCCTTCATGTAGACGTGATAGATCACCGACGGCGCCGTGGTGATCAGCTCGATATTGTATTCCCGCTCGATCCGGTCGCGGATCACCTCAAGGTGCAACAGGCCCAGGAAACCGCAGCGGAAACCAAAGCCCAGCGCCGCCGAGGTCTCCATCTCAAAGCTGAAGGAGGCGTCGTTGAGAGCCAGCTTGTCGATGGCGTCGCGCAGGTCTTCGAATTCGGCGCTATCCACCGGGAAGAGACCGCAGAACACCACCGGCTGCGCCGGTTTGAAGCCCGGCAGAGCCACCTCGCAGCCGTTCCGGTCATTGGTGATGGTGTCGCCGACGCGGGTGTCGCGTACCTGCTTGATCGAGGCGGTCAGGAAGCCGATCTCACCCGGGCCGAGTTCATCCACCACCTGCATGGCAGGGCGGAAGACGCCGATCCGGTCCACATGGTGCAGGGTGTCGTTCGACATGAACTTGACCCGCATGCCTTTCTTCAGGACGCCGTCCATGATGCGCACCAGCACGATCACGCCCAGGTAAGCGTCGTACCAGCTGTCCACCAGCATGGCTTTGAGCGGCGCATCGCGGGTGCCTGCGGGAGCGGGCAGATGCTGTACGATCGCTTCCAGCGTCTCGTGAATGCCCTGCCCGGTCTTGGCCGAGACCTGAATTGCCTCGCTTGCGTCGATGCCGATCACATCCTCGATCTGCTCAGCCACGCGATCGCAATCAGATGCGGGCAGGTCGATCTTGTTCAGCACCGGGACGATCTCGTGATCCGCGTCGATTGCCTGATAGACATTGGCCAGCGTCTGCGCCTCGACCCCTTGCGTGCTGTCCACAACCAGCAGCGAGCCTTCAACCGCGCGCATGGAGCGGGAGACCTCATAGGCAAAGTCGACGTGGCCGGGGGTGTCGATAAGGTTGAGAACATAGGTCTCGCCATCGTCGGCCTTGTAGTCGATCCGGACCGTGTTGGCCTTGATGGTGATGCCACGCTCACGCTCGATATCCATCGCGTCCAGAAGCTGCTCTTTCATATCGCGCGACTCCACCGTCCCGGTCTCCTGGATGAGCCGGTCAGCGAGGGTGGATTTGCCATGGTCGATATGGGCGACGATGGAGAAATTGCGGATCTTTGAGAGCTCTGTCATGGTCTGGGGATATGGTGCGGATTTTAAGTTTGGTCAAGCGCGCGCGTGAGGCCACCCAGCGATATTTTTAAGGGTGCATGGCAGGAGAGGCGCAATTGCCGCAGATTGAGACCGAAGAGCAGCTGAAAGAGTGGCTGGATACACAGGATTGGCAGGTCTGCTTCGCGATCGGAGTACGCGCAGCGATACGCAGTCTGCCAGAATTGATGCACCAAGTAGATGCTCACCGCGAAAACTCGTCTGCTCAAATTGCGCTTTTGTCATCTTTTCGTGCAGCAATCACCAATGCCGAATTAAGCACCCTTCCCCCTCGGGAAGCCGAGAAAAAGTATGCACTGGATGAAGACAGCGAATTGGGCCGCCTTATTAGGGCAGACGAGACAGCACTCGCAGTCCTAGAGTCCGTTCTCGATTCCCTCTTCCCTGCAGCAAGCTTCTTAGATGCCACACTAGCCCAGCGCCCTGATTGGGGCGGGCACGTTCCAACGTACCTTTTCCAGCAGCCCCTCTGGCATGGCACAACAGGCATAGTGGAATTTCTGGACATGTGGCAAAGCTTTGAACGCGAATTCAAATCGCACAGTCCGTGGTGTTTTTGGTGCCACTGGTACCAAGGTTTCCTTGAAGGAAAACCGTTAGACTGGGAACTCCAACGCCGCGTAGCCCAGATCGACGATGACATCTGGGACGCTGGCCCCGAGGCCGTTGCGGAAGAGATCGAACGGATCAAGGCCGCTAATATGGCCGAGAAACTCCCTCTTGCCGAAACCATTGAGGTGAACCCGGAAACCTCTAAGTTCCGCGCGGTGCCTATTCCGGTGGAGAATGCGCCGCTGATGTCAGCGTTGCTGACCCAAATAGCGGATGCCACCGAAGATGCATTGCAGGGCCACAACGGGCTGACCGAACGCTCGGGCGATATTCGCAGGCTCAACCGGGTGATCACCCGCTATGGCAACGATCCCCAGCAGGCCGAACTGACGCTGACCTCCGTCGCCAAAAGCCTGAGCCGACAGATCCACGACAGCCGTGAGCTGCCGGATAACGAAGACAACCTTGCCCTGCTGGACGCGGTTAAGGACGGCGTGCGCGGGATCCGGGCCAACCACCCCGAGGTCGCCGCAAACCGTGAACAACTCGCCCAGCAGGCCCTGGGTGAGCTCTCGGCAGAGGACAAACAGGTGCTGGAACAGGCCCAGCCGCTGCTCACCGCGATCAGCGAAGGCGCCATGGCCGAAGATTTTGCCGAGGATATCCCCGAACTGATTAATGACGCGGCCCGCCCCCTGCCCACAGGCGCCCCCGCCCTGCCCGGCGCCGATGCAACCACACGGATCTTCAGCCGGGTCTCCAAGATGGCCCTGCTTGTCGACCACGCAAAGAAGCTGGCAAAGACAGGCGCGCAGACCTTTGACAGCGATCTTGTGAAAACCATTCGTTTGGCCGGGCTAACCGTGACAACAATCGGCGGCGTCGGCGCTATTCTTTTCAATCTGGTCCAGATCGGCTTGCGGATATTAGGCGTCCTCTAACCAAGGGCAGCGCCTGACTGGGCGGGCGCATAGCGCCTGCCGGGGGGCAGGCAGGCGCTGCCCGGCCTTTGGTCCGGGCTAGACCCTATTCGCAGGGCCTGTGGCAGATTCCCGCGCATGATTTATGGATTATTAACCCCAATTGAAAGCCAGCCAAACCTGCGGCATAGTCGCGCCAGCCGCCTGCCAGCGGCCTTTCTCGAATGACCACTGGACAGGACATGACGATGCGTTTTGTGAGCTCTTTTCTCTGTGCCGCAGCCCTGACGACTGCGTTCAGCGTACCCTCTGTCGACGCGGGCGTCATCGAAAGGGCCTGTCGTCAGTCGGAACGCGGCTATGCAAAGGCCGGGCTGTGCAGCTGCATTCAGAAAGTCGCCAACAAGAGCCTGACCCGTTCGGAGCGCTCCAAGGTGTCAAAGTGGTTTGCCGATCCGCATCAGGCGCAGGTCGTACGCCAGTCCAGCCATCGCGGCGATGAACAGCTTTGGGAACGCTACAAGGAATTTGGCGCCAACGCCGCGCGCGTCTGCGGCTGATACAGCCCCTCTGAAAGGCGTCTATTCAGATCAGCGTTACGACGGTCACACCCCTCTCATGCCTCCGTGACGCGCCCCCGATTTTGCGCGGCCCACGGCCCGGCGCAGATGCTGCAGTGCCGCACAGGGGAAATCCGCTCCAATACAACCCTTGACCCCGCATCTTTCTGTCGTTGAGAAAGAAGATGCATATTTGGAGCATATTCATGTTGACGAAGGGTGTTACCCTAAGAGGGCTGGAAGTCTTTGCCGCACTGGCAAGAACCGGATCCGTGGCGCAGGCTGCGGAAATGACCGGGCTCAGCCAACCCGCAGTCAGCCAGCAATTGCGGAATCTGGAAAAATCATTGTCCTGCGACCTGGTGGACCACAGCCGCCGCCCGATGGTAGTCACCCCGGCAGGGCGTACATTTCTGGCCCGCACCGAGGCGGTGCTTGCAGAGTTGCGACTAGCGCAAAGCGAGCTGACGGTTGTCGATCTCAGCCACCTGCCCGAACTGTCGATCGGTCTGATCGACGATTTCGACAATGATCTGACCCCGCGGCTGGTGACCATCCTTGCCGAGAGCCTGACCAAATGCCGGTTCAAGATGATCACCGCCTCCAGCCACGACATCATCCGCGCCATGGAAGAGCGCGAGCTGCACATAGCCGTAGCCGCGACCACCGGCGCCCTGCACGAAGGGCTGGTGGAACTGCCACTGGTGCAGGACCCCTTTATTCTGGTGGCCCCAAAGGGGTTCATCGGCTCCTCGGATACCGGCCTTCCGAAGGTCAGCGTGAGCGAGCTGAATACCCTGCCATTCCTGCGCTATGCACGGGACCAATTGATTTCACAGCAAATCGACGCCCATCTGACCCGTCAAAACCTTGCCTTTGAAAGCCGGTTTGAGATTGGTTCGCACCTTGCCCTGATGGCCATGGTGGCGCGCCGGATCGGCTGGGCGATCACGACGCCGCTGGGGTATATGCGGGCGGTGCGGTTCCACGATCAGATCGAAGCCTACGCCCTGCCCTTTGGTGCCGCCGGTCGGACCATTTCCCTGTTCAGCGGCAACGACTGGGCGGATCAGGTCCCCCGCGACGTGGCCAAGACCATGCGGCACCTGATCCAGACACAGATGATCGATCCGGCGCTGGTCCGGCTTCCTTGGCTGGCAGGGGCGTTCAAGGTCATCGACAGCTAAGGCCGACGTCAGAGGGCGTGCCCTGCCTCCAGATGGGAGACCAGCCCCCGCGCCGCCTGCTCGATCAGGTCGAGGCAGCCGTCGAAATCCCGCGTATAATAGGGATCGGGCACATGATCCGCGCTGCTGCCCGCAGCAAAGTCGGTGAACAGCACCGCGGGCGTGATCTGGCCTGCAGGCCTTTGCGCCTCGATATTGCGCAGGTTGTCACCGTCCATCGCCACGATCAGATCAAAACGCGCAAAATCCTGCGGTTCGAACTGCCGCGCCCGCAAATCCGACAGATCCAGCCCCCGCGCCCGCGCCGCTGCCTCCATAGGCCCGTAGGGCGGCTCTCCCACGTGATAACCCGCCGTGCCCGCGCTATCCGTCTCGGCCTGCTTAAAAAGGTCGCGGAACACCCCTTCAGCTGCGGGCGAGCGGCAAATGTTTCCTAGGCAGACGAACAAAATGCGTTTAGTCATCGGGGCACACTCCTTTTGGCAAGACAGCAATAAGAGGCTTTGCGGCGATGGAAAAGAGTGCGGAGAAGATCGTCATCCTGACTGGCGCCGGCATTTCCGCCGAAAGCGGGCTCGGCACCTTTCGTGACGAAGACGGGCTCTGGGCAAAGCACCGGATCGAAGATGTAGCAACGCCCGAAGGATTTACCCGCGATCCCGATCTTGTGCACGCCTTCTACAATGCCCGCCGTGCCCAATCGGCCGAGGCCAGCCCGAATGCCGCCCACACGGCCTTGGGTGAGCTGCAAAGGTCCTGGCCCGGTGAGGTTGTGATCATCACCCAGAATGTAGACGGGCTGCACGAACAGGGCGGCGCAGAAGATGTGCTGCATATGCACGGTACGCTTAACGGTGCCCTCTGCGCAGCCTGCGATCACCGCTGGCCCGCCCCCGCCAGCATGTCACCCACCGACCTCTGCCCCGCCTGCGCCCAGCCCCGCACGCGCCCCGATATCGTCTGGTTTGGCGAAATGCCCTATTTCATGGAAGCCATCTACGACCATCTGGCCGAAGCGGATATCTTCGCCTCAATCGGAACCTCCGGTCAGGTCTACCCGGCCGCTGCCTTTGTGCAGGAAGCGCAGATGGCGGGCGCCCATACGGTTGAACTCAATCTTGAGCCCTCGGCCGGCGCATCCAGCTTTGCCGAAAGCCGCCTGGGGCGCGCCAGCGAGATCGTGCCCCACTGGACCGGCGACATTCTGGCCCGCGCCTGAGCCTCCAAAGAAAACGGCCAGCCCCCGGAAAAGGACTGGCCGCAATGTCTCGGCGCGATTGGCGCTGATCAGTTGTTGTGCTTCATGCCGCCGTGACCGGGCTTGCGCTCCAGATCCACCGGCACCTCAACGTTGATTTCACCGGCTTTTTCAAAGACCAGCGTCAGCGGTACCACATCGCCGTGATGAAGGGTCTGGGTCAGCCCCAAAAACATGACGTGGTCGCCGCCCCGCTTCAGCATGTGCACCTCACCCGCCGGAATGGCAAAGCCTTCTTCCACGTGCACCATCTTCATGACACCGTTGGCATCGCCCTGGTGGGTGTGCAGTTCGACCCGCTCTGCCACGTCAGAATGCGCATCGATCAGCCGGTCATCAGCGCCGGTATCGTTCATGATCTGCATGAATGCCGCGCCGCTGGCGGACATCTTGGTCGACACGCGTGCATAGGCGTCCTCGACCATCATACCGCCCGCCATGGCGACCCCGGCAAGGGTGAGTGCGGCTGCGCTGGTGGCGGCGAAAACGAAGGATTTTAAAGACATCTTGAGTCTCCTGTTACAAAGTCTGTCTGATTTTCAGGGTAGGATAGATTGGAAATCAGGCAGAGATCGGCGGGCCACGTGCCAGGGCGTATTGCCCGCAGGAGACGGGGATCAGGACTGTGCGATCGGGTGTCAGATCCTGCCGAACCGGGCGTGCCGGGATTGGCAGCGCTTGCTGCACCGGCAGCCCAGCATCCAAGAGATGCATCACGCAGTCGGGACAATAATGCGGCGCCGGGACCGGCTGGCCGTCGCTGTCCACATAGATCGCCACCGGGCCGGTGCCCGTGCAGATCACGATCTGCCCCGAGGCATCCCGTGCCCCACGCATCGCGGCAGCGCTATGGGCGGTCAGCACCACAGCAAGGGACAGGAAGATCCCGATATATATCCGCAAACGTCGCATCATCAGTGGCAGATATGCCCCCGCACAGCGCCAACCGCAAGCGGCATTCGGTCACGCCAAGAATGGCAAAACGCCGCGCTGGAATGTCCAGCACGGCGTCTTACGAAATCAGATCGGTCTGAAGCGGATCAGGCCTCGGCAGCTTGTGCCTTGGCGATCTCTTTTTTCACTTTCAGAGCGGTTGCGGACAGCTCTTCGTCCTTGGCTTTTGCCAGGAATGCGTCCAGACCACCGCGGTGATCAACCGAGCGCAGGGCTGCGGCGGAAATCTTTAGCTTGACGCCACGGCCCAGAGTCTCGGACTGCAGGGTGACATCGTTCAGGTTCGGCAGAAACCGACGACGAGTGCGGTTCTTGGCGTGGCTGACATTGTTGCCAGTCATCGGGCCTTTTCCGGTCAGTTCGCAACGGCGCGACATAGGTTCATCCTTCGTATCTGGGGCGGCCTGCCGGACAAAACTCCGAATCTGCCGCCAAATCACAAGGGCGCGGCCATTGGCTGCGCCCGAAAACTGGTTGGATGCGTTTAGGAGGAATCGCTGACAGGGTCAAGCCATATGGCAGGGTTTTATCACCCACTCCGCCGGAAAGTGGCACAGCCCCGCCCAAACCGGACCAAACCCGGCCGCGCGCCGGGCCTGAAAGGTCCCCCTACCGCATCTGGCCAGCGGGTTTATTCCAGCCCCAGCCCCTTCAGCATGTCCCGCGCGGCTGCGGCAGGGGTCTGCTCTCCCGCAGCGACCGCATCCGACAGTTCCGCCATCCGGCCCTGCGCCCAAGGCGTTTCCAGCCTTGCCAGCATGGCCTGGCGCACATCTTCGGCAAACCAGTAACGCGCCTGATCTGCCCGGGTCCGCGCCCAATGTCCCGTCTCGCGCCGCCAGCCCGACAGATGCTCGATATCGGCCCAAGCGGCCTCCAGCCCCTCCCGTGCCAGCGCCGAAACCATCATCGCCTTGGGAAATCCTTCGGGATCCTGCGGACGCTTGCGCAGCAGCCGCAAGGCCCCGGCGTAATCGGCGCACGTGCGGGTAGCGGCGGGTTTCAGATCGCCGTCTGCCTTGTTGACCAGAATCATATCCGCCATTTCCATGATACCGCGCTTGACACCCTGCAACTCATCGCCGCCCGCCGGGGCCAGCAAGAGCAGGAACAGATCCGACATCTGCGCCACCACGGTTTCGGATTGCCCCACCCCGACGGTTTCGACCAGTACCACGTCAAAACCAGCGGCCTCGCACAGGGACACCGCCTCCCGGGTGCGGCGGGCGACACCGCCCAGCGTGGTCTGGCTGGGCGACGGGCGGATGAAGGCGGATTTCTGGCGGCTGAGATGCTCCATCCGGGTCTTGTCGCCCAGAATGGAACCGCCCGAGCGGGTCGAGCTGGGATCGACCGCCAGCACCGCCACCCGCAGGCCGCGTTCGACCAGCATCATGCCGAAGGCCTCGATGAAGGTGGATTTGCCGACCCCAGGCGTGCCCGACAGGCCGATCCGCAAGGCCTGCCGTTCCGCTTTGGCCAGCCGCTCCAGCAGCGCCAGCGCTTGCTCCCGGTGATCGTCGCGCCCGCTTTCGACCAGGGTAATCGCCCGCGCCAACGCGCGCCGGTCGCCCTGCAAAATCTTGTCACTCAGCTGCGCAATATCCATGCCAAAGCCCCTGTTCCGCGCCCTTTGCCGGGCCTGTGTCCGAAAGTTCCGCCTACTTGACGCAGGCAGGCCCGGATTGTCCAGTGCCGAGGCAGGCGCATTCAGCCGCAGCCGCCGCGCCTCTGGACCCGGCACGGGTCTTTGGCGATAAGGCTGCCATGACACGCCTGCCCATTGATGACGCCCTGCCCGATCTGATCGCCGCCCTGCGCACGGGCGGCCGCGCCGTGCTGCAGGCACCGCCCGGCGCCGGCAAGACAACCAAGGTACCGCTTGCCATGCTCGAGGCCGGTCTCTGCGACGGGCGCATCGTCATGCTGGAGCCACGCCGCCTGGCCGCCCGCGCCGCCGCCGAACGCATGGCCGAAACCCTGGGCGAGCGCCCAGGCGAAACCGTGGGCTACCGCATTCGCGGCGAGGCGAAGGTCAGCAAATCCACCCGGATCGAGGTCGTCACCGAAGGCATTCTGACACGGATGCTGCAATCGGACCCCGACCTGCCCGGCGTCGGAGCAGTGATCTTCGACGAATTCCACGAACGCTCGCTGAATGCTGATCTCGGCCTCGCGCTCTGTCTTGAGGTCGCGGGCGCCCTGCGCGACGATCTGATCCTGCTGGCGATGTCCGCAACGCTGGATGCCGCCCCCGTCAGCGCCCTGATGGAGACGCCGCTCATCACCTCCGAGGGGCGCAGTTTCCCGGTGGAAACCCGCTGGCTGGATACCCCGCTTGGCCCCGAGGCCCGCCGCACCGATGCGCTAGTGGATCTGGTTACCCGCGCCGAGGCAGAAACCCACAAGGAAGGCGGCGGTATCCTCGTGTTCCTGCCCGGTGAAGGCGAAATCCGCCGTGCCGCTGCCGCGCTCGAAAACCGACTGCCTGGGGACTGCACGGTGCATCCCCTGTTTGGCGCCCTGCCCTTTGCCCAGCAGCGCGCTGCCATCCAGCCCGCGAAATCAGGGCGCAAGGTGGTGCTGGCGACCTCAATCGCGGAAACCTCGCTTACCATCGACGGGGTTCGTGTGGTGGTCGACATGGGACAATCTCGCCGCGCCCGCTTCGATCCGGGGTCCGGCATGTCGCGGCTGGTCACAGAAAAGGTCACACGCGCCGAGGCAACCCAGCGGCAGGGCCGCGCAGGACGCGTCAGCGAAGGCATCTGTTACCGCCTCTGGACCAAAGGCGAGGAAGGCGCGCTTGCCGCCTTTCCCCCGGCGGAAATCGCATCCGCCGATCTGGCCGGTCTGGCGCTGGAACTGGCGCTCTGGGGCGCTGGCGCCGAGGATCTCGCCTTTCTGACACCACCGCCCGAGGGCGCCTTGCAGGAGGCCCGCAACCTTCTGACCCTCTTGGGCGCGCTGGATGCACAGGGCCGCATCACCACCCACGGCAAGGCGCTGTCGGCGCTGCCCCTGCATCCGCGCCTTGGCCATATGCTGCTACGTGCGGGCCCTGATCAGGCCGCCCCAGCCGCCACGCTGGCCGCGCTGCTGGCCGAGCGTGATCCCCTGCGCGGCGCCCCTGCCGACCTGATGCTGCGGCTGGAGGCGCTGAAGGATCCCAAGGCGTTCCAGCGCAAACGCCCCTATCAACTGGCCCTGCCAGTGGTCGACCGGATCCGCGCAGAGGCCCGCAGGCTGCAACAGCAACAGCGCAAGGCCCGCTCTGACGCGCCGGTGGTATCAGACCTGTCAGCAGCCGGGCTGGCCGCGCTCGCCTATCCCGACCGCATCGGCCAGCGCCGCAAGGGCGATACGCCGCGCTATGTCCTGTCAGGGGGCAAGGGGGCGGTGCTGTCGCCCGAGGACACGCTGGCCGCCACGCCCTTCATCGTGGCGCTGGACACCGATGGTAACCCGCGCGAAGCAAAGATCCGCATGGCGGTGCAGATCGCCCTTGCCGATATTCGCGCGCTGTTTGCCGATCAGATCACCTGGCAGGACAGCTGCGCCTGGTCCAAACGCGACCGCCGCGTCGTGGCCCGCAGCCAGGAGCGCCTCGGCAGTGTGGTTCTGGATGATCGCATCTGGAAGGATGTCCCGCCCGAGGCGATCGCCGAAGCCATGCTCGACGGGGTGCGCGATCTGGGTCTGCGCCTGACTGGTGCCGCCGCGCGGCTGGTGGCGCGGGTCGAGCTGCTGCGCGCCGATGGGCATGATCTGCCAGATTTCTCCGACGATGGGCTGATGGCAACGCTGGACGATTGGTTGCTGCCGATGCTGACCGGGGTGAAAACCGCGCAGGACTGGAAACAGTTCGACCTTCTGCCCGCCCTGCGGGCCGCTCTCAGCTGGGAGCAGACGCAGCTTCTGGACCGCGAAGCGCCAGGCCATTTCGTCACGCCGCTGGGCCGCAAGATCCCGATCGACTACGGGCAGGAGGTGCCGGAAATCGCGGTCCGTCTGCAAGAAATGTTCGGTGTGACCCGCCATCCCGCGGTGGGCGGCGTGCCGCTGAAGGTGACGCTGCTGTCCCCCGCACAGCGCCCGATCCAGATCACCCGCGATCTGCCAGGGTTCTGGGCCGGGTCCTATGCGGACGTGCGCAAGGACATGCGCGCCCAATATCCCAAACATCCCTGGCCCGAAGATCCGACCGCTGCCGACCCAACCCTGCGGGCCAACCGGCGCAAATCCTGACGAGGCCCCTGGGCGAAAAAGTCATCGCGCCGGAGCAGCGCGCCCCTGCGCGCTGCTATGCCCAACGGCGGAGGCCGCATCTTTGATGCGGCAGATCGCGGGCGGGAGCCCCCCCCTCTGCTAGAGCACCGGCCAGCTCAGTCCTTTGCCGCGTCGGCGCGCAGCGCAGGCAGGCCGATCCCGGTGGCTTCGAACCCACCGTCTGCGGCCAGCACCTGACCTGTGATGAAACTCGCCTTCTCTGACAGCAGGAAATTGATCGCCGCTGCGATCTCCTCTTCCTTGCCATACCGGTTCAGCGGCAGCGCATCATGATAGGCGGCGATGATCTCTGGGCTGTGCACCGCCATCGCCAGCTTGGTCGCCACCGGTCCCGGCGCCACCGCGTTGACGCGAATCCCGATCTCGCCCAGCTCTGCCGCCTGTTGCAGCGTCAGCTGCGCCAATGCCGCCTTGGAGGTACCATAGGCCACCCGCAGGGTGCTGGCGCGCAAGCCCGAAATCGAAGTGATATTCACCACCGCCCCGCCGCCATCCGCGGCCAGAAGATCGGTAAAGGCCTGGGTCATCAGGAAGGGACCATCCAGATTGGTCTCCATCACCCGGCGCCACCGTTCAAAGGTAGTCTCGCGGATCGGGCCGAAATCGGCGACGCCCGCGTTGTTCACCAACCCGTCGAGCCGCCCGAAGGCTGCCGTGATCTCCGCGACAGCCCGCTCTACATCCTCGGGGCGCGAAACATCCGCATTGATCAGGGTAAGGCCTGCCACCTCTTTCCCGGCCGCCTCCAGCGCTTCGCTGTCGCGGTCCAGGATCGCCACCTGCCACCCCTCAGCCAGCAGCCCCTTCGCCGTCGCCAGCCCGATCCCGCGTGCCCCGCCGGTCACTAATGCAGCTTTCATCCTTCTCCCCTCCCGCTTTCTTGCTCTGATGGCCTTGCAGCCGGTATCATGTCGAACCCTGGCGCGTCTTTGCCGCCTGCCCGGCTGTTGCGGAAAAAGTTCACAATTCAGAGACGAACTCAAGACACCATTGTAAATTCGCCTTTGGGACATATGTTGTGGTCAACCCCAAATTTACTACCATCTCCCCGTCCGGTTTCCGGCCCGGGGCAAAAGCATAACAAGAAACGAAAGCAGTTCAGGCATGACAACACTCCTCGCCAAGGCTTGGGAAGAGGTATTGCGCCCCCTTATTTTCCGCCCAAAGCGGATTCAGGTGGCAGCCCTGTGCTATCGTACCACCAAATCCGGAAAAGACGTGCTGATGATCACCAGCCGCGGCACCGGCCGCTGGATCATCCCCAAGGGCTGGCCCATCAAAGGCAAGAACGGCCCCGAGTCCGCCCTGCAAGAGGCATGGGAAGAGGCCGGCGTTGCCGATGCCCGGATCACCTCTGCCCCGCAGGGCAGCTATCACTACGTCAAGGAACGCGACAACGGCACCCGGCAGCCAGTGGAAACGCTGGTCTATATCGCCGAGGTCCAGCGCATCAAGGATGACTACCCGGAATCCGATCAACGCAAACGTGTCTGGATGCCCGCGCAAGACGCGGCAAACCTCGTCCGGGAACCAGATTTGCAGTCGATCCTGCGACAATTGTAACAGTTTTATGATGGAATCGTGACACCGGCCTTGCGCCAATGGTGACGCGACGCTACCCGGTGGCCGACTCTTTTCGGCACAGCCGTCTGGCTGGGCATTTGGCATGGGGAACGGCGACATGAGCGAAAAACCCGATAGCAAGCACTGGGAAACCCTCGACAGGGACCTCAACCGGATCTCTCAGCTGGAGTTGGCAACCGCCTATGTCTCCCGCCCCTTGGTCGGTCCCGGCATCTCGCTGGCCTTCATCGTACTGGCTGGTGCTGCGGCTGCCGTTTTCCTCGGCGGCACGCCCGGCAATTTCATCGTCATCGCTGCTGCGATCTTTGGTGCCTATATGGCGCTCAACATTGGCGCCAACGATGTAGCCAACAACATGGGACCGGCGGTGGGTGCCAACGCCCTCACCATGGGCGGTGCTATCCTGATCGCTGCCATCGCCGAAAGCGCCGGCGCCTTGCTGGCCGGGGGCGACGTGGTCTCCACAATCTCAAAGGGCATCATCGACCCGGCCACCGTGGCCACGGCGGATGTGTTCATATGGGCGATGATGGCCGCGCTGGTGTCCTCGGCGCTCTGGGTCAATCTGGCCACCTGGATCGGCGCGCCGGTCTCCACCACCCATTCGGTGGTCGGCGGCGTCATGGGCGCGGGCATTGCTGCCGCAGGCATGTCCGCGGTCAATTGGGCCACCATGGGCAAGATCGCGGCCAGCTGGGTCATCTCGCCGGTTCTGGGCGGCGTCATCGCGGCGCTGTTTCTGGCGGTGATCAAGGCCAAGGTGATCTATCAGGACGACAAGATCGCCGCTGCGCGGCGCTGGGTTCCGATCCTTGTCGCCATCATGGCCGGTGCTTTTGCCGCCTATCTGGCGCTGAAAGGTCTGAAACGGATCATCAAGATCGATCTGGAAATCGCCCTTTTGATCGGTCTTGGCTTTGCCGTGGCAAGCTATCTGATCACCAAGCCGCTAATCGCGCGCCAGTCCGTGGGACTTGAGAACCGTAACAAATCCCTGAAAATCCTGTTCCGCATCCCGCTGGTGATTTCCGCCGCGCTGCTGTCCTTTGCCCATGGCGCCAACGATGTGGCCAATGCCGTGGGTCCGCTCGCGGCGATTGTGCATGCGGCAGAGTTCGGGGATTTCGCCGCCAAGGTGGCTATCCCGACCTGGGTGATGGTGATCGGGGCCTTCGGCATTTCCTTTGGTCTTTTCCTGTTTGGCCCGAAACTGATCCGTATGGTCGGCAGCCAAATCACCAAGCTGAACCCGATGCGCGCCTATTGCGTGTCGCTTTCGGCAGCCATCACGGTGATCGTCGCCAGCTGGCTTGGCCTGCCGGTGTCTTCGACCCATATCGCGGTCGGCGCAGTCTTTGGCGTTGGCTTCTTTCGCGAATGGCACGCCGAGAACCGCCTGCGCAAATTCTCGCTGCAGCGTCCGGAGGAACTGCGCATCGCCCCCGAGGAGCGCCGCCGCCGCAAGCTGGTGCGCCGCAGCCATTTCATGACCATCGTAGCCGCCTGGGTGATCACCGTGCCCGCCGCGGCACTGCTGTCCGGTGTTACCTTCTGGCTGCTGACGACGATCATTCGCTAAGCCTCAGCCAGGCACGAACTCGAAAAAGAAAACCCCTCGCCGCAGGTCTGCGGCGAGGGGTTTTACATTGCAGAGGCTAGGTGACGGCTCAGACGCCGAGGCACCAACGCATCACTGCCTTTTGTGCGTGCAGGCGGTTCTCGGCCTCATCAAAGATCACCGATTGCGGACCATCCATCACGGCAGAGGTCACTTCCTCTTCACGGTGGGCCGGCAGACAGTGCATGAACAGCGCGTCGTCCTTGGCATGGGCCATCAGCGCGTCATTCACCTGATAGGGGCGCAGCATGTTGTGACGCCGCTCTTTCGAGGACTGGCTGTCATGCATGGAAACCCAGGTGTCCGCCACAACCAGATCGGCGCCTTCCACGGCCTTGACCGGGTCGCGTTCGATCACAACCTTCGATCCTGCCTTGCGCGCCAGACCGACGAATTCATCCTCGGGGTCCAGCTGCGCCGGGCCGGTAAAGGTCAGGTCAAACCCGAATTGTCCCGCCGCATGCAGGAAGGAGGCGCAGACATTGTTGCCGTCGCCGGTCCAGACCACCTTCTTGCCTTTGATCGGGCCGCGGTGCTCTTCATAGGTCAGGATATCGGCCATGATCTGACAGGGGTGCGTGCGGTCGGTCAGACCATTGATCACCGGCACATCGGCATATTCCGACATTTCGATCAGCACCGATTCATCAAAGGTCCGGATCATGATCAGATCCACATAGCGCGACAGCACGCGGGCGGTGTCGGCGATGGTTTCACCGTGGCCCAGCTGCATGTCGTTGCCCGACAGAACCATGGTTTGCCCGCCCATCTGGCGCACGCCAACATCAAAGGAAACGCGGGTCCGGGTCGATGGCTTTTCAAAGATCAGCGCCACCATGCGCCCATCGAGCGGCTGTTCATCATCGGGGGCGCCCTTTGGGCGGCCCAGGCGCGCCTGTTTCATCACGCCTGCCTGATCGATGATGCCCCGCAGGGCCGCTGCATCGGTTTTGTGGATGTCGAGAAAATGGTTCATGTCTTGTCACTTTTTGTCAGGGTGAAGCCGGGGGCGCATCCCCCGCCTTCGCAATTGGATCTGTAGGGTCCGCTCAGGCCGCGGCGACTTGTTTGGCGGCCTTCTCAAGACGCTGCAGCGCCTCGGCGATATCCTCGTCGGTCAAGTTCAGGGGGGGCAGAAGGCGGATCACATTGTCAGCCGCCGGAACGATGACGACCTCGTTATCATAGCCCGCGTTGACCACATCGATGTTCACCGCCTTACACTTGAGCCCCAGCATCAGCCCCGATC
The DNA here is from genome assembly GCF_041008775.1 of Pseudophaeobacter sp. C1-32P7. Lineage (NCBI taxonomy): Bacteria > Pseudomonadati > Pseudomonadota > Alphaproteobacteria > Rhodobacterales > Roseobacteraceae > Pseudophaeobacter > Pseudophaeobacter sp. C1-32P7. The sequence goes on along the minus strand of NZ_JAXGFR010000006.1, from coordinate 209,049 downwards.
CGCGTACTTCTTCGAAGACCTCGGGATGGCTGGCCACCAGCCCCTCCAGCTTCTGGCGCAGCAGGCCCGCCTTGCGGTTCACCTCGGCCAGGAAATCCGGATCGGCGACCGCATCCATCACCGCGCAGCCCACCGCGCAGCCCAGCGGGTTGCCGCCGTAGGTGGAGCCATGGGTGCCCGCGGTCATGCCGCTGGCCGCATCCTCGGTCGCAAGCACCGCCCCCAGCGGGAAGCCGCCGCCGATGCCCTTGGCCACCATCATGATGTCAGGAGTAATGCCCGCCCATTCATGGGCAAAGAGTTTGCCAGTCCGGCCCACGCCGCACTGAACCTCGTCAAGGATCAGCAGAATGCCGTGTTCGTCGCAAAGATCCCGCAGACCTTTCATGCAGGTATCGGGCAGCGGGCGAATACCGCCCTCCCCCTGTACCGGCTCGATCAGGATCGCAGCGGTCTTGTCATTGATCGCCGCCGCCACCGCGTCGTGATCATTCCACGGCAAGTGCACAAAGCCCGGCAGCAGCGGACCAAAGCCCTTGGTCATCTTTTCCGAGCCCGCCGCCGCGATACCCGCAGAGGACCGGCCGTGGAAGGACCCTTCGAAGGTGATGATCTCGACCCGGTCGGGCTGGCCCTTGTCGTAGAAATACTTGCGCGCCATCTTCACCGCCAATTCGCAGCTTTCGGTGCCCGAATTGGTGAAAAAGACCGTATCGGCAAAGGTCGTTTCGACCAGCTTGTCCGCCAGCGCCTGCTGTTGCGGGATCTGATAAAGGTTGGACACATGCCACAGGTTCTGCGCCTGGGAGGTCAGCGCCTCAACCAGGGCCGGATGGGCATGGCCCAACGCATTCACCGCGATCCCGGCGCCCAGATCCAGGAATCGGCGCCCGTCGGCCTCGATCAGCCAGGCGCCTTCGCCTTTGACGAACTGAAGCGGAGCACGATTGTAAGTCGGCAGAACGGACGGGATCATCAGGATCATCCTTTTTGAAACATTGAGGCCAAAGCTGTGCATAGCCGGGCCGGAGGGTCAATACTGTAGTCGGAGGGGGGTTGTACCATCATCGCGGCACCAAGGGATCAAAGGCGCCACAGGGGCACTGAGGCTGCGGTTTACGCAGTCCGGCGTCGGCGTCGAAGCGCAGAGTTATGTGTACGTTTGATCATGGAATGGGTCCATAAGGGAGCTTTGAGCAAAAAGGAACCCCTTTTGTGCAGCCCCCCTGAACAATTCGGCAGCATGCGCTGGCCGCGCTTTTCCGACGCGCCGCTAATCCTTCGCTGGCGGCCGCGCTTTTTATCCTTGCATCTCTGCGGGCACGGGCGCACCGATTGCGCATGAAAACTCCGACACCGCAAAATCCGATGCTGGCCGCCGCGCTGATCCTATTGGCAACCGCCTTTATCGCGGCAACAACGCTGATGGCGAAATCGCTGGGCACCGACGCTCTCGGGCCTGCGCTGCACCCGCTGCAGATCTCGCACGGGCGGTTTATCTTTGCCTTCGTGGTGATCTCATCGGTGTTGGCGCTGGTGCGACCCCGGCTGACCCGGCCGCACTGGGGGTTGCATATCGGACGTACCGCCTTTGGCTGGGGCGGTGTGACGCTGATGTTTGCCGCTGTTGCCTATATCCCGCTGGCCGATGCCACGGCGATCACCTTTCTCAACCCGGTGTTCTGCATGCTGCTGGCGATCCCCCTTCTGGGCGAGCGCGTCGGCCCCTGGCGCTGGGGCGCGGCGGGGATCGCCTTTATCGGCGCGATGATCCTGCTCCGCCCGGCACCCGAGAGCTTTCAGCCAGCGGCCCTTCTGGCACTTGGCGCGGCAGCGGTGATGGGGCTGGAGCTGATCTTCATCAAGAAACTGTCGGGGCGCGAGGCGCCCTTGCAGATCCTGTGGTTCAACAACGGCATTGGTGTTCTCATCGCCAGTCTGGCTGTGCTGCCGGTCTGGCAGATGCCAACGCCGATGCAATGGGGCGCGCTGGCGGCACTGGGCGCGCTGATGGCCTGCGCGCAGGCCTGTTTCATCAACGGAATGGCGCGGGGGGATGCCTCTTTCGTGGCGCCCTTCAGCTATGCTACGCTGATCTTTGCCGCGTGCTACGACTTCCTCGGCTTTGGCGTAGTACCGGACGGGGTGACCGTTCTTGGCGCCTGCGTCATCCTGACAGGCGCCGCCATTCTGGCCTGGCGCGAGGGACGCCAGGCAAAACCGGCCTGAGGCCGCCCTTTATGCCTTCAGGCGATAGCCCCGGCGCAGCATCGACCAGGCCAGCAGGCTGATGGCGACCGTGGCGCCAACGCAAACCGTCGCGCCCAGCAGCGGCGAGCTGTCGGAGGTGCCGATCACCCCATAGCGCACGCCGTCGATCAGGTAGAACACCGGGTTGGCATGGGAAATCGCCTCCAGCACCGGCGGCAGCGACTCGACCGAATAGAAAGTGCCCGACAGAAAGGCCAGCGGCGTCACGATGAAGTTGGTGATCGCGGCCATCTGGTCGAACTTGTCCGCGAAAACACCGGCGACGATGCCCAGCCCACCAAGGAAGGCCGCTCCCATCACGATGAAGAACAGCGCGACCAGCGGATGCGCGGGCACGATCTGAAGCGCCAGCATCAGACCCAGCCCGATGGCCAGCGCCACCACCACACCGCGCGCGATGGCCCCGGCAAGGTAACCCAGCAGCATCTCAAGCCCCGACAACGGCGGCATCAGCGTATCGACGATATTGCCCTGCACCTTGGAAATCACGATCGAGGAAGAGGTATTGGCAAAAGCGTTCTGGATCACAGTCATCATCATGATCCCCGGCGCCAGGAAGGTCAGGAAGGGCACCCCCATCACATCGCCACGCTTCGGTCCGATCGCGATGTTGAAGATCATCAGGAACAGCGCCGCCGTCATCAGCGGCGCCAGCAGCGTCTGTGTCCAGACCACCGAGAAGCGCTTGATCTCGCGCATCGCCAGCGTCTGCAGCCCCAGCCAGTTCACCCGACCGAACCGGCGCTCTCCCATTCCGACCCGGTATTCTGTTTCCGTCTCTGCCATGGTGCTTTCCTCGTTCCAGTCTTATGCGTGCTCCGGCGTGCCGCCCGTGCCCCATCTGCATACCTGCTGCATCCGCAGGTGCAAGACGCCTTGTAACTCGGGCCGCAGTGATTAAAATAGGCGTTTATATCGGAACTCGATGGCGGCCGCAGGATTCTGGGGCCGCTTTCAGCTTGGAAAGGCAACATATGTCCTGGACAGACGAGCGCGTCGAATTGCTCAAGAAAATGTGGGGCGAAGGTCAGTCGGCCAGCCAGATCGCCAAGGAGCTGGGCGGGGTCACCCGCAACGCCGTGATTGGCAAGGTGCACCGCCTCGGCCTGTCCAACCGCGCAGCCGGTGGCGCCAAAGCCGCCGAGCCCAAGGAAAAACCGGCAGCTGCTGCCGCTGCCAAACCGGCGCCAAAGCCAAAGCCACAGCCAAAGACGGAACCGGCCCGTCCGGCAACTCCGCCGCCTGCGGCCGCTGCCAGCGCGCCTGAAACCAAGGCCGCCATTCCGGCCCGCAAGCAGATCATTCCGGCTGGTCAGCCGCTGCCGCCGCAGCCTTCTGCCAATGAGATCAGCCCCGAAGCCCTGGCCAAGGTCAACGAGATCGAAAAGAAGGCCAAGAAGCTGACGCTGATGGAGCTGACCGAACGCACCTGCAAATGGCCGGTGGGCGACCCCGCGACCGAGGATTTCTGGTTCTGCGGTCTGCCCGTTCAGCAAGGCAAACCCTATTGCGAAGCCCACGTCGGCGTCGCCTTCCAGCCGATGAGCGCCCGCCGCGACCGCAAACGGTAATCGGCTCCGGGCCCACTGCTCGCATTTTGGACCTTTTTTCCCAATCAAAAAAGCCCCGCCGTTCCCGTGCGGGGCTTTTTATTGTCACATGGAATTTCGTGGGGTGCCTGAAAAGGGGCAGCCCCGCTGCTGCTCAGTTCCCCTCAGGCGCAGAGGACTCGAAATTAGGGATAACCCGTTCCGAGGCTTCATCCGGCTCGATACCCGGCCAGTTGCCTTCGGCGATGTTGATATTGCCGGGGATGTCCTCTTCCCAGAAGCCCACCACGTTCTTGGTGATGTTGAGGTACAGCTTGTCATCCACGATCCGCCACAGGTTCGGGTTGGCCGGCACCTTGCCGCCCTTGGATACCCCATAGGCGCAGTGCCCGTCATACTGCGGCGCGTAGTATTCCGGGTTCTTCAGGAACATCTCGCGGTTCTCTTCGCTGGCAAAGGCAAAGCGGGCACCGTTGTACTCGGCCACGATATCCGCACGGCCCGGCACTGCGGCAGGCTGCACCTCGCCCACCGGCACCTGGGTGAGGCTGCGATAGGCAACCACGTCATAGCCAGAGACCGCAAAACCGGTGCCGTCAATATATTGCTCCCCTGCAAAGGCAGAGCTTCCAATTGTCAGGGCCGCGATGGCAGCCAGTGCAAAACGTTTCATGTCTTGATCCTTTCCTCATTCGGCACCGATCCGGGACATGACGTGACACAGGGGGTCCTGCTCCACCGGTCTGCCGGTCCACTACAACTGCATCTACAATATCCGGCGCAGACCCTTTGCGAAGGGGCGCTCACACAGCTGTGTCTCTGCGTGACCGCAGGCCGCCCCCTGCACGGTTGCACGAAAAAGATCGCACCCACACCTTCCAGTCATTGGAATTTTTGACGAGTATCCTACGTCAGAGACGTCAATCCGAACCGGGCCGCGCCCCGCGCCGCCCGCCACCACATACAGAACAGGGCCCATCCACATGAGTGATACGAGCTATACCCCGCCGAAAGTCTGGACTTGGGAACAGGAAAGCGGCGGACGCTTCGCCTCGATCAACCGTCCCATCGCAGGCGCCACCCACGACAAGGAACTGCCGGTCGGAAAGCATCCCTTCCAGCTCTACTCGCTGGCCACCCCCAATGGCGTCAAGGTCACCGTGATGTTCGAAGAGCTGCTGGCAAAGGGCCACTCCGGCGCCGAATACGACGCCTGGCTGATCAACATCGGCGAAGGCGATCAATTCGGATCGGGCTTTGTCGACATCAACCCTAACTCAAAAATCCCTGCCCTGATGGACCGCAGCGGCGACACCCCGGTTCGAGTGTTTGAATCCGGCTCGATCCTAGTGCACCTGGCCGAGAAATTCGGCGAGTTCCTGCCCAAGTCCGGGCCGGAGCGCACCGAAGTGATGAACTGGCTGTTCTGGCAGATGGGCAGCGCGCCTTATCTGGGCGGCGGTTTTGGCCATTTCTACGCCTATGCGCCGGAAAAATGGCAGTATCCGATCGACCGTTTCGCCATGGAAACCAAGCGTCAGCTAGACGTTCTGGAACGCCAGCTTGATGGCAACGCGTTCATCGCCGGGGATGACTACAGCATCGCCGACATGGCGATCTGGGCCTGGTACGGCCAGCTGGTGCTGGGCCGCCTGTACGATGCGGCAGAGTTCCTCGACGTAGCGAGCTACACCAATGTCGTGCGCTGGGCCAAGGACATCGACGCGCGCCCCGCGGTCAGCCGTGGCCGCATGGTCAACCGCGCCTTTGGCGAATTGCACACCCAGCTGCGCGAGCGCCATGACGCCGGTGATTTCGACACCCGCACCCAAGACAAGCTGGAAACCGAAGACAGCTGAGACTGACAGTCAGCGGACGTGGGCGCCCTGCCCCGTCCGCCCCTGCATGAAAGGCACGGCGGGTCGCCGCCGTGCCACGCGAACTGATTATTTCAAACGCGGTGGTTTGTCCGGATCGCTGCCGGGCGCGACCGGCTGATAGACCTGCGGCGCCTCTGGCTGCGGCAGATCAAACCGCAGCCCTACCCGTGACAGGCTGGCCGCAGCCCTATCCGACGCCTGGAAAAACCCGACATCCAGCGCCCCGGCCTCGATCCCGGAAAAGGTCAGCGCCTCGCCCACCGCCTTGGCCAGGGCATCCCGCGCGGCGTCCTTGGCATCGACAAAGCCCAGCAGATGCCCCTGCCCGCCACCCTGGTAACGCACTGCTACCAGATAGGCCGATTGCGCCAGCCCAGCCGCAGTCGCCAGTTTGGTATCCAGCGCCGTCAGCAGAAGATCCGGAAGACCGGCGGGCGGCAGGAAGCTTTCGATGGCCGCCTCTACCTGATCCGGCGCATGACCCAGAGTTTCTTCAAGCCAGCCAATCGCCTCGGCCGGGATCAGCATGGCAGAGGGGGCGACCTCAAGATTGACGCCCAGACCGATCCCCTGCCCCGACAGCATCTGCACGATTCCCCGCCCGGCCAGCGCCGCATAGGGCACCGCGCGCCCGGCGAACTGGGCGAGCCGCTCTTCGCGGTCGAAAACCAGGACGAAGCGCCCCTCGGGCGTGTCGAACAGGGCCGGCTCCAGCTTGTCGTTCTCGACTTCCTTTTCCAGCATCAGAAAGAGTTCGGCATCCGATAGCCGTTCGTAGAACCGCAGACGCGCGGCATCCGACGCGGGCTCTGCCTCCATCTGTGCGTGGGCCTGATCCAGCGGCGTTGGCATTGTCATCACAAAAGCTCCTTGACCCGGTGCCGCAGCGCGGGCAGCAGATCTGTTTCAAACCAGGGGTGGCGTTTCAGCCATGCGGTATTGCGCCAGGACGGATGAGGCAAGGGAAAGACGCGCGGCGCATGCGCGCGCCAATCGGCCACCGTATCGCTAACCCGGGCCTTTTTCCCCAGATGATGCTGCTGCGCATAGCCTCCCACAAGCACCGTCAGCTCAACCTCGGGAAGGACGGACATCACCCTGTGCTGCCAGGTGCGGGCGCATTCCGGCGGCGGCGGCAGATCCGCCTTTTTCGCGTTATACCCCGGAAAACAAAAGGCCATCGGGACGATGGCGATCTGGTCCCGGTCATAGAAAACATCCTCGGAAACCCCCAGCCACTGGCGCAACCGGTCGCCGGAGGCATCCGTATAGGGGCGTCCGCTGTCATGGACCCGCAGACCCGGCGCCTGCCCCGCGATCAGGATCCGTGCTGAGGGGCGGAACCAGACCACCGGGCGGGGCGCATGCCGCGTGGCCGTGGCGGCAAACCGCTGCGCACAAAGGCGGCAACCGGAAATCTCCTGCGTCAGCGCCGCGCAGTCATGGAAACTTTGCCTCATCATCGTTTCCCTTTTGGAAACAAAATCGCTATAGAATGGCCCAAATTGTCCTCGCCCAGCTGCATCGACCGCTTGCTGCCCTGTCCATGGACGAAGAGTAAAGCAGCGGTTCAGAATTTATGTCACAATTTGACATAACAAAGCCCGATTTCACGCGTAGGACGTTAATATAATTCAGGTAACCAAACCTGATCAAATCGCCGCGATCAGAACCGTGGCACAGTGCAGCGGTCCTTTTTTAGGGCCATCCGAGGCAAGAGGCCGGACAACGGACCAGACAGGCAAGACCGGAACAAGCCATGCTTGAGTTTGAAAATGTCAGCAAGTCCTTCTGGACCGGCACCCAGCGCAAGGTGATCCTTGACCGGGTGTCTTTTCGCGTGGAGCTGGGCAAATCCATGGGCATTCTGGCCCCGAACGGCACCGGCAAGACCACTCTGATCAACATGATGGCGGGTCTTGAGAAACCGGACGAGGGCGAAATCCGGCGAGGCTGCAAGATTTCCTTTCCGCTGGGGTTCATGGGCGGCGTCATCAACCGCCTGTCCGGCATGGAAAACAGCCGTTACATCGCCAAACTCTATGGGCTGGACCCGGATTATGTCGAAGCCTACTGCCGCTGGCTTTGCGGGCTTGGCGAATACTTCGACCAACCCCTTGGCACCTATTCCTCGGGCATGCGGGCACGGTTCAGTTTTTCGCTGATGCTGGCGCTGGATTTCGATATCTATCTGATCGACGAAGGCATGCCCAGCACGACCGATGTGGAATTCAACCGCAAGGCCGGCTCGATTTTGCAGGAGCGCCTGCAGACGACCACCATCGTGATCGTGTCCCACCAGCCTAAAACGCTGGAAAAATTCGCTCGCTCCGCAGCCGTTCTGATGGACGGGCAATTGCATATGTTTGAAACCTTGGAAGAGGCAAAGCAGCTCTATGACTACCAAACCCAAGGCTAAGAAATTCCGCATCCGCCGCACATCGAGCGGCGGCGCCGCTGCCGCTGCAGCGCGCCCTGTCGAGGCCCCAGGCCCCGACAGCAGCGCCAAAGCCGCAGGAGCAACAACGCAGGCTAGCGCGTCTGAGGTCAAATCCACTCAGGCCACGGCTTCAGCAGGGCAAAAAGACGCGAAACCCAGCGCCGCAACCGGGCAGGCTATGTCCGGCCAGGTCAGCAGCGCGCGTGAGACCAAGACCTCCACGGATATCGACGAGATCCGCCGCGAAGGGCTGACCGGCCGTCAGCTGCGCATGGCACGGCGCGTGGCGCAGCAGCACAATCTGCCGGTTACCTCGGATTTCGAAGCCGTCCGCCTGCTCCGCCTGAAAGGGATTGATCCCTTCAAGCGTTCCAACATGCTGGAACTGGTGGTCCCGCAGAACAAGGCCCGGCCAGAGGGCGCTCCGGACCCCGGCGCGATCCAGCTGCCGCAGACCGTGCCCGCCGCCAAGACGACCCTGCCCTCGACCGAGCTGAGCCCGGCAGAGCGGCGCAACAAAGAAATCCAGGAAATCCAGCGCGATATCGCCAAGCGGCGGCGTCGCAAGCTGTGGCTGCTTTTGGGGCGGCTCAGCTTTTTCGTGATGCTGCCGACGCTGATCACCGGATACTATTTCTATGCCGTGGCAACGCCGATGTATTCGGCCAAGTCCGAATTTCTGGTGCTCAAGGCCGACAGCGCCGGGTCGATGAGCGGTCTGTTGTCGGGCACGCAATTTGCCACCAGCCAGGATTCCACCGCGGTACAAAGCTTTCTGCAATCCAAGGAAGCCATGCTGCGGCTGGATGAAGAAGTCGGCTTCAAGGCGCATTTCACCCAGGACTGGATCGACCCGATTCAACGTCTGGACCCAGCCGCAAGCAACGAACAGGCTTACAAGATCTACTCGCGCAACGTCAAAATCGGCTATGATCCGACCGAGGGCGTGATCCGGATGGAAGTCACCGCGGCTGATCCGGTGGTCTCTGCGGAATTCTCGGACCGGCTGATCTCCTATGCGCAGGAAAAGGTAAACCACCTGTCCGAACAGAAACGCTCCGATCAGGTGGGCGAGGCAGAGGCCGCGCTCGAACTGGCAGAGACGAAACGCCGTCAGGCTCAGGAACATCTGGTGCGGCTGCAGCAAAAAGGCGCGGTTCTGGACCCCGAAGGCGTGATCCTGTCCCTGCGTTCGCAGATCTCCACCTTTGAGGTCCAGCTGCAGGAGAAGGAGCTGGAACTGGCCGCACTGATGGACAACACCCGCCCCAACCAGGCCAAGGTGGCCGGTGCAGAGGCTGATATCTCCCGTCTGGAGGCGTTGATTCAGCGGCTCAACGACCGGATGACCGATGCCGCTGCTGGCGAAAACTCGCTCGCCAGCCTCAGCGTGCAGATCCAGATGGCTCAGGCCGACCTTGCGACCCGCGATCTGATGCTGCAATCGGCCTTGCAGCAAGTGGAAACCACCCGCATGGAGGCCAACCGTCAGGTCCGTTACCTGACTACCGCGGTTGAACCGGTTCCCAGCGAGGAACCCTCCTATCCGCGCAAGTTCGAAAATACGATTTTGGCTTTCCTGATCTTTTCCGGTATTTACCTGATGTGCTCGCTTACAGCATCCATTCTCCGGGAACAGGTATCCTCTTAACGCTATGAAACACATCAAAATCGCCGGGCTGACGATCGGCAATGACTGTCCCCTGACAGTGATTGCCGGTCCTTGCCAGCTGGAAACCGCCGACCACGCCCGCATGATTGCAGGCAAAATGAAAGAGGCCTGCGCGGCCGCCGGGGCGCAATATGTGTTCAAGGCCTCCTACGACAAGGCCAACCGGACCTCTCTGTCAGGAAAGCGCGGCCTTGGTCTTGACGAGGGGCTGAAGGTTCTCAGCGATATCCGCCGTGAATTCGACGTGCCGGTGCTGACCGATGTGCACACCGAGGAACAATGCGCCGTAGCCGCCGAAGCCGTGGATATCCTGCAGATCCCCGCCTTCCTGTGCCGCCAGACCGATATGCTGCTGGCAGCGGGCAAGACCGGCAAGGCCGTCAACATCAAGAAGGGGCAGTTTCTGGCGCCCTGGGACATGGCCAATGTGGTGGCCAAGGTGGAAAGCACCGGCAATGAGAACATCCTGCTGACTGAACGGGGCGCCTCCTTTGGCTACAACGCGCTGGTGGCGGATATGCGCTCGCTACCGATCATGGCGCAGACCGGCTATCCCGTGGTGATGGATGCGACCCACGCGGTGCAGCAACCCGGTGGACAGGGCGGCTCTTCGGGTGGCAAGCGTGAATTCGCGCCTGTCATGGCCCGGGCTGCCGTTTCCCTGGGCATCGGTGCGGTTTTCATCGAGACCCACGAAGATCCCGATAGCGCCCCCTCGGATGGCCCCAATATGATCTATCTCGACCAGATGCCGAAACTGATCGAGACGTTGATGGCCTTTGACCAGCTCGCCAAGGCAAACCCGATTTCGATTTGATGCCCGAAAGTGAATTTAATGACTAAACCGATCTCCCCCGTCACCCCGAACACCTGGTCCTTCCTGCGCGATCCGATGATCACGCCGACCGGTTTTCGCGAATATGACGCCCGCTGGAAATACCCCGAGGAAATCAACCTGCCCGGCATGACGGCCCTTGGCCTTGGCCTTGGCACCCAGATCCACAAACGCGGGATTGAGCCGGTGATCGCGGTCGGCAATGACTACCGCGACTATTCTCTGGCGATCAAGCAGGCGCTGATCCTGGGCCTGATGCAGGCCGGCATCCGCGTCAAGGACATCGGCCCGGCGGTCTCTCCCATGGCCTATTTCGCGCAGTTCCATCTGGATGTGCCTGCCGTCGCCATGGTCACCGCCAGTCACAACCCGAATGGCTGGACCGGCGTAAAGATGGGCTTTGAGCGCCCGCTGACCCACGGCCCGGATGAAATGGCCGAGCTGCGTGATATCGTCCTCAACGGCGAAGGCGTGGCCCGCGATGGCGGCTCGTATGAATTCGTCGATGGCGTCAAGGAAGCCTACCTCGATGATCTGGTCGGCGACTTCAAGATGACCCGCAAGCTGAAGGTGGTCTGCGCCACCGGCAACGGCACCGCCTCGGCCTTTGGCCCCGAGCTGTTCGAGCGGATCGGCGTCGAGGTGGTACCCAGCCACAACGAGCTGGACTACACCTTCCCCAACTACAACCCCAACCCCGAAGCCATGGAAATGCTGCACGACATGTCCGACAGCGTCAAAGCCTCGGGTGCGGATTTCGCGCTCGGATTTGATGGCGATGGCGACCGCTGCGGCGTGGTGGATGACGAAGGCGAAGAGATCTTTGCCGACAAGGTTGGCGTCATCATGGCGCGAGACCTCAGCAAGATCTATCCGAACGCGACCTTTGTCGCTGATGTGAAATCCACCGGTCTGTTTGCCTCGGACCCCGAGCTGCAGAAAAACGGCGTCAAAGCCGATTACTGGAAGACTGGCCACAGCCACATGAAACGGCGCGTGAAGGAAATCGGCGCGCTGGCGGGGTTTGAAAAATCCGGCCACTACTTCCTCGCCGAACCGGTGGGCCGCGGCTATGACTGCGGCATGCGCGTGGCGGTCGAGATCTGCAAACTGATGAACCGCAACCCAGACATGAAAATGTCGGATCTCCGCAAGGCGCTGCCCAAGACCTGGTCGACCCCAACCATGTCCCCCTATTGCGCCGATACCGAGAAATACGACGTGTTGGAGCGCCTTGTTGCCAAACTGGTGGCCAAGGCCGAGGCTGGCGAGAAAATCGCAGGTCGCGCCATCAAGGAAGTAGTCACCGTCAACGGCGCCCGCCTGATCCTGGACAATGGATCCTGGGGGCTGGTGCGCGCCTCCTCCAACACGCCGAACCTGGTGGTGGTTTGCGAAAGCAGCGACAGCGAAGAAGAGCTGCGCGCGATCTTTGCCGATATCGATGCGGTGATCCGCACCGAACCGCTGGTCGGGGACTACGATCAGACGATCTGATCAAGTTGTTGACTGACTGAAGGTCTTTCGCCCGGGCCATGGCCCGGACGACCGCCGCGCCCAGCTTTGGTGGGCGCGGCTTTTTCATTTCTGCACAGAAGCGCCTTCCGGCCCGGCTCAGTTACCCTGCAACAGCCGCAGCAGCTGGTCCTTGGCTTCCTGCTCAATCCGGTCCTTGATCACCTCGTTCAGGTCCTGCTCCGGCGCGATCTCGGTTTCCAGCTCCTCGCTCAGCTTTTCGCGCACGCGGTCCTTGGCTTCCTGCTCGATCTCGTCGATCTGCGGCTGCAGGGCGGATTTCAGATCGGGCCGGATCTTTGGCGCGCTCCACGGTCCGGTGATAGCAACAGGGATCGACAGCCCGGCGCCGCCATCCGCTCCCTGCAGGGTGGGCGTGAAACGGTAATCCAGATCCCGCGCGCCCAAACCGATCCGGCCTGCACCTTCGGCCCTGAGCCCCTTGATGATGACCAATAGATCCTCGTTCTGCAGGTTGCCGTTTGCGATCGTGTAGCTGCCAGTCAACTGTTCGAACACCGTGCTGCCGCCATTGCCCGAGCCGGAGCGCATCAGGTCCTCAAGGTCGAAACCGGTGAAAAAGCCTTTGCCTGCCTCCAACCAGCCCTTGCCGTTGAGCGAGCGCATGATCGCATCCACCGAATTGCCAACGCCCAGGTATTCGATCTCCCCCAGCGCGGCGCCATGCAAGCGGTCGTAACCCGCCGTCTGCCCAAGCGCCTGTTCCAGCTGGATATCGTTGAAGGACAGCTTGCCGCCCACCGACAGGCCGTTGCGGTTGTTGGCCACAACCTGCCCGGTCACCTGCCCGCCGAACATGGTGGCAGGCTGGGCCTTCAGCACCGCGCGGGCGCGGTCCAAACTGAATGTCAGCTTACTTTCGCCAAGGTTATACCCCGCCGCCGAAAGGCTCTGGAAGGTCAGGACAGCGATGCCGTTGAAGGCTGACAGGGCCGAGGCATCAATCTGTTCCTTGGGCCAACCATCGGGCGCACTGCCCGCGCCCGATCCACTGCTCTCGACGGGCGAGTCCAGCCCCGGAAAGGACAGCGCACCAGCCGACAGCTGCGCCGTCACCTCTGGCACATCCGCCATGACAAGATCCGCAGCCCCCTGCAGGGTGTTGCCATCCAGATCCAGTGACAGATCGCGCAGCGCCAGACGCCCATCCGGCGTATAGGTGGCATCGGCGCCGACCACAGCAGCCTGCCCCAGCCCCTTGGGGAGAGAGACCTCACCACCGCCCAGCGCCGCAATGAAACCGGCACTATCCGAAGTTTTCAGCGTCACCCGCCCTGATCCTGCGCCATCGATCCCGGCCCGGCCGTCGAACAGCAGCACGCCGCCGGGCCCGCTGACAGTCCCTCCGACCGAAGACACCCGCCCGGTGAGGAATTCCGCAAATGTGCCGATCTCTGCCTTCACCTGAACCGGCGCCTCGACCGGGCGCAACGTCATCTCCATATCCACGGTACCGCCGGGATCCAGCCAGCTGAGCGCCAGATCGATGGCCTTCATCTCAACCGGCGTACCTCCATGCGGCGCATAGCGCAGCGAGGCCCCGGTCAGGGTCAACTTTTCGATCTGAACCGCCAGATCGCTGCTCTCCTGCGGGGAGGCGTCAGTCTCCGCACCTGGGGTTGCCTTGGGCGACATCACCCAGTTCCCGGTGCCATCAGCGCGGGTCGACAGGTTCAGATGCGGCAGCAAGGCGGTCACTTCGGTCACCCGCACCTTGCCGCGCAGCAGATCGGCGGCAGCGATCCCGATGGACATCCGCGCCGCCCGCAGCATCGGCTCGGGTCCCGCCCAATCGGCATTCGACAGGGTCACGCCTTCGGTTCTGACCCCAAGCACCGGCCAGAGGCTGAAGCCCACCTCGCCCTGAAACTCAAGCTTGCGGCCGGTCTGCGCCTCCAGCTGCTGCGCCGCCAGCGCCGCGACTTTCTCTCCCGGCAGCATGAAGACCACCCCGATCAACACGGCAAGCGTCAGCAATATTGCCGAAAGAACCCGAATGATCAGCCGCATAGCACCCTCCGCTGCCTGTTTCCCCCGAGGATACAGTGCGCCCCGCAAGGCGCAATAGTCGGTTGGCCCGGACAGTGTCGCGGACAGACTTCACCATTGCCGCATCGGAAATTTCATCAGCGGACAGCCCCCGGCACAAGCCACGGAGCCTATTGAACCAAGAAACAGCCTTCAGATGTGAGCGGAGCTTACCAGCCAGCGACCAGTGCCCCCCAAAGGTCATATTCCCCGGCCTCGTCAACTTCGACGGTGACCAGATCGCCCACCTTCAGACCTTCGGTGCCCTCGTCGATGAACAGGTTGCCGTCGATCTCAGGCGCGTCGGCCTTGGTGCGGCAGGTGGCGATGCCGTCTTCGTCGATGTCGTCCACGATGACTTGCATGGTCTGGCCGACCTTGGCCGCCAGCTTGGCCTCGGAAATCGCCTGCGCCTTTTCCATGAAGCGTTCCCAGCGCTCCTGCTTTACCTCTTCGGCCACGTGATCCGGCAGATCGTTGGAGCGCGCGCCGTCGACGTTTTCGTATTTGAAACAGCCAACCCGGTCGAGTTGCGCCTCATCCATCCAGTCGAGAAGATGCTGGAACTCGGCCTCCGTCTCCCCCGGGTAGCCGACGATGAAGGTGGAGCGCAGGGTGATCTCCGGGCAGATCTCGCGCCAGGCGCGGATTTCGTCCAGCGTTTTCGCCGCCGCTGCGGGGCGTGCCATGCGTTTCAGCACATCCGGGTGGGCGTGCTGAAAGGGGATGTCCAGATAGGGCAGAAGCGCGTTGTCCGGGTCCGCCATCAGCGGGATCAATTCGCGCACGTGCGGATACGGGTAGACATAATGCAGCCGCACCCAAAGGTCCGATGCAGGCGCCAACTGCCCCAGCGCGCGGGACAGATCGGTGATATGGCTGCGGATCTCGCCCTCTTTCCAGGGGTTCACATCGTATTTGCGGTCGAGCCCATAAGCCGAGGTATCCTGACTGATCACTAGAAGTTCGCGCACGCCTGCGTCCACCAGCTTTTCCGCCTCGCGCAGCACGGCGTGGGCGGGGCGCGAGGCCAGCCGCCCGCGCATGTCCGGGATGATGCAGAACTTGCACTTGTGATTGCAGCCTTCCGAGATCTTCAGATAGCTGAAGTGCCGGGGCGTCAGGCTGACGCCGGTGGCAGGCAGCAGGTCGACAAAGGGATCGGGCGCAGGCGGCACCGCGGCGTGTACGGCATCCAGCACCTGTTCATACTGGTGTGGACCGGTGACGGCCAGAATGCGCGGATGATGTTCGCGGATATAATCCGGCTCGGCGCCAAGGCAGCCAGTGACGATGACCTTGCCATTTTCCTTCAGCGCCTCACCGATGGCGTCCAGACTTTCGGCCTTGGCACTGTCGAGGAACCCGCAGGTATTGACGATCACCGCATCGGCGCCCGCGTAATCGGCAGAGATGCCGTATCCTTCGGCGCGCAGCCGGGTCAGGATGCGCTCACTGTCCACCAACGCCTTGGGGCAGCCGAGCGACACCATGCCAAGGGTCGGCTGGTCTTTGCGCGGGGCATCACCGAACTGGGCTTTCGGGGCGAGGTCGGGGCGGAGGTCTGGCGGATTGCTGGTCATGGCTGCGCATATAGTACGCGCGTGTGGCTTTGGGAATGGATGTTTTCAGCGGGAGCACCGCCTCTTTGGCCTTGACCAGTGAGCGCCCACAGGCATTCTCCAGCCTTGTCTGCGGCCTCAGGCCTCTGCTTTTTCCTTCTCGGCCCGCAGGCGCAGCAGGACCTTGGCATTCTTGCAGCAGCCGGGTGCCTCTTCGGCTTTGTCATGGGCAGCGAGCCAGCGTTCGCAAGTCCCGATACCCTCGCAGGCCCGGCAGCGGTTGACCATATCCGCCCAGTCCTCGGAACTGATGCGGCCTGCCTCAAAGGCCTCGACCAGATCGGCCTCGGTGGTTTTGCCCATCAGCCCCAGAAGCCTCAGGTGATACAGCGCGTCCCCCAATGGATGCATGTCTTGATCCTCCCCAAAGGCTGCCAGATCAGGCAACCGGTTCGCGCAGATATCCCAGCAGATCGCGGTTGCGGCAATAATCAGGAGTGTCTGCCGCCGCATCTGCACGCGCAGGCGATTGCAACCATTTCTGGCAGGTCTCCGGATGGGCGCAGCGGGTGCAGCGCAGCACCGCTTCGGCGATTTCATCGAAATTCAGCCGCCCGGCGATGGCCTCTTCCTGAAGATCCAGCCCAACCGCCTGCCCCATTTCATCAAAAAGGGCCGCGTGCGTCTTCAGCTTAGCTTTGTCCTTGATCCCGCAATCATCCATCGCGCGTTCTCCTGGCTGCGTGTCACGCCAGAAAATACCACAGGCCCGGCCCCGGACCTTGATGCAGGTCAATCGCGTGACGCGGGCCTAGGCGGGGTTCAGATAGGCGCGCACCGCGTCCTGAACCCGGCGAAAGCGGTCGCCGCCCAGTTTCTTGCCGCCATACCAGCGGGTGACGATGATCAGGTGATCTTGCAGCCCTTCCCGCTCCATCATCCGCAGGATCACCATCCCGGCGCCGCTCTCTCCGTCGTCGGCCTTGAGCGCGCCCGTCGGCAGCATCGCCGCCCAGGTGTTATGGGTGGCCTTGGCGTAGGCGCGGTCGGTTTTCAGTGCCGCCAGCACCGCGTCGACTTCGGCGCGCGACGTAACCCGGGCGCCGGTCACCGCATAGCGTGACCCCCGGTCGGTCAGGACCACGCCCAGTTTTTTCATCTCGGGCGCTGCATCTGCACGATTGTCAGCCATGATCAGTTCAGCCCGTAGCGGGTGATGGTCTGCTGCACCACGCGCACCCGGTCCGGATTGGCCGGATGGCTGCCAAGAAATTTGTCGCCAGGATCCGGCAGGCGATAGAAGAACTGTACGCCAACGCTGGGCCGGTATCCGGCCTGATGCGTAATGATGGTGCCGAGCTGATCCGCCTCCAGTTCGAATTCCTTGGAATATCCCCGCGCGCCGACGATGGCGCCCAGATCCTGCGCGTTGGAGATATCCGCCGCGCTGCCTCCGGCAAGGGTGGCAAGCCCGGCCAGCAACACGGAACCCGCCACTGCGTTCTGCTGCTGGCGGGCCAGATGCGCGCGGATATGGTGCGCGGCCTCGTGCGACATGACAAAGGCCAGCTCATCCGCGTTGGCGATCTGCCCCAGCATAGAGCGGGTGAAGGTGATTACCGGGCGGCCGGACTGCGACAGGCTCTGGTAGGCATTCGGCGGCGCCTTGGCGTCGGGATCGATCCGGATCAGATAGTCGCAATTCATACCACTGGTCTGCGTCCGGCAGGTGCGTTCGGCCACCGGTTCAACCCGGCTGGCGACGGTGGCAAAGGTTGCCCGAGCTTCGGCTGGCGAAAGGCCAGACACCCGCGCCCCGGATGTTGCCGGAGCAACCGCTCCGCCGCCGGGCGGCGGGGCACCGGGAACGCCGCAGGCGCTCAAAACACTGAGTGCGCAAAGCGAGACTGTTTTCAGAATGGAGCGCATCGGCCTGTCCTTGACGTCATCGCCCGATCATAGGCCGGGACCCAACCGAGGTTCAATCGCAGACAGCCGGATTCTGCAGCCAGTCTTGCAGCCGTCAGCGGAGGTTCGCGTCACATTTCTGGTGCGCGCGCAAACACTTGCCAATCACAGCACCAAGGTGGCAACATCGGGATATGTTTACCATCGAACACGAATTCGACTCGACCGTCGTTACCCTGGTGGATGAGGGCGAGCGCCCTTTGCTGGAAGATGTGACTATCAACGCCTTTGCGGAATGCGTGACTGTGGAGCAATTCGATCCTCGCACCGACAGGGTAGAGAAGATCACCCTCTCATACAGCCAGCTGCGCGATCTGGCCGCTGCGCTGGACCTGCCCGAAGGCGTTTATCGCCTGGTTCCGGATGAGGCCACGCCGCAGGATCCCGCATCTGGTTCATGAGCCGCGATAGACAAAAACCTTGTCCCGTGATGTGGCGCCCCGGCGCAGCTCCAGAGCAGAGGGCGCAACGCCCATGGCCCGAGCCAGTAAATCCGCGACTGCGGCATTGGCCTTGCCGTTTTCCGGCGCCACGGTGACCGAGACCTTCAGCCCCGCCTCGGTCCGGGTGATCGCGTTGCGCGCCGCCTTTGGCGTGGCCCGCACCTGGATCTCCAGCCCCGCAACGGCCAGGTCCGCAAGGTCCGGTAGATCTTTCTTCTTTGGTTTTCCCATGTCGATTTGATGCCCTGCCGCCCCTCAAAACACCAGCACCAATTGCAATGCTGCAACGGTCCGAAACAAGCTGCTGTACAGCAAGCCACGATCGCTTCAAAATACGTGAGGTTAAGTTACGCGGTTCGCACCGCCTGAGATGTGTTTGGTTGGGCCTGCGCGGCTCCTGTGTATTCGGTGTTACCTCCTATGGGCAAAAAATCGATCATTCTTGATTTCCTGAATGCCGCCCTCGGAGATCCCGGTGACTTCGATTTGGGTCGGTATTTCACCGAGGAGGCGACCTTTTGCGGACCTGTCACCGGAGGTAAGATCATTCCGATGATGGAATGGGTCGAATTCAAACTCGTTGTACAGGGCTTGGTCGGACCGTCCTCCTTTGAGGTTATGAATGCGATCGAACAGGACGACTGGATCTCGATGCGCATTCGCATTTCAGCCAAGTGCCTTTCGACCGCGGAAATGATTGTCGCCTACGATTGTCTCATGGCGCGGTTTGAAGGGGACCGGATTGCTGAATACATCGGTCACATGGATTACTTCACCTTCTTCCAGGACCTTGGTTTGATCCCGCCCGGCTCGTTGCATGCCTGCCTCAGCGGCCAGCGCATGGTCTGGGAATAATTGCTGCCGCACCGCGCGCCGCGATAATCACCGAACCGCCCCTTGAAAAACACGCGCCAGCCAGCATATAAAACCTTGATGTAAAAAGGTTTCACATATGCCAGAACAGAATGCTGCCGCCCTTGATTTCCTTCTGAATCGCCGCTCCCGCCCCGCGAAGACGTTGGTCGCACCGGTCCCCAGCCGGGACGAGTTGCAGGTTTTGCTGACCGCCGCCGCCCGCACGCCCGATCACGGCAAGCTGGAGCCCTGGCGCTTCATCGTCATCGAAAAACCCGCCATGGTACGGCTTGCAGAGCTAACCACAGCCGCAGGTGAGCGGCTGGGAAAATCGCCCGAGGATATCGCCAAGGGGCGCAGCCAGTTCGAGCTTGGCCAACTGGCCGTCGCGGTGATTGAGGTGCAGACCGACAGCCCCAAGATCCCGGCCATCGAACAAACCTATTCCGCGGGTGCTGTCTGCCTTGCGCTGCTCAATGCGGCGCTGGCGGCAGGATGGGGGGCGAATTGGCTCTCTGGCTGGGTCAGCCACGACCGCCAGTTCTGCGAAGAGGCCCTGTCGCTGGCGCCGCACGAACGCATCGCCGGCTTCATCCATATTGCCACCGAAGGTACCAAGCCGCCGGAACGCCCGCGCCCGGATCTGGAGCGCATCACCAGCTGGATCGACGCATGATCTTTGACGCCTTTTTCAAGTCCCTGGCCCAGACTGGGGATCCACGCTTTCGCAGGGTTCTTTTGCTGGGTGTCGGGCTGACCTTTGCGCTACTGATCGCCACATATGTGATGTTCTTCTTTCTGGTGCAGTGGCTGGTCGGCCCGCAGGTCACCCTGCCCCTGTTCGGGGAGGTGACGTGGCTGGACGATATCCTGTCCTTCGGGTCGATCCTTCTGATGATGGGACTGTCGGTCTTTCTGATGGTCCCGGTCGCCTCGGCCATCACTTCGATGTTTCTGGATCAGGTGGCACAGGCGGTTGAGGACAAGCATTTCCCTCAGCTCCCCTCTGCCTCTGATCCAACGATCGTGGAGGCGCTGCGCGACACGGTCAATTTCCTTGGCGTGCTGATCGCCGCGAACCTGCTGGCGCTGGTGCTTTATCTGATGTTCCCGCCCATCGCGATGTTCATTTTCTGGGGGCTGAACGGGTTCTTTCTGGGCCGGGAATACTTCACCCTGGCCGCCGCCAGACGCATCGGAATGCCAGAGGCCCGCAAGATGCGGCGCAAGCACATGGGAACCATCTGGATCGCAGGCACGTTGATGGCGATGCCGCTGTCAGTGCCGCTGGTGAACCTAGTGATTCCGATCCTGGGCGCGGCCACCTTCACCCATATATTCCACGGCCTGTGGCGCAGGGTCTGACGGCGAACAGATCAACGGTCCGGGGGCATCCCCCCGGACCGCGTTTTCTCAAGAGGCGCTATTTTGGATCGGGCAGCCGGTCGAACCAGTCGAAATCATTCACGCTGATCACTCCGGACAGGATTATTCCTGCCACGATGGCCCAGATCACAAAGGCCGCGATGGTGGTGATCACCGCCTTCTGCTTCAGATAATGGTTTTCGGGCGCGCCGGCATGGGTGCCGGGCACGATCTCCCCCTTGTCACCTTGTGTCTCAAGCCGGATCGGAATGACGATCAGGAAGGTCATGAACCAGATCACCGCATAAAGCACCAGTCCCGATGTAATTCCCATAGCGCACCTTTATTGTATATCCGCGCGCCGACGTCCGGCGCTGGCCTCAGGTAGCCTCAAACCTGCTCCAGTTCCACCAGGCAACCGTTGAAATCTTTGGGGTGCAGGAAAAGAACTGGCTTGCCATGGGCACCGATCTTCGGCTCGCCAGAGCCCAGAACCCGCGCGCCCTGCGCCTTCAGGTGATCCCGCGCAGCCAGAATGTCCTCAACCTCGTAGCAGACGTGGTGAATGCCACCAGCGGGGTTCTTTTCCAGGAAGCCATTGATGGGCGAGTCATCCCCCAGCGGGTAAAGCAGCTCAATCTTGGTGTTGGGCAGCTCGATGAAGACAACTGTGACACCATGATCGGGCTCATCCTGCGGTGCGCCGACCTTGGCGCCCAACGCATCACGGTACTGAGCCGAGGCCGCCTCAAGGTCGGGCACGGCAATCGCGACATGGTTCAAACGACCGATCATGATGTGTATTCTCCTCTCAAATCCTGTTCGACTTCCTTATGCTGAGACCAGCCAATGGGGGCAAGTGCGCCAATGCGCACGGCGCGCGCTACCGGGCGGCTGCAGAGAATGCCGGGCAACCGCAGGCAATCATGGGGAAAACCCGCAGCCTTGGCATCTCCTGCATCGCGTTAACCTCTAATTAGCCTCAAATCCATAGCGTCAGTCAGTATCCCGCAAGGAGTATGAGTAATGGACGATTCGGAACTGTTTGCAGCCGCCCACCGTCTCCCGACGAAACGGCGCCCTCTTCTTGGTCTGACCATTCTGGTGGTCGAGGACAGTCGCTTTGCCTGCGAAGCGCTGCGCCTGCTCTGTTTGCGCAGCGGCGCCCGTATCCGGCGCGCCGATTGCCTGAAATCCGCCCGCCGACACCTGAAGGAATACCGCCCTTCCGTCGTGATTGCCGATGTGGGACTACCGGATGGCTCCGGCACGGAACTGATCGCCGAGATCAATCAGGGATCACCGCGGGTTTCCGTCATCCTTGGCATTTCCGGCGACGAAAGCCTTGAAGAAGAGACGCTCAAGGCTGGCGCCGACGGCTTCCTCGCCAAGCCGATCACCTCACTTGCCGCATTCCAACATGCGATTCTGTCGCGCCTGCCCGCCGACCGGCAGCCCGCCAGCCTGCAGGACCTGTCGGATGAAACCATCGAGCCGGATTTCCTCGCCTTTCAGGACGATATGGCCCATGCGGCAGATGTTCTGAACGAAGACCATGAAGGCAACACGCTGGACTATCTGACGCAGTTCATTGGCGGTGTCGCACGCAGTGCAGGCGACAAGCCGCTCGCCAATGCCGCGGCAAGCCTTGCCCAGGCCCGCATGGCTGGCCGCCCCATCGGCCCGGACACGGCAATGCTGGCGGGAATGGTGCAGGAACGTCTCGAACGGAAAATCGCGATCTGACATGCTCGAAGTGATTCTGATCGGCTCGGCCACGCTGGCCATCGTGCTCTATCTGCAGGCGCGCCAGGCCGCCCGCGAAATCCGCCAGAACCGCGATCGCAACACGCGGGAACCGATGGTTATCTACCGCCACGAGCATTGACCTCTGCACGGCGAAACAGGCCCCGGACCTCGGGGCCGCTATCGCCGCCTGAAGCGGTTCTATCCTTTTGACCCGACCAGCGCGGCGCCCCCTTCAGGGTCACCGCAGCAGGCCAAGATCATCCTCCATCCGCAGCCCCGGAAACACGGTTTGCTCCAAATCGGCCACCCCTACCCCGGTCAGGCCGCGCAGGATCCAGGCCGCGGGTGCACGCACGTCCGCCGTCGGCATCAGGTCACGCCGGTCATAGAGCGCGGCTTCCTCCAACCCCGGCCAGCGCCCGTAGATCCGGCCGCCGCGGATCGCCCCTCCCGCCAGCAGCATCGCGCCACCGGTTCCGTGATCGGTGCCACCGGTGCCGTTCTCCCGCGCTGTGCGACCAAATTCCGTCATCGCGACCACCGCCGTCTTGTCCCAGACATCGGCGCCGACACCGGCCTTCAACTCCAGCACGGTGTCGGACAACCGGCCCAGCGCCGATTTCAACGCCCTGTCCTGCCGGTTGTGGGTATCCCACCCATTGATCGAAAAGGCCGCAATGCGAGTGTCCGCGCGCAATTGCTGCGCCGCATAGGCCGCGATCTTCAGATGTGCCTTGCCCCGGGTCGGTACCGGCATGGTCATTTCCCCGTCCTGCATGTCTTCGCCAGACAGCGGCAGCCCCGGCGCCTCGCGTGACAAGTCTAGCGCCTCGGACAAGGCACGGTGAAACAGCGCATCATCCTCCATCAGCAGCCCGGCCAGACGTTCGGCCTGCGGGCTCATCATCAGAGCGGCATCCGGAGACCAGTCTGCCACAGGCGCCGCACCATTCAGCAGCTTCATCTCCCCCTGCCCCAAGGCAAAAGCGGTGCGCGCCTCGATCCCGCTTTGCTGCTGCAACAAGCGGTTCAGCCAGCCATCGCGCGCCTGTTCCAGCCCCGGCGTACCCGCCTCCAGCAGGTCCTGACCGTCGAAATGGCTGCGCTTGTCCCGGTAAGGTGTCGAAACCGCGTGAACAAAGGCCAACTCCTCGGACCGCCACAGCGGCATCAGCGGCGACAGGGCCGGATGCAGGGCAAAGAACCCATCCAAGTCCAAACCTCCATGGTCCGGGCCGCCGCGCAGTTTCTGCCGCAGAGCGGCATAGGCCGGATCGCCATAGGGCTGCACCACGTCCAGCGCGTCCATGCCGCCGCGCAGGATGATCACCACCAGCCGCCGGTCCCAGGGGGCCGAGGCAAAGCTGACCGGCGTCAGCAGCGGGCTGGCGGCCAACGAACAGCCAAGCGCTGCACCGCGTGCAAGGACGCTTCTCCGGGAATGTCTCATGATCAATCCTCCTGCTAGCGGCGCTGAAAGGCCGGGGCGCTCAGCACCAGAGCGACCCCTTCGGCCCGGGTTTCGGCTGCCGAGGCGGCAAACAGCACCTTGCCATCGGCAAAACTGCCCAGGGTCGTTCCGGCAAATCCGCGTGGATCGGGAAGATCGGCCACTAGCCGCTGCGGCGCCGCAAAAGCCCAGCGCAGGCGGGCCGACAGGCCCTGCGGCGTGATCCAGGCGGCATCATCCTCGCTCCAGCCATCCGGCCCGGCAGGATCTTCCCATTTCTGTCCCATCAGCGTCAGCGGCGCCGCAAAAATCCGATTGAGCTGCCCGCGCTTGAACCCCGTCACCCGGTCTGCGTCCACCGGCAGCGCCCGGCAGGCCGACGCCACGAAATCAAAGGGCGGCTTTACATTGCGCAGCTCCGGCGCCCAGGCGGCGGGATGCTCCAGCAAGGCGGCGTAGACATCCGGCAGGTAACCACCAGACTGACGGAACCGCTCTGCCACATGCTCAACCAGATCCGCGTCCGGCTGGTCCGAGGTGAAATGCACCGCCAGTTTGCGGGCAATGTGCCGGGCCGTGGCCGGATGACGCGCGAGATCGCGCAGCGCCTGCAAAACCGGCTCCAACCGCCCTTTCTCTGCGCCATAGGAGCGGCCAAGGACCTGCTCGCTGCCGGGCTCTGCCAGGCCGGGGCGGAAGTTAAACCCTTCTTTGCGATTGAAACTGAGCCCGGTAAAGAGCTCCGCCAATTGCCGCACATCCGTCTGACTATAGGGACCATCCACCCCCAGCGTGTGCAATTCCAGCACCTCGCGGGCGAGGTTTTCATTGAGACCGGCACTACGATTGCGCCGCTGCGCGACAGGACTGTTCGGCCCGACCGAACTATTCTGATCCAGATAATGCAGCATCAGCGGGCTGGTCACCACCGCGATCAGCAGATCTTCGAACCGGCCCGCAACATGAGGGCGGATCGCGGTCTCGGCATAGGGGGTTGCCAGATGCTGAAAGGCATTACGCCGCCCCTTGGCGGTGAAATGATCCGACCAGAACAGGGTCAGCCGCTCCCGCAGGCCGTCAGACGTATCGGCGTAACGCAGCAGACGCTGGGCAAAATTTTGCAAACGGTCCGTTCGTTTCTGCTGCCGAAAGGTGCGGTAACGCGCGTCCGCCGCCTCATACTCCGGCTGACCGCGCAGCTTGCGCCGTTCTCTTGCGAGCGCCTGAAACGTCACTGAATCGGCAAAGGCCGCATCAAAATCCTGCACCGGATAGGCGCGCGCCATCTCATCGGCGCCGGTCAGGCGCTGCAACATCGCCTCGGGCGATTGCGGCGGTGCCAGCCGGGGTGACAACCCGCAGCCAAACCGGATCTCGGCCAGTTCAGGATCAAACCGCATCTGTCATTGCTCCGGCCCCATTTTCATTTCGGGATCAACAGGTCTCGATCTCCACAGTAGGCCAGAACCTCCGTGGCACCCACACCCATCACTTACTGATACGCGAGGATTTGCCGGTTCCGGCGCAGCAGGAACAAAAAAGCCCGGAGACCATGCTCCGAGCTTTTTGAATTGTCTTGGTCAAGGCCCTTAGGCCTTACTGATCCTGCGGAATGACGCGCAGTCCCAGTTCCATCAGCTGCTCCGACATCGGCTCGGACGGGGCCGACATCATCAGATCTTCAGCGCGTTGGTTCATCGGGAACATGATGACCTCGCGAATGTTGGCCTCATCCGCCAGCAGCATCACCATGCGGTCGATACCGGCAGCGCAGCCACCGTGCGGCGGGGCACCATATTGGAAGGCGTTGACCATGCCGCCAAAGCGCTTCTCGACCTCTTCCTTGCCATAGCCGGCAATTTCGAAGGCCTTGAACATGATTTCCGGCTTATGGTTCCGGATCGCGCCCGAAACCAGCTCGTAACCGTTGCAGGCGAGGTCATACTGATAGCCGAGCACCTTGAGCGGGTCGCCCTCCAGTGCTTCCATCCCGCCTTGCGGCATGGAGAAGGGGTTGTGCTCGAAGTCGATCTTGCCAGTTTCCTCGTCTGCCTCGTAGATCGGAAAGTCAACGATCCAGGCAAAGGCGAAACGGTCCTTGTCGATGAGACCCAGTTCTTCGCCGATGACGGTGCGGGCGCGGCCTGCAACGCTTTCAAAGGACTTGGGCTTGCCGCCCAGGAAGAAGGCCGCATCGCCCACGTCGAGACCCAGCTGCTGGCGGATCGCCTCGGTGCGCTCGGGGCCGATGTTCTTGGCCAGCGGACCGGCGGCCTCATTGCCCAGAACGATCTCGCCCGCCTTGATCTTGGCGTTGACTTCCTTGACGGAAATGCCCTGCTCCTGCGCGATGGAATCCGCCGACTGCTTGCGCCAGAAGATATAGCCCATGCCCGGCAGACCTTCCTGCTGGGCGAATTTGTTCATGCGGTCGCAGAACTTGCGGCTACCGCCTGTGGGCGCCGGGATGGCGCGCACTTCGGTGCCTTCCTGCTCCAGCAGTTTGGCGAAGATGGCAAATCCGGAGCCGCGGAAATGTTCCGAGCAATCCTGCATCTTGATCGGGTTGCGCAGGTCCGGCTTGTCGGTGCCGTACCACTTGGCGGCATCCTTGTAGGAGATCTGCGGCCATTCGCTGTCGACCTTGCGGCCACCGCCGAATTCCTCGAACACGCCCTGCATCACCGGCTGAATGGTGTCAAAGACATCCTGCTGGGTGACAAAGGACATTTCCATGTCGAGCTGGTAGAAATCGGTGGGCGAGCGGTCAGCCCGCGGATCCTCGTCCCGGAAACAGGGCGCGATCTGGAAGTATTTGTCAAAGCCCGAGACCATCATCAGCTGCTTGAACTGCTGCGGCGCCTGCGGCAGGGCGTAGAACTTGCCGGGGTGCAGACGGGAGGGCACCAGGAAGTCGCGCGCGCCTTCGGGCGACGACGCGGTGATGATCGGGGTCTGGTATTCGTTGAACCCCTTGTCCCACATGCGCTTGCGGATCGACTGGATCATGTTCGAGCGCAGAACCATGTTGTTCTGCATCTTCTCGCGGCGCAGGTCGAGGTAGCGATAGCGCAGGCGAGTTTCCTCGGGGTATTCCTGCTCGCCAAAGACCATCAGCGGCAGTTCCTCGGCTTTGCCGAGAACCTCGATATCGCGGATGAAGACTTCGATCTCGCCTGTCGGGATCTTCGGGTTCACCAGGCTTTCGTCGCGCGCCAGCACATTGCCATCGATGCGGATACACCATTCCGAACGCACCTTTTCGATCTCCGCAAAGACCGGGCTATCGGGGTCAGCCATGACCTGGGTGATGCCATAGTGGTCGCGCAGGTCGATGAACAGCAGGCCGCCGTGGTCGCGGACCCGGTGGACCCAGCCAGACAGGCGCACGGTATCGCCCACGTTGGATTTGTTCAGTTCGGCGCAGGTATGGCTGCGGTATGCGTGCATTGGCTGACCTTTCGTGTCGCGGGTCGTCTCTCGGGGCATCTGTCCGGGCGGACCATCAATCGGGATATGCGCCAAAGCGGCGCGGAATTCGTCCGGGCTGGTACACTAGGTTGCGGCTCTCTTGTCAAGCAAACAGGGCGCATTCGCCCCGTCAGATGCCCGTTTTTGCCCTCTCGCCACGTCGGCGCAAAGGCTCCCGCCCCCTCTGCGCCCCATCGCTGCGCGATCCGGCCAGACGTGTTGGGCGTGGCGCCCCGCCTTCGGCGCGGCGCGGGCGGCGCTGTGGTGCCACCGCAGCGCGCCGCCCGGGGCCCTTGTCCGCGGGCGCGCCCCCGCCCTTTTCAGATCAGTTTCAGACCAGCTTTGCCGGGATCAGCCCGCGCAAGGAATTGCCCATATGAATGGCCTGCGCCCCCTTCAGGTCAGCAAGGTGCAGCACCGCCTCGGCGCATTGGCCGCGCTCCAGCATTTCCTGCCGCAGGATGCCGGGCAGAAGGCCGCAGCCGAGCGGCGGCGTCACCACCTGCCCACCTGCAAGCGTCACAAAGATATTGGTAATCGTGCCTTCGCAAACCTCAGCGCGCTGATTGAGGAAAACCAGCTCGTCGATGCCTGCCGACAGAGCTGCCCGGGCGCTGTCATAAAGCGCGCGGCGGGTGGTCTTGTGCCGTAGCCACGGGTCGTCGGCATCAAGCCGGATGTCTGCGATGCCCAGCCGCCACTCTGCTGGGGGTTCCCCCAGTGGCGCAGTGGTCATGTCAAATCGCCCCTCCACGTCGAGCGTCAGGCGGCAACGCAGCGGTGTATCACTGGCGATTTCTGCCAACATCGCCTCGGACGGCCCGGGGTCGAAGGGAATCCCAAATGCCGCCGCGCTGCGCCTCATCCGGGCCAGATGGCGCGGCTGGCGCCGCCCACCCTCGCCCGGATGCCAGCCCAGCGTTTCGATCAGGCGGAAAGCGGGATCACCCTTGATGGTGTCACTGATGGTGTCGCAGGTTGCGTCATCTGGGCGAACCGTGCTTTCCATAGCGCTTCCTCATATTCTGATGTGGCGGTGCTGTCCCAGACCACGCCGCCGCCCACGTTCAGTGTTGCGCGGCCGTCCTCCAGCATCACCGTACGGATTGCAACATTGAACGACGAGGCGCCATCCGGGGCGGCCCAACCGATGGTGCCGCAGTAGATGTCACGCGGCCAGGGTTCCAGATCCGCAAGGATCTCCATCGCGCGGATCTTGGGGGCGCCGGTGATCGACCCGCAGGGGAACAACGCCGCAAAGATCTCGGCCAGCCCGACATCCGGCCGCAATCGCGCCCGTACCAGCGACACCATCTGATGCACGGTGGCATAGCTCTCGACCGCGAACAGCTCCGGCACATGGACCGATCCGGTCTCCGCCACGCGGCTGATGTCATTGCGCAGAAGATCGACGATCATCAGGTTCTCGGCCCGGTTCTTTTCGTCCTGACACAGGAAATCGCGGCGGCGCGCGTCATCCACCGGATCGTCGCTGCGCGGCTGGGTGCCTTTCATCGGGCGCGTTTCGATGAGGCTTGACGCGTCGGTTCGGAAGAACAGCTCAGGCGAGCGCGACAGAAGGTCCGGCAGCCCGTCCTGTTCGACCAGCACGCCATGGCCGACCGCCTGCCTTGCCTGCAGCGCGGCATAAAGCGCCTCTGCGCTGCCATGCGCCTGTGCATCGATCGGAAAGGTCAGGTTGGCCTGATAGATATCGCCCTTGCCGATATTGCGGTTCACCTCGCCGAAGGCCTCGGCGTAGCGATCATAGCTCCAGCGTGGCGTGATATCCCCAAGCCCAGCCCCGCCCGGCAGCGCCCGTCCGCCCCCCCGGGCGGGCGCTTCGCTTTCCGCCCGCGGACGGGCGCTGCTCTCAGCGTTCTGACACCGCGGCTCCTCATAGACCCCAAAGCAGATCAGCGGCAGCCGCCGCCCGTCCGGCATCCGGGACGCCAGCTTTGGCTCAAGCGCATAGCCCAGCTCATACGTGGCATAACCCGCCAGCCAATGCCCGGCCTGCCGCGCCGCGTCGAGCGCCGCCAGAGCTGCGGGCACCTGGCCTGCTGCATCCGCGCGGATCACACGCAGCGGTTGGTCGAAACATGTCCCGGCCCCCATGGGCCCCTGATCAAAGCGAATCCGCACCGGGTCTGTCTCCTAAAGCTATCGCCTCCTCATATACGCGTTCGCAATGCGCACAAAGGGGGTGGATGCGGCATTTTCCGATCCGTTTCCGATCCCCCTTGAACCTTTCGGCGCGGTCCCTATAACGCAGGACAATTTGGGCGCATGGGGGCGCCCGGTGACTCGACCCATATTCCGCACCCACAATCAAAGGAAGCTAGGCCATGCCAAAAAGAACCGACATCCAGTCGATCATGATCATTGGTGCGGGACCGATCATCATCGGCCAGGCCTGCGAATTCGATTATTCCGGCGCACAGGCCTGCAAGGCGCTGCGTGAAGAGGGCTACCGGGTCATCCTGGTGAACTCGAACCCGGCCACCATCATGACCGATCCGGGCCTCGCCGATGCGACCTATATCGAACCAATCACGCCCGAAGTGGTGGCCAAGATCATCGAAAAAGAACGCCCCGATGCGCTGCTTCCGACCATGGGCGGACAGACGGGTCTCAACACCTCTCTGGCGCTCGAAGAGATGGGCGTGCTTGAGAAATACGGCGTCGAAATGATCGGCGCCAAGCGCGAAGCCATTGAAATGGCAGAAGACCGCAAGCTGTTCCGCGAAGCGATGGACCGGCTGGGTCTGGAAAACCCGCGCGCCACGATCATCACCGCCCCCACCCGCGACAACGGCTCGGCCGATCTGGAAGCAGGCGTACAGCTGGCGCTTGAGGCGCTCGATGAGGTCGGCCTGCCCGCCATCATCCGCCCTGCCTTTACCCTGGGCGGCACCGGCGGCGGCGTCGCCTACAACCGCGAAGATTACATCCACTACTGCCGCTCGGGCATGGATGCTTCGCCGGTCAATCAGATCCTCGTCGATGAAAGCCTTCTGGGCTGGAAAGAGTACGAGATGGAGGTCGTCCGCGACAAGGCGGACAACGCGATCATCGTCTGCTCGATTGAGAACATCGACCCCATGGGCGTGCACACCGGTGATTCGATCACCGTGGCCCCGGCGCTGACTCTGACCGACAAGGAATACCAGATGATGCGCACCGCCTCGATCGAGGTACTGCGCGAGATCGGCGTCGAAACCGGCGGCTCCAACGTGCAATGGGCCGTGAACCCCGACGATGGCCGCATGGTGGTGATCGAAATGAACCCGCGGGTGTCGCGCTCCTCAGCGCTGGCTTCCAAGGCGACCGGCTTCCCGATTGCAAAGATCGCCGCGAAACTGGCGGTGGGCTACACGCTGGACGAGTTGGACAACGACATCACCAAGGTGACGCCGGCCTCCTTTGAGCCCTCCATCGACTATGTCGTCACCAAGATCCCGAAATTCGCCTTCGAGAAGTTCCCCGGCTCCGAGCCCTACCTCACCACCGCGATGAAATCCGTGGGTGAAACCATGGCCATCGGCCGTACCATCCACGAAAGCATGCAAAAGGCGCTGGCGTCGATGGAATCGGGCCTCACCGGTTTTGACGAGGTTGCCATCCCCGGCATGACCGTCGGCCAGTGGGACGAAGCCAGCGGCGACGACAAGGCTGCCGTGATCAAGGCAATCAGCCAGCAGACCCCAGATCGGCTGCGCACCATCGCCCAGGCGATGCGCCACGGGCTGAGCGATGACGAGATCCAGAACGTCACCAAGTTTGACCCCTGGTTCCTGTCCCGCATCCGCGAGATCGTCGACGCCGAGCGCGAGGTGCGCAAAAACGGCCTGCCGATGCGCGAGGACCAGTTGCGGGCGCTGAAGATGCTCGGCTTTACCGATGCCCGCCTTGGCGCGCTGACCGGCCGGGACGAGGACAATGTGCGCCGCGCCCGTCATAATCTGGGCGTCACCGCCGTCTTCAAGCGGATCGACACCTGCGCCGCCGAATTCGAGGCGCAGACCCCCTATATGTACTCCACCTACGAAGCGCCGATGATGGGCGAGATCGAATGCGAATCCCGCCCGTCGGATCGCAAGAAGGTGGTCATCCTTGGCGGCGGTCCGAACCGAATCGGTCAGGGTATCGAGTTCGACTACTGCTGCTGTCACGCCTGTTTTGCGCTGACCGATGTTGGTTATGAAACCATCATGATCAACTGCAACCCGGAAACCGTGTCCACCGACTATGACACCTCGGACCGGCTGTATTTCGAACCGCTCACCTTCGAGCACGTGATGGAAATCCTGCGCGCCGAGCAAGAGAACGGCACCCTGCATGGTGTCATCGTGCAGTTCGGTGGCCAGACCCCGCTGAAACTGGCCAATGCACTGCAGGACGAAGGCATTCCGATCCTCGGCACCACGCCCGACGCCATCGACCTGGCCGAAGACCGCGAACGGTTCCAGGATCTGGTCAACAAGCTGGGCCTGAAACAGCCGCATAACGGCATTGCCTCCACCGACGCACAGGCGCTTGAGATCGCAGAGGGAATTGGCTTCCCGCTGGTGATCCGTCCGTCTTACGTGCTGGGCGGGCGCGCGATGGAGATCGTGCGCGACATGGATCAGCTGAAACGCTACATCGCCGAGGCGGTGGTAGTGTCCGGCGACAGCCCGGTGCTGCTCGACAGCTATCTGGCCGGCGCGGTGGAACTTGATGTGGATGCGATCTGCGACGGCACCGACGTGCATGTGGCCGGCATCATGCAGCACATCGAAGAGGCTGGCGTTCACTCAGGTGACAGTGCCTGCTCCCTGCCGCCCTACTCCCTGTCCAAGGACATCATCGAAGAGATCAAGACCCAGACCTACGCCCTGGCGAAGGCTCTGAACGTGGTCGGCCTGATGAACATCCAGTTCGCCATCAAGGACGGTGAGATCTTCCTGATCGAAGTGAACCCGCGTGCCAGCCGCACGGTACCCTTCGTCGCCAAGGCCACCGACAGCGCCATCGCCTCGATCGCGGCGCGCGTCATGGCGGGCGAGAAGCTCTCGGCCTTCCCGCAGCGGGCGCCTTATGAACCCGATGCAGGCTATGATGTCGATGTGCCGATGGCCGATCCGATGACTCTGGCCGATCCCGACATGCCCTGGTTCTCGGTCAAAGAGGCCGTTCTGCCCTTTGCCCGTTTCCCGGGTGTCGACACGCTGCTTGGTCCGGAAATGCGCTCCACCGGCGAGGTCATGGGCTGGGACCGCTCCTTTGCCGGCGCCTTCCTCAAGGCGCAGATGGGTGCCGGGATGGTGCTGCCGTCAGAAGGCCGTGCCTTCATCTCGATCAAGGATGCCGACAAGGGCGCCACAATGCTGGAGGCCGCGCGCACCCTGATCGAACAAGGCTTCACCCTGGTCGCCACCGGCGGCACCAAGGCATGGCTGGACGGGCACGGTGTGGCCTGCGAGGCGGTGAACAAGGTCTACGAGGGACGCCCGCACGTGGTGGACCTGCTGAAAGACGGCCACGTGCAGCTGTTGATGAACACGACCGAAGGCGCTCAGGCGGTCGAGGACAGCAAGGAAATGCGCTCGGTCGCGCTGTATGACAAGATTCCCTACTTCACCACCGCCGCCGGTGCCCATGCCGCCGCGCTGGCGATCAAGGCGCAGGCCGAAGGGGACGTTCAGGTCAAAAGCCTGCAGGGATAATCCCGCGATCAGATAGAGAATTGTCAAAGCCCCGGGTTTTCCCGGGGCTTTTTCGTTCCATCCCGGACATCGGTGCCACAAGTGCTCTCCCGCCTGTTTGTGCAGGGCTGATTTGCCGGGCGATCCTGCCACCCCGCTAAGCACGGCCCGAAAATCCCGCGCAATCAGGGCGGCCGTGTTGATTCAGATCATAGCCTTTGCTGCATCGCAGCGTACCCTGTGCCAGCAATGACCGGAGCGATCCGGCGCGTTCTTTGGAGTCAGCGGCTGAGGTGTCTGCGATGAACACAGAAAACAAGGCGGTCGATGGCCAGGAAACGGGCATTCCGAACCGCCCCGCTCCCCTGCCCGAGACCATGCCCGCTGAGGTTTCACAGAAACCGGAGCACGATCCCGCCGCCGAGATTGGCGACTTGCTCGACAAGGAAGCGCGCTCCAAACTGGCAAAGCTGACTGGGGGCCTTTCTCCGGCAGCAATCATGCGGGTTGTCGGCGATTGGTCGATCCATCTTGCTGTGTCCCCGGGCAAGCAGATGAACCTGTGGAACAAGGCCGTATCAGGGGCAGCGGACAATGGTCGCTACTTGTTTGAAAACTCTCTTGGTTCTGACGCGGTCAAACCCTGCATCCCGCCTGCACGTCGCGACCGGCGCTTCAGCCATGACGCCTGGCAGAAGCAACCCTTCAACGCATTTCAGCAGGCGTTCCTTTTGCAGCAAGAGTGGTGGCAGGAGGCGACCACCGGCGTTCGCGGCGTCAGCTGCGAGGATGAACGCGCCGTGTCCTTCATCGCGCGCCAGATGCTTGACGCAGTCTCGCCTGCCAATTTTCCGCTGACCAATCCCGAAGTGCTGCAAAAGACCAAAGACGAAAACGGCATGAACCTGTTGCGCGGCATGGAAAATCTGCGCGACGACATGCAGGAACTGTTGCTCGGCAAACCTCTCCGCCCGGAAACGGATTTCCATGTGGGGGAAAACGTGGCGGTGACCCCGGGCAAAGTGGTTTTCCGCAACCATCTGATCGAGCTGATCCAATACGACCCCACCACCGACAAGGTGAAGCCCGAACCCCTGCTGATCGTTCCGGCCTGGATCATGAAATACTACATCCTTGATCTGTCGCCCGAGAACTCGATGGTGAAATACCTGACCGAACAGGGCTACACGGTATTCATGATCTCCTGGCGCAATCCAGGATCCGAAGATGCTGATCTCGGACTGGACGATTACCGCAAGAAGGGACCGATGGCGGCGCTGGATGCGATTCAGGACATCACTGGCGCCGAGAAGATCCACGCGGCGGGCTATTGTCTGGGCGGCACCCTGCTCAGCCTCACCGCTGCGGCCATGGCGCGCGATGACGACGACCGGCTGGCCAGCATGACGCTCTTTGCGACCCAGGTGGATTTCACCGAAGCGGGTGAGCTGATGCTGTTCATCAACGAAAGCCAGGTCGCCTTTCTGGAGGACATGATGTGGCAGCAGGGATACCTGGATGCGGGTCAGATGTCCGGCGCCTTTCAACTGCTGCGCTCGAACGATCTGGTCTGGTCGCGGCTTCAGAAGGATTACCTGATGGGGGAGCGGCCCAAGCTCAATGACATGATGGCCTGGAACGCCGATGCGACACGGATGCCTTACCGGATGCATTCGGAATATCTGCGCAAGCTGTTTCTGAACAACGAACTGGCCACCGGAAAATACGAGGTCGGCGGCCATCCGGTGTCGCTTGATGATCTGCGGTTGCCGATCTTTGCCGTCGGCACCGAAACCGATCATGTGGCGCCGTGGAAATCGGCGTTCAAAATCGACGCGCTAACCAGTTCCCCGGTCACATTCGTACTGACCAAAGGCGGGCATAATGCCGGTGTGGTTTCCGAACCCGGTCACCCCCGGCGCCACTATCACGTTCACACCAGCTGCGACCGGGACCGCTATCTGCCCCCAGACGAGTGGCGCGAGGTTGCCGAGCGCAAGGAAGGTTCCTGGTGGCCGGAATGGGTGGCCTGGCTTGAAACCCGGTCAGGAGACCCCACTGCGCCCCCCGCGATGGGAGAGGCGCTTTGCCCGGCGCCAGGCACCTACGTGCTCATGGAGTGACGCCACCGCCCCCGACCGGGTTAGCGGGGAGATATTGCGGCACGGCGCGCTTTGCCCGATTGTAGCGGATAATTGATATCACGAGGCACTGATGCAGTATTTCGAGAGCAAGACCTTTGATCAGATCACCCCCGGCGACAGCGCCGAGCTGACTCGCGCTCTGCGTGATGACGATATCGGCCCCTGTGTCGACCTGCCTGAAGGCAGTAACGCGGCTGCGCCGGACGATGGGATTGCGGTGGGCGCCTGGGGCAGTGCGCTGATTTCCGAATTGCTGTCCACCGAATTGCCCGGTCCCGGCACGGTCTGCCTGTCTCAATCGCTGCGCTTCCTTGCCCCGGCCCGCCTTGGCGAGATGATCACCACGCGCATCACGGTGCGCGAAACCGATCCCGAAACCCGGCATGTGATGCTCGATTGCCTCTGCACCGATAGCGCCGATGCCGCCCTTGTCGAAGGCACGGCAGAGGTGATCGCACCGGACAAGCCCCTGCGCGTGCCACGCTCCGGTCGCCCCTCGGGCCAGCTGAGCAAGCCCGGCGCAGGGTTTGATGCGCTGATTGCCGCCACGCAGCCCCTTGATCCGATCGTGACCGCTGTGGTGCACCCCTGCGATGTCGCCTCTCTGGAGGGCGCGTTGGAGGCACGGGACAAGGCGCTGATCACGCCGGTTCTGATCGGTCCGACCCCGCGCATAAAGGCGGCCGCCTCCGAGGCTGGTCTGGATCTGGCGGGG
Source organism: Pseudophaeobacter sp. C1-32P7 (assembly GCF_041008775.1). Lineage (NCBI taxonomy): Bacteria > Pseudomonadati > Pseudomonadota > Alphaproteobacteria > Rhodobacterales > Roseobacteraceae > Pseudophaeobacter > Pseudophaeobacter sp. C1-32P7. Next base: position 173,425 of record NZ_JAXGFR010000006.1, on the reverse strand, counting down.
ATCGAGATCGTGGATGCCCCGCACAGCCACGCTGCAGCTGACATGGCGGTCTCACTGGTGCGCACGGGCAAGGCCGAGGCCCTGATGAAAGGCGCGCTTCACACCGATGAGGTCATGTCGGCAGTGGTCAACAAGGCCACTGGTCTGCGCACCGAACGCAGGATGAGCCATGTTTTTGTTCTGGATGTGCCAAGCTACCCCAAGCCGTTGATGATTACCGATGCGGCCATCAATATCTTTCCCGACCTGCTGACCAAGGCGGATATCCTACAGAACGCCATCGATCTGGCGCAGGCGCTTGGTGTTGCCGCGCCAAAGGTTGCCATCCTGTCGGCGGTTGAAACCATCACCCCCAAGATCCCCTCGACGGTCGAGGCAGCCGGCCTGTGCAAGATGGCAGAGCGCGGCCAGATCACCGGCGGCATCCTTGACGGGCCGCTGGCCTTTGACAACGCGATTTCCCGCGCGGCGGCGCAGGCCAAGGGGATTACATCGGATGTCGCCGGGGACGCGGATATCCTGCTCGCCCCTGATCTGGAGGCCGGCAATATGATTTCCAAGCAATTGCAGTACCTCGCCGGCGCCGAAGCCGCGGGTCTGGTTCTAGGCGCGCGGGTGCCGATCATGCTGACCAGCCGGGCGGATGGCGCACTGGCTCGGGTCGCCTCGGCAGCTCTGGCGCAGCTGTTTGTGCGCCATCAACAGGCAAGGATCGCACCATGAGCGAAGCAATCCTCACCCTCAACGTCGGCTCCTCCTCGGTCAAATACGCGCTCTACGCTGCTGTGGGCGACGGCGCTGCCTTCACCAAGGGCCATATCGACCGGATCGGCCTTGGCCCGGTTCATCATGTCGATGGCATCTCAGAGCCGCTCTCCCTGCCTGCCGACGCCGATCACGAGCAGGTGCTGGATTGGCTGGTCCGCCACCTGCAGGAGCAAAGTGCGGGATTGAAGGTCATCGCCGCCGGGCACCGGGTGGTCCATGGCGGTCAGCGTTTTGCGGATGCCACAAGGGTCACCGCCGACGTGCGGGGTGAGTTGGAGCGGCTGGCACCATTGGTTCCGGCGCATCAGCCGCATAACCTTGCCGGAATCGACGCCTTGCAACGGGCCTGGCCCGGCATCCCGCAGATCGCGTGTTTCGACACCGCCTTTCACCGCACCACGCCGCGGATCGGGCAGATCTTTGCCCTGCCCCGCGCGCTCACAGATGCGGGGGTGCTGCGCTATGGGTTTCACGGGCTTTCCTACGAATTCATCGCTTCGCAGCTGCCCACCCACCTTGGGAAGCGTGCCGATGGCCGGGTTCTGGTGCTGCATCTGGGCCATGGCGCCAGCATCTGCGCGATGAAAAACCGCAAAAGCATCGCCACCACCATGGGGTTCACAGCGCTGGACGGGCTGGTGATGGGCAAACGCTGCGGCGAGCTGGACCCCGGCGTGCCGCTCTACCTGATGCGCGAAAAGGGCATGAGCCTAGAGGAGGTCGAGGCTCTGCTTGGTGGGCAATCGGGGCTGCTCGGTGTCTCGGGTCTCAGCGATGACATGCGCGATTTGCTGGAGAGCGATAGCCCCGCCGCAAAGGAGGCGGTGGATCTTTTTGTCTATCGCGCCTGCAAGCAGATCGGCGCGCTGGCGGCCGCAGCGCAGGGTATCGATGCCTTGGTCTTTACCGGTGGCATGGGCGAAAACGCAGCCGAGATCCGTGCCCGGATCGTTGAGGGCTGCGGCTGGCTGGGGGCCACCCTTGATACAGAGGCCAACGCCCGCAACGACACCCGCATTCACGGTGGGGACAGCACGGTCGGCGCCTATGTCATCGCCACCAATGAAGAGCGCGTTATCGCGGACCATGTCCGCACATTTCTGTCGGACGCACAGGCTGGCGCCGACGCCTGTGGACATGCAGCACAGCCGGGGATGAAAGATGTTTTCTAGCAGATGGATCATAGCCGGTATCGCGGTCCTGGCGGCCGGCGCCGGGCTGTATTACTACACTGCCAACGGCAATGGTGAGCTGCCCGATGGCATTACCTCGGGCAATGGTCGCATCGAGGCGGTTCAGGTCGATATTTCCAGCCGGATCGCCGGGCGGGTCGCCACGGTCGAGGTGAAAGAGGGTGATCTGGTCGAGACCGGCCAACTGGTCGCCACCATTGAAACCCGCGAGTTGGAGGCGCAACTGTCGCGGGCACAGGCGGAATACGCATCGGTGGAAAGCCAGGTCGCAGCAGCCGAGGCCGCCATTGCGCAAGCCGAGGCGCGGTTGCTGCTGGCCGATCAGGAGCTGGAACGCACCCGCGAGCTGGTGTCCCGCGGGGTCGCAACTGCCGAAACCCTCGACGTACGTCTCAGCGATCACAAGGTTGCCGAGGCCAACCTCACTGTGGCCAAGGCATCGCTTCTGTCGCAGCAGCGCGCGGTGGATGCGGCGCGTTTCGCCATTGAGGAAGTGCAGACCTACCTCGACGATGCCCGCCTGACGGCACCGACCCTGGGACGGGTACTCTACCGGCTGACCGAGCCCGGAGAGGTCATCGGCGCAGGCGGACGCGTCCTGACCATGGTCGATCTCACCGAGGTCTATTTGGAGTTTTTCCTGCCCGCCACCGAGGCGCATCTTCTGTCCATCGGCAGCGAGGCCCGCATCCGGCTTGATATCGCCGATGTGGTGATCCCGGCCAAGGTCAGTTTTGTCTCACCAGTGTCGCAATTCACGCCCAAACAGGTCGAAACCGCCAGCGAACGGCAAGATCTGATGTTCCGGGTGCGGGTCCGGGTGCCACAACCGCTGGTCGAAGCGAACATCGACCTTGTGAAGACCGGGATCCGCGGCGTGGCCTATGTGCGTCTGGCCAGCGAGGCCCTGCCGGATTGGCCGGAGTTTCTGAACAACATCCCCCCCGAACTGACCGCGCAAGAGTAAGGGCCCGGCCATGGAGGATCACAGCCAGCCCGTCGTCCGCGCTGCCAATCTGATGCAGCGCTACAAGGACGTGGTCGCACTTGCGGATGTGACGCTCGACATCCCGGCTGGCAAGGTGGTTGGCCTGATCGGGCCGGACGGGGTTGGAAAATCGACGCTGCTGGACCTGATCGCCGGTGCGCGGGTCATGCAGACCGGCATGCTGCAGGTGCTGGGCGGCGAAATGCGTAAGGCGGGCCACCGGCAGCGGATCGGTCCGCGCCTTGCCTATATGCCGCAAGGGCTGGGCAAGAACCTGTATCAGGACCTGAGCGTTCAGGAGAACCTCGATTTCTTTGGCAAGCTGTTTGGACAAAGCCGCGCTGAACGCAACCGCCGGATCGCGCGGCTGACCCGGGCAACCGGGCTTTTTCCCTTTCTGGATCGCCCCGCCGGAAAACTCTCGGGGGGGATGAAACAGAAACTGGGCCTGTGTTGTGCGCTGCTGCATGATCCAGACCTGCTGATCCTGGATGAGCCCACCACCGGGGTCGACCCCCTGTCGCGGCGCCAGTTCTGGGACCTGATTGCCAAGATCCGGCAGGAACATCCCGGCATGAGCCTTCTGGTTTCGACCGCCTATATGGAGGAGGCCGAAGGGTTCGACTGGCTGGTGGCGATGGATGCAGGCCAGGTTCTGGCCACCGGCACGGCAGAAGAACTGCGCGCCAGAACCGGCACCGACAGTCTTGAGGCCGCCTTTGTGCGCCTGCGGCCCGGCGGGGAGGGCCGCGAGTTGCCGGAGCTGGTCATTCCGCCGCTGCAAACCGATGGCGAGCGCCCCGCCATCGTGGCCCGCGGCCTGACCCGGAGGTTCGGCGATTTCACCGCCGTGAGCAACGTAAGTTTCGAAATCCGCCCTGGCGAAATCTTCGGCTTCCTCGGCTCCAACGGCTGCGGCAAGACCACCACCATGAAGATGCTAACCGGCCTGTTGCCGATGTCCGAAGGTGAGGCCTATCTTTTTGGTAAGCCGGTGAACGCCAAGGATCTTGCGACCCGTAAACGCGTCGGTTTCATGAGCCAGGCTTTCTCGCTCTATGGCGAACTTACGGTGGCGCAGAACCTCGCCCTGCACGCGCGGCTGTTCCAGATCCCCAGCCAGCAGGCCACGGCGCGCATCGCGGCGCTGGCCGACCGGTTCGAGCTATCGCATGTGATGGATACACGCTCTGGCGGGCTGCCGCTTGGTATCCGGCAACGTCTGTCGCTGGCGGTGGCGGTGCTGCACGAGCCGGAAATCCTGATCCTGGACGAACCGACATCGGGCGTCGATCCCGAGGCGCGGGACAGGTTCTGGGAGTTCCTCATCGAGTTGTCCCGCCGCGACAAGGTGACGATCTTCATCTCGACCCATTTCATGAATGAGGCGCTGCGCTGTGATCGCATCTCGCTCATGCATGCGGGCGAAGTGCTGGTCCATGACACGCCGGACAATCTGGTTGAGGCCAAGGGCGCAACCTCGCTTGAGGACGCCTTTGTGGCCTATATCGAAGACGCAACCGGCGAAGGCGAGAGCGCCGACAGCGTGGCCCTGCAGGACGGAGCCGTGCCAGACGCCCATGACCCCCCGGCCAGGCTTGGCCGGTTCAGCCTGTCCAGATTGCTGGCCTACAGCCTGCGCGAAACGGTCGAGGTGATCCGCGATCCGATCAGGCTGGCCTTTGCCTTTCTCGGATCGGTGATCCTTTTGGTGGTGCTGTCCTACGGTGTCTCGATGGATGTGGAGGATCTGACCTTTGCCGCGCTGGATCAAGACCAGTCTCCGGCCAGCCGTAGCTACTTAAGCAGTTTCACCGGGTCACGGTATTTTCTGGAACAACCGGATCTGTTGAACCGAGAGGATCTGATCCACCAGATGGCGGCAGGCGAGGTCAGCGTCGCCGTCGAGATCCCACCGAATTTCGGCCGTGATCTGGCACGAGGCAACACGCCCGAAGTTTCGGCCTGGCTGGATGGGGCCAATACGATGCGGGCCGGAACCGTCGAGGGCTATATCACCGGTGGGCACGCCATTTATCTGCGCGATCTGATGCTGGAGGCCGGTGCCGATCCGCAGGAACAGTCCAGTTTCACCATCGAAAACCGCTACCGCTACAATCCGACCTTTGCCAGCATCCGGTCGATGGGGCCGTCGATACCGGCCATGCTGCTGATGCTGTTTCCTGTCATCCTGATGGCCGTCAGCGTGGCGCGGGAAAAGGAAATCGGAACCATCACCAATTTCTATGTCACCCCCACCAATCGCATCGAATTCCTGGTGGGCAAGCAATTGCCCTATGTCGCTATTGCCATGTGCAACTACCTGGTGCTGACGCTGATGGTCATCTTTGTAATGGATGTGCCGCTGAAAGGCTCCTTGTCCGCGATGACGCTCGGGGCCTTGTGCTATGGCTTTGCGGTCACCGCCTATGGCCTTGTCGTGTCCTCGCTGGTCAAAACGCAGGTCGCCGCGGTTTTTGCGGCGGCGCTGCTCTCGCTGATGCCGACCATGCAGTATTCCGGCATGATCCAGCCGATTTCGACCCTGTCGCCCGAGGCGCAGATGATCGGCTCGGCCTGGCCTGCCTCCTATTTCATGCATCTGAGTGTCGGCGCCTATACAAAGGGGCTGGGCTGGGCGGCGCTGAGCCATGACATTGTGAAACTGAGCCTGTTTTTTCCGGTCTTCCTGGCCATTGCAGTGCTGTTGCTGCGCAAGCAGGAGAAATAACATGAAGGCGCTTCACCATATCTTCTGGCTAGGCACCAAGGAGTTACGCACGGTGCTGATGGATCCGGTGATGGCGGGGCTGATCCTCTTCGTGTTCACCTTAATGGTCTATATGGATGCCACCAGCCTACCGGAGAACGTCAATAACGCCTCTATCGCCATTGCGGACGAGGACAATTCGCAGCTGTCGCGCCAGATCGCCAACGCCTTTTACCCGCCCTATTTCCAAACCCCGATCCCCATAGATGCGGATGAGATCGGTCCCGGACTGGATCAGGCGCGGTTCCTGTTCGCGCTGGTCATCCCCCCCGACTTCGAGGCACAGCTGCGCAAAGGCAGCCAGCCCGAGATCCAGCTGCATATCGATGCCACTGCTGTCATGCAGGCTGGGCTGGGCGATGGATACATTCAGGCGATCATCCAGACCGAGGTCAGCCGCTATCTGGCGGGCCGCGATCCGTCCGCCGGTGCGCCGGTCGATCTGGTGCTGCGGCGGGCCTATAACCCCAATGGCAGCCAGGTCTGGTTCAACGCCTTGAATGGCATCCTGAACTACCTGACCATGGTCGCGATCATGCTGACCGGCGCCGCCCTGATCCGCGAGCGCGAGCATGGTACCATCGAACATCTTCTGGTGATGCCCCTCACCGCTTTTCAGATCGCCCTGGCCAAGATCTGGGCCAATGGGCTGATCATCATCAGCGTCTTTGCCCTATCGATGCTGGTGGTGTTCGAGGGTCTGCTGCAGGTGCCAATGGTCGGCACGCACGCACTGCTTTTTGCGGGCACAGCGGTTTACCTGTTTGCAGCGGCGGCCATCGGAATTTTCCTTGGCACCATCGCCCGGACCATGGCGCAATTCGCCCTGCTGATCATGATGACGATCATGCCGATGATGATGCTGTCCGGCGGCATGACCCCGATCGAAAGCCAGCCTGATATCGTGCAGCCCTTTACCTGGCTGCTGCCCTCGCGCCACTACATGGCCTTTGCTGAGGCCGTGGTGTTCCGCGGGGCGGATCTGTCGATTGTCTGGCCCGAACTGCTGACGATGGCTTGCCTGGGCGCGGTGTTCCTGTCCGGCAGCCTGATGGCATTTCGCCGGGCACTGGGAACCAGCGTCTGAACCGGAGGGCGTCTGCCCGGCCCCCCTGCTCCTAAACCTTGCGCCCCAGTAGCGGGGCAGCGCGTGTCAGCGTCCGATCACCGACAGGAGGTCGGGATTGATCACCAGATTGCGCACGCCATGGGCGTGGTCTTCGTCAAAGGTGTTGTAGTCCAGCCATCTGGCGACCGACTGGATGCTGACCTTGGCCACCTTGGGGCGCACCGCCCAGGTGACCTGAAAGGGCGATCCCTTCTCGTTATAGCCAGGCCCGGTGGTTGAACCCGCATAGACGACCGGCCGCCCGGTATCGGTTGGCATGTTTACCGCCTGGGTCAGGCCGTTTTTCTTTTGTAAGCGCGTGACTTTGGTGAAATCGAGCGCGGCCTCGTCATTGACCAGCACAAAGACCTGCGCCTCCACCCGCAGCTGCGGGTTCTTGATGGCCTCGCTGAGGCAGGAGCCAAGCGTCGGGCCGGGATCGACCCGCGCGGTGGTGTGCACGAAATGCACCTCAATCGTGTCGCCGGGCACCAGACTGCCGTGTTCGGTGGCTCCGACCTCTTCATGGTACGGCGCAAGTTCCGTCACGCTCAGCTCACCGGAATATTTGTAGCCGCTGCCATAGCCGTGACCATCGCCGTTGCCAGCATAGGTGGTGAATTCCCCGCCCCGGTGTTCGGCGCTTTCGTGGAAATGGATGTTGCAGAGGTTCATTTCGTTATAGGGTGGTGCGGCTTCGAAACTGACCTTGTTGCTGCCGCCCATGCTGTCGATATCGCGCGGCGCCTGCGGCCCGAACCCGGCAAACAGCGTGTTTTCCGACAGGGCCTGACGTTGCTCTGCGATCACCGCATCGGGGACCACGTGCATCTCTTCACCGTGCCCGGTCGAGGTTGCATGAACGCCGCCTGCCCACAGGAAAAAGGATGAAACGGTAACCGCACGCAAATATGCTCGTGTCATGAAGAACTCCCTCGCCGATTGCTGGACCTTCGCACGCTTCTGTTCAGAATATCATTCTTAACAAAAGTATTGAACAACGGGTTAGCGGAGCATTTTAAAGACATCATGCCGCAGCACCGTCGGCTCTCTGCGGCACGGAGAAAGGTTTGACCTGTGCGGCGCTTTGGGGTCAGCTGCCGTGATCGAGCAGCAAAACCAAAGGAGCGCTAAAATGCGCATGATGATCACTCTTCTGACCCTGATGACACTCAGTGCCTGCGATGTGCCCTTCGTGCCGCTGATCTGACGCTGCGCAACCGGTGCGATCCGCGCAGATGCAAAAAGGCCCCGGATATTTCCGGGGCCTTTTGAGTTTGGTACCAGACCGTCAGGTCAGGCTGCAGAGGTTTCCCGTTTTTCATCGCGTGCAAAGAAGATCAGGTAGAACACCGGCGCCGCCACCAGCGTCAACACGGTGGCAAAGGCCAGACCGCCCATGATCGTGATCGCCATCGACACGAAGAAAGCATCGCTCAGCAGGGGCGCCATGCCAAGGATCGTGGTGATCGCGGCCAGCATCACTGGACGCAAACGCGACACCGACGCTTCGACAATCGCCTCGCGCAGTGGCCGCCCTTCGGCGCGCACCAGATCGATTTCCTCGACCAGGACGATGCCGTTCTTGATCAGCATGCCCGACAGGCTGAGGAGCCCAAGAAGCGCGGTAAAGGTAAAGGGCAGACCGGTGCCCAGAAGCCCGATGACCACGCCGTTGACCGACATCGGCACCAGCAACCAGATGATCACCGGCTGACGGATCGCGTTGAACAGCAGGACCGAAATCAGCACCATGATCAGCAGGGACACCGGAAGCTGCGCGCCAAGGCTTTTGTTGGCGTCGGCCGAGCTCTCGTGCTCCCCGCCCCATTCCATCCGGTAGCCCGGCGGCAGGGCGATCTCCTCGATGCTGTTCTGCACCTCCTTGAACACTGTCGCAGCAGTGACATCCGGCGCGATATCCGCCCCCACGGTCAGGGTAAAAACCCGGTCGCGGCGATGCATCAGGGTATTCTGCACCTTGATCTCGACCCCGTCGATCATCTGTTCCAGAGGCATGAAACGGTTCGACGAGGTGGAGAAGACCAGCTGATCCATGATGTTGAACTGATCCTCCGGCGATCTGCGCAGGATGATCGGGATCTGCCGGTCGCGTTCACGGAACATGCCCGCCGTCACCCCGTCGGTGGAGAACTGCAAGGTGCCCGCGATATCCTCGCGGGTGATCCCCGCCGTCTGTGCCCGGTCTGTGGCATAGATCGGTTCCAGCACCAGTTCCTGTTCGCGCCAATTGTGCCGCACGCTCAGGATACTGTCAGAGCCGTCTTTCAGCCGCACCATGGCTTCCTCCCCCAGCTGGCGCAGAACCGCCGGATCGGGACCCGAGAAACGAACCTGAACGGGATCACCGCCGCCTGGGCCAAAGACCAGACGTTTGGTGCGGAATTCCGCCTCGGGGAAATTGCTGCGCCCAAAGGCCTCAAGATCGGCCTGAAGCGCCGGGATTTCCTGCAGGCTGCTCGCGCGGATGATCAGGTGGCCATAGCTGGGGTTCGCCTTTTCCGCCGAATAGGTCAGCATGAAACGGGTCGCCCCCTGCCCCACAAAGGCCGCGGTTGATTCCACATCGGGACGCTCGGCCAACCAGTCTTCGACCCGTTGCAGCTGCGCCGAAGTGGTGTGAATCGAGGTGCCCTGCGGCAGTTTCAGATGTACGAAGAACAGAGGCGTGTTGGAGTCGGGAAAAAACGCCTGTTTGACCTGTCCAAAGCCTATGTAGCACACGGTCGTCAGGGCAATCAGCCCTACCACCACCAGCCAGCGCAGTTTGAGCGCCAGGCGCAGGCTGGCGCCATAGGCGCGGAAAATCAGCCCGCCGTATTCGTCGCCACCGCCACCAGTGCCGCGTTTGAAGAAATAATGCCCCAGCAACGGCGTCACCGTCAGCGCCAGAAGCCAGCTCAGCAGCAGCGAAATGCCGATCACGGCAAACAGCGAGAAGAGGAATTCACCGGTGGAATCCGGGCTGAGGCCGATACCGGCAAAGGCCATGATCCCGATGACAGTCGCGCCCAGAAGCGGGATCTGCGTCTTGCTGGCGGCCTCATGCGCGGCATCGCGAGAGTTCTTGCCCCGCAGCATCGAGATCTGCATGCCCTCGGCAACCACGATGGCATTGTCCACCAGCATCCCCATGGCAATGATCAGCGCGCCCAGGGAAATCCGTTCCATCTCGATGCTGAAAAGGTTCATGAACAAGAGCGTCCCGACCACGGTCAGCAGCAAGGTCACGCCAACGACAATGGCCGCGCGCATGCCCATGAACAGCGCCAGAACCACAACCACGATGGCGACGGACATCGCCAGGTTCACCAGGAAGTCATTCGAGGCTTGCTCGACCACCACGTGCTGCTGATAGATCGGCTGCAGCGACACGCCGTAGGGGATGTCACTGTCCAGCTGCGCCAGCTTGGCATCGACGTTCTTGCCCACATCCACGATGTTTTCCGACGCGATACCGGCCACCCCAAGAGTAAAGGCCTCGGCCCCGTTGTAGCGCACGATCAGATCGGGATCAGCAACCCGGCCGCGGTGGACCTTGGCCATGTCGATCACGTTGATCACCTCGCCCTGTACCCCAACAGAAAGACCGGCGATTTCCGAAACACTGTCCGATCCTTGCGGCGCCAAAAGCCGGGTGTCGGCATCGCCCGCATCCAGTTTGCCCGCCGGGCGAACCGAGTTGGAGGTGGCGATGGCATTGGCAATCGCCGTCAGTGGTACATTCAAGTTGACCGAAATCGGCAGGTCGGGTTCGACATAGATCGCTTCGTCCGGCAGGCCGGAGACATCTACATCGGCAACCCCATCAACCGTCAGCAGCTCCCGCCGCAGGAAAGTTGCCAGTTCATGCTTTTCCGCATCGCTGAATCCGTCTGCGGTGACGGCATAGAACAGGCCGAACACATCCCCGAAGGCATCGTTCACGAAGGGCTGACTTGTGCCTTCGGGCAGGGACAGGGCCGCATCGCGGATCTTCGCGCGCAGTTTGGTCCAGACGGCGGGAAGCTCGCTGCCGTCATAGGTCGATTTGATTTCAACTTCGATCAGGGATTGGCCCGGCTGGTTGATCGAGGTGATGATATCGACCTCGGCCATTTTCTGGATCGCAGACTCCAGCGGTTCAGAGACCTCCAGCGCCACCTGCTCTGCCGTGGCGCCCTGATACTGGGTCACGATGACAGCCTGTTTGATGGTAAAGGCCGGATCCTCAAGCCGTCCCAGCGACAGGAAACCCCAGATGCCCCCGAACAGGGCAATCAACATGATCAGCCATGTATAAAGCGGTTTTTCGATTGAGCCGCGTGCAATATCCATCTGCCCGCCCTCAGTTCGCGAAACCGGCAAAGCGGCGTACCGCCTGCCCGTCCGACAGGGCGGTGCCGCCCGCCAGAACCACCTCTTCACCGCCAGTCAGACCTTCGGTGACGGTGAAATCGCCATCCTGCGTCGGCGTCACAGTGACAGGCCGCCAGGCGACCGTGCCATTGTCGGCCCCGGTGGGGCTAAAGACCATCACACCAGTCTGCCCTTCCGGGGACACCACGATGGCCGTTGCCGGCAGGCGGATCGCCGCAGCACCAGTATTGACCAGCACCCGCACCGAAACCGAGGCCCCGGGCAGGATCTGCCGATCCTTAGGAGGCGCCAGACGGAAGGTCACCCGGTAAGTCTGCCCAACGCTGCTGGCCTCGGCATCAAATTCAAGGATTTCAACCGGATAGGTGGCGTCCCAGCCCGGGAAGGAGGCCGTGATATCGACCTTTTCATCTGCATTTGCCTGCTGAAACAAGATTTCAGGCACATCCACCTTGATGTGCAGTTCAGACATATCGTGCAGCCGGACGATGGGCGTCCCGGCGCTGACCGTGGTGAATTTCTCGACCTCGCGGCTGGAGACCAGCGCATCGAAGGGCGCCGTCAGCGTCGCATGCTGCAAGGCGTATTCCGCATCCCGCAGGGCGACCCCGGCCAGACCAGCCTGGGTTTCCGCATCATCGATGGACACCTGGCTGACCGTCCCGGTCAGTTTCTCCATCCGTGCCACCGTGCGGTCCGCCTGCGCCTTTTGCAGCCGGGCCTGTTCCAGTTTCAGCTCAAAAGGTTCCAGATCCAGTTGCGCAACAAGCTGCCCTTCGGGCACCACGGTGCCCTGCGCCACCGGAAACTCCAGCACCTGACCGCCCACCTGAAAGGCAAGGTCGACGGATTGTTTCGCCGCCACCTGACCAAAGAACTGGCGCTCAACCAACACGCTGCCCGCCTGCGTTTTCAGCAGCTTGACCGGTTTGGCCGTCTCTTGCGCCGCCAGCGGCCCTACCTGCACCAGGGCCGAGAGGGCGAGCGCGGGCAGGATCAGCCGTGACACTCGGTGGAAGATTTTCATTCTCTGTCTCCTTTCGGATCCGGGCATCCCAGCGGGGCGCCGTTTCCTGTACTCGTATCATGTATTTTTTCACATAGCGCCGCGAACTGCGCGATCTCGTCCGTTGAAAGGCCAGAGACCTGGCGGAACAGTCGGCGGGCCTCCTCGTCCAGCTGGCTCCGCACGGCGCGGCCCTGGTCGGTCAGATGCAGCAATAGCGCCCGCCGGTCGTCCGGATCGGGCAGCCGCTGCACAAGACCCATCTCCTCAAGCCGATCCGCTGCCGCGGTGACGGACGGGGGGCCGGTCAGCAACAGTTGTGCCAGCGCCCCCATGCGCCGGGGCCGGTCCAGCCGGATCAGGATCCGGCTTTCCAACCGCCCGATCCGCGGCGCCTGATCCATACGCTCAACCGCATCGTCCAGCATCCAGTAGAGCGCGTAAACGCCCATCAGAGACCGGATTTCCGGCGATAGCTGCAAGGTGTCATCGGTCATGAGGCCAGGCCCGGTTGCAAAGAGGGTGTGCACCAGCGGATCGCCGTGGTGCGGGATTCGCAGCAGATTACTTCAGTCAATGAACTTTTCATGTGAAGAAGTTCACATTCCCCGAACACTGCCCCACTGTTCCTGCTTGCCCCTGCGGCAGCTTGCGGCTGACCTTGACCTTCCGCACGCAAAATGCCCAGATATACGGCACTTTGCGAACTCGGGATCCGTTACCATGCACACAGCCGCCATAACCGGCACCGGGGTCTTCACCCCGTCTCAGATCATCACCAATGCCGAGCTGGTCGTGGCGTTCAACGCCTACGCCGACCGCATGAACGAAAAGAACGCCGAGGCCATCGCAGCGGGCGAAATGGCCCCGATGCAGCACTCCTCGGAAGAGTTCATCGTCAAGGCCTCTGGCATCGAGCAGCGCTATGTGATGGACAAGACGGGAATTCTCGACCCCGAGGTCATGCACCCGCTGCTGCGCCAGCGCAGCGATGACGAACCGGGCATTATGGCGGAAATGGCCGTCGATGCGGCGACCAAGGCTCTGGCACAGGCTGGCAAGACCGCGGGCGACGTAGACGCCGTGATCTGTGCGGCCTCCAATATGGAACGCCCCTACCCCGCGGTGGCAATCGAGATCCAGAAACTTCTCGGCATCGACGGATTTGCCTTCGACATGAACGTCGCCTGTTCCTCGGCCACGTTTGGCCTGCAGGTGGCCGCGGATATGATCCGCTCGGGCAGCATCCGCTCAGCGCTGGTGGTCAACCCCGAAATCTGCTCGGGCCATCTGGAGTGGCGCGATCGCGACTGCCACTTCATCTTCGGCGACGTGGCAACGGCGACGCTCGTCGAACGGATCGAAGACGCCAAGGGACCGCATTTCGAAATCCTGTCGACCCGCTGTGCCACCGAATTTTCCAACAATATCCGAAACAACAACGGCTTCTTGCGCCGCTCGCGCCCCGACGGGGTCGCGGACCGCCGCGACATGCAGTTCATGCAGAATGGCCGCAAGGTGTTCAAGGAAGTGCTGCCCATGGTCAGCGAGCACATCAGCACCCATCTGGCTGACAGTGGCATCGCCAATGATGACCTGAAGCGCCTGTGGCTGCATCAGGCGAACAAGGCGATGAATGATTTCATCGGCAAAAAGGTTCTGGGCCGCACCCCCGAGCCCGGCGAACAGCCCAATATCCTGCAAGACTATGCCAATACATCATCGGCAGGCTCGATCATCGCCTTTGCGCAGAATTCCGATGACATGGCCGACCAGGAAATTGGCCTGATCTGTTCCTTCGGCGCCGGCTATTCGGTCGGCTCGGCGATCCTGCGCCGCCATATGGGCTGAAAACGGAAAAGGCCCCGCAGTCCGTCGGGGCCTACCAGCGGGACTACTGCCCCGCAATGAAACGTCCGAGAGCGTCAGTTGCTCTCTTCTTCGAGATGCAATTTCATATCCAGCAGGACCTGCTGCAAAAGGACCGTTTCCCGCAGCAAGCGCTTGGCCTCATTGACGGTGATGATGCCATCAGCGATGGCTTCCTGATATTCGCTCATCAGGGTTGCAAACCGCTGGCTCAGCGCGATCACGTCGGCATTCACCCCGCCTGTGCGCCCGACACTTTCCACGCCCGAATCGTCGGAGTGATTATAGGACAGCGTGATATTCTTCAGATCCGCGAGCGCCGAGGTCACATGCGGAAAAGAAGCAGCCCCCTCCAGCTTGGCCACGGAATCTACCGGCATGAACCGTTCCGTATGTTCGGCATTGTCTGAATAGTAACGACCCAATGTCGCCTTGGACTTGCCTGTAATCTGACAGGCGGCCTCTATGCCAACGTCCTTAACCAGCGCTTCGGTATGCTTTTTCAGGTACCTGCCGATCTCTGCCATGTAAATCTTGCCTCATAAGCCGCCCCGGGGCGGGGAATGAACTTGTTAATTTCCCATGAAGTCCTTTTAAACGAATTGCAATACTAGCGCCATCCCTTGGGTTTTCAGGGATTTAACGAGTGGCCCAGATGCTATTGTGCATCTTTGTTTGGGGTTGAAGCAAACTTTGTGAGTGAGGTTGCGCTTCAATATGAGTGGGAGAGGTCAAGCATCCGTTTCGGATGTACGACATATCCTTCTTTAGGCGTCCTCCCCAGTGGCGCGTGCCTGTATCCATCCCTAGGGTCTATTTCGACCCGGACTGGACGGGCTGCTGTGGGGGGGCGTATTTTGGACATCAGGGTTCGAATCCTGTGATCCGCACTGCCCTATGCATCCCCACGATCCGGGATTATTTTGCGGTTCACTCAGCCATTGCCAAAGGGTAAACCGCACGCATGGCAAAGCTCTATTTCAACTACTCCACCATGAACGCCGGTAAATCCGCCGTGCTGCTTCAGGCCTCGCACAACTACCGCGAAAACAACATGGACACCTACCTTCTGACCGCACGTGTCGATGATCGGGCAGGCAAGGGCCGGATTGCTTCGCGGATTGGCATCAGCGCCGAGGCCGATGTGTTCAGTGCGGGCGAGGACCTGTTCGCAAAAATCAAATTACGCCTGTCACGAGGCAGCGTTGCCAGTATTTTTGTGGACGAAGCACAATTCCTGTCGCCAGATCAGGTCTGGCAACTGGCTCGTGTGGTCGATGATCTGGGGGTGCCGGTTCTGTGCTACGGGCTGCGGGTAGATTTTCAGGGCAACCTGTTTCCCGGATCCGCCACCCTCTTGGCGCTAGCCGATGAAATGCGCGAGGTGCGAACCATCTGCCATTGCGGCAAGAAGGCCACCATGGTGATCCGACAGGACGATCAGGGCCGTGCGATCACCACGGGTGATCAGGTGCAGATCGGCGGCAATGAAACTTATGTCTCGCTCTGCCGCCGTCACTGGCGCGAAGCGGTCGGGGACGGTTCCAAAACCTGACCGCCCCCGATTGGTTCAAACCGGGTTGGGCAGTTCCCGCCCGGCGATGAAGGCCGCGACATTGTCCAGAACCATATGCCCCATGTTGCTGCGCACCTCTTCGGTGGCCGTGCCCAGATGTGGCAGCAGGGTCACGGTATCAAGCGCCCGCAGCGCCTCGGGCACCTCCGGCTCGAATTCATAGACATCAAGGCCAGCCCCGGCGATGCGTTTTTCGCGCAGGGCAGCGATCAAGGCCGCTTCCTTCACGATCTCGCCGCGGGCGATATTGATCAGATGCGCATGGGGTTGCATCGCCGCAAGCACCGCTTCATCCACCATATGCCGGGTGTCGGCGCCACCGGGCACGGCAACCACCAGGAAATCGACCTGCGCGGCCATCTCTGACAGGTTGGCGCAGCGGGTGACGGGGAAACCCGGATCCTTGTCGCTGCGGGCGGTGTAGAGGACATTCATGCCAAATCCGAAATGGCAGCGCTGCCCGATGGCGGCCCCGATCCGGCCAAGGCCGACGATGCCGACGGTTTTGCCCGTAACATGCTGACCCAGCATCTGGGTCGGATGCCAGCCTTCCCAGCTGCCATCGCGCACGAGCCGCTCCCCCTCGCCTGCGCGGCGGGCCGACATCAGCAGCAAGGTCATCGCGATATCGGCAGTCGCATCGGTGACCGCGCCCGGCGTGTTTGTCACAGCAACACCGGCGGCCCGGGCGGCCTCTACGTCAATATGGTTGTAGCCAACGCCGAAATTCGCCAGCAGCCGACACCGCGGCGCAGGCACCGCGGCAAAGATCTCGGCATCGAACCGGTCGCCCAGCGTCGGCATGACCACGTCATAATCCCGCAAGGCACGCTGCATTTCCGCGCGGCTCAGCACGCCCGTATCGGGGCGGATATCCACATCGAACTCTTCCCGCGCGCGGGCCTCGACAGCCGCTGTCATCGGCCGGGTAATCCAAAGTTTCATCGCTCAGTGCATCCTTCCGCCCAGCGGCACCGGACCATCCGGCCCGATCAGCCGGATCTCCCCGGCCTCATCCGGCAGGCCAAGCACCAGAACCTCGGACATGAACTTGCCGATCTGGCGCGGCGGGAAATTGACCACCGCCACAACCTGTTTTCCCACAAGCATTTCCGGCGTGTAATGCGCGGTCACCTGGGCCGAGGTTTTCTTCTCACCGATCTCATCGCCGAAATCGATCCACATCTTGATCGCCGGTTTGCGGGCTTCGGGATAGGGTTCGGCCCGCACCACGGTGCCGACGCGGATATCGACCTTCAGGAAATCATCAAAGGAAATCTCAGCCACCGGACAGCTCCTTGGATCGGTTTGCAGCAGCCGCAACAGCCTGGTTCAGCAGGGGCGGGAAACCGCTGTCCTTGTCCATCAGCACCTCAAGCGCCGCCTGGGTGGTGCCATTGGGGCTGGTCACGTTCACCCGCAACTGGGCGGGATCTTCCGCGGCCGCCTCGGCCAGCGCCCCTGCGCCCGCCACGGTGGCCTTGGCCAATTTCATCGCCAGATCGGCGGGCAGCCCCTGCGCCTCACCTGCGGCGGCCAGTGTTTCGATCAGGTGGAACACATAGGCAGGCCCGGAGCCGCTGACGCCGGTGACCGCATCCATCTGATCCTCGGACTGCAGCCGCACCGTCTGGCCGATCGCGGACAAGAGGGTTTCGGCCAGATCCATATCGGCGCCGCTGCTGCGCCCGTTGCCGATCAGGGCAGTGATGCCGCGCCCGATGGCGGCGGGTGTGTTGGGCATGGCGCGCACGATGGGGGTTTTCTCCCCCAGCATCGCCTCGTAGCTGGCACATGAGATTCCAGCGGCAACCGAGATGAACAGGGTATCGCCATTGCCCAGCGCCTGAAGCCCCGGCAGTGCATCGCCCATCATCTGTGGCTTTACCGCGATCAATACGATGGCCGGGTTCTCTGGCAGGCCGCCGTTGATGGTCACGCCGGTCTGTTTCAGCCAGTCCGAAGGATAGGGGTCCAGAACCCAGACCGAGGTTGCGGGCAATCCGCCGTCCAACCATCCAGCCAACATCGCCGAGCCCATCTTGCCGCATCCCAAAAGGACCAGCCCGCGATCCGCGATATCCGTCATGTCCATTATCCCTGCCCCTGTGCTGTTACATCAGTTTCAGGGCACAGGTTTACGCGCGGCCATAAGCCTCTGCAATGGCGACCTGAAGAGATTCCTGAGGCGTGCGCCCGGCCCAGGTGGTCAGCTGAATGGCCGGGTAGTAACGCTCGCAATTCGACACAGCCGCCTGGATCATCGCATCGATCTGCTCGGCGCTGGCCGATTGGCCGCCCGACAGGATCAGGCCATAACGATAAAGCATCAGCTTGTGCTCGGCCCAATAGGTAAAGGCCCCTGCCCAGCACTGATCGTTCATCCGGTTGAGAAGGTCGTAGAGCAGCGGCAGCTTGTCCTCAGGCGGATCCATTTCGAAACTACACACCAGCCGCAGGGTTTCCTCGTATCCCGACCAGGCCAGGGTTACCGAATAGGTGCGCCATTGCCCCTCGACGGCCATGGCGATCTGATCATCGCCGATCCGGTCAAAGTCCCAGTCATGATGGGAGGCAACGTTCTCAACGATGTCTATGGGGTGGATGTCGTCTTCCAGATGATGCTCGGATAGGGCCATGATGCCACCTCTCTGGTATCTAGCATACGCACCTCTTCGGGTCCGCTAGAGCTAGCTTTGCGCTCAAAGGACCGGGGAGGCATCCCCGCTCCCATACTAGATATGGTGGACACCCGGATAGGCGCTGGCAACCCTTTATTTGGGGATATCTGCAATAAGTTGTGGATGAAGCGGAAAGCCACCCAAAATATCGGCAAAGCTGTGGATAAGGTCCCGGGCGCAAATCAGGCGGCCCAATCAAGGCGCCGCGTTATTTGGCCGTCACTGCCGGGACGTGCCGCCTGCACCGGACCCAAGCGGGCTTTTCGCCCGCGCAGGCACATGCGTATTCTGGATGGGTCCGGTCTTTAATCTTCAGTCTTCAGTTTTTGGCAGAGGCCTCAAGCGCATCAAGGCGGGCTTTCAGCGCTTCGTTTTCTTCGCGGGCCTTCTGCGCCATGGCGCGCACCGCGTCAAATTCTTCGCGTGTCACGAAATCACGGTCGGCCAGCCAGCGGTCGATCATGCTCTTCATCGCGGTTTCAGCTTCTTCGCGGGCGCCGTGGGCCACACCCATGGCATTGGTCATCAGCTGGGAAATATCGTCGAGGATCTTGTTGCGGCTCTGCATCGTCTTCTCCGTATCAGGCTTATGCCCTATATGGGCAACCAAAGGGCCGCGGGCAAGCCGTTGACTTCCCTTCCAGAGCAAAGGCATTCAGTCGCACATGCACGCAATGATCCAATTCCCCGACCTGTCGCCCGAAATCTTCTCGATCACCATCGGATCTTTTGAGTTCGCGCTGCGCTGGTACGCGCTGGCCTATATCGTCGGGATCCTGATCGCCTGGCGGTTGGCAGTGACGGCTCTGCGACAGCCCGCACTCTGGCCCGCGAGCCAGCCACCGATGCGTCCGCAGCAGGTCGAGGATCTGCTGACTTGGATCATCATTGGCGTGATCCTTGGCGGGCGGCTGGGGTTCGTTTTGTTCTACCAGCCGGGATACTACCTCTCCAACCCGGCCGCGATCCTGCGGATCTGGGAAGGCGGCATGGCCTTTCACGGCGGGCTGATCGGCGTGGTGCTGGCGGCCTGGATCTTTGCGCTGCGCCACGGTGTACCCCGGCTGCAGATGGCCGATCTGGTGGCCGTCAGCGTGCCGCCCGGGCTGATGCTGGGACGGCTGGCCAATTTCATCAATGCGGAACTCTGGGGGCGGCCAACGGATCTGCCCTGGGGCGTCGCCTTTCCGGGACAGGCCGCGCAGGACTGTGGGCAGGCCCTGGGCGAGATTTGCGCGCGGCACCCATCGCAGCTTTATGAGGCGCTACTGGAAGGCGCGCTGCTGGCGACATTGCTGCTCTGGATGGTCTGGCGGCGCAGGGCCTTTCACCGGCCCGGATTGGTGCTGGGGCTGTTTCTGGCGGGCTATGGCATGGCGCGGTTCCTAGTGGAATTCGCCCGTCAGCCCGACGTGCAGTTCGTGACCCCCGGCAATCCGCTCGGCCTTGCCTGGCATGTCGGCGGCTACGGGCTGACCATGGGGCAGCTTCTGTCGTTGCCGATGATCGCGCTGGGGCTGGTCTTTGCCATCGCCGCCCTGCGCCGCCAGAGGATCACGGCATGAGCCTGCTGGATCACCTGATTGCCCGCATCGATGTCGACGGGCCGATGAGCCTGGCCGATTACATGGCCGAATGCCTGCTGAATCCCCGTTTTGGCTATTATACCACCCGTGATCCGCTGGGCGCGGCCGGGGATTTCACCACGGCGCCGGAAATCAGCCAGATGTTCGGTGAGTTGCTGGGCCTGTGTCTGGCGCAAAGCTGGCTGGATCAGGGCGCGCCTGCGCCGTTCACCCTGGCCGAGCTTGGCCCTGGCCGTGGCACCCTGATGGCGGATCTGTTGCGCGCCACTCGCGCGGTGCCCGGTTTCCACGCCGCGCTGGAGCTGCATCTGGTGGAGGCCTCCCCCACCCTGCGCGAGGCGCAGGCCAAGTCGCTAACAGGGTTTGAACCGATCTGGCACGACACCATCGACAGCCTGCCACAGCAGCCGCTATTTCTGGTGGCCAATGAGTTCTTTGACGCCTTGCCCGTGCGCCAGTTCCTGCGCGATGGTACCGGCTGGCGCGAAAAACGCATCGGCATGCAGAACGGCACGCTGACCTTTGGCCTTGGCCCGGTGACCGAACAGCCCGCGCTCAGCCACCGGCTTGCGGACACCCGCGAGGGCGACCTTGTCGAACTCTGCGAAGGCGCGGCCCCTATCACCGCTGCAATTGCTACACGTATCGCAGCGCATGGTGGCGCGGCGCTGATCGTGGACTATGGCGACTGGCGCTCGCTTGGCGACACGCTGCAAGCGCTGCGCGATCATGCGCCCTGTGATCCGCTGGAGGCACCCGGCTGCGCAGACCTGACCACCCATGTGGATTTTGAGGTTCTGACACAGGCGGCACAGGCGCACGGCTGCGCGGCCACGCGGCTGACCCTGCAGGGCGTGTTTCTGGAGCGGCTGGGCATCACCGACCGCGCCCGCGCCCTTGCCGCACCGCTAGAGGGCGATGCACTCGACAATTTGATCGCCGCACATCGGCGGTTGACGCACCCCGAGGAAATGGGAAACCTGTTCAAGGTGCTGGGTCTCTACCCCGGCAACGCGACACCACCACCGGGGCTTCAGTCATGACGCTGGAAATACTGACATCGGATCTTCTTGGCCCCGTGCGGCACGGGTTTTTCACGCGCCGGGGCGGTGCGTCCTCCGGCATTTTCGAGGGACTGAACTGCGGGCTTGGATCCTCGGACCAGCGTGAAGCGGTCGAACTGAACCGCGCCCGCGTCGCCGCCGCAATGGAGGTCGCCCCGGAGAAGCTGGCCCGGGTCAATCAGGTGCATTCCCCCGACGTCGCGGTGATCGAAGAGGTTGGCAACAGCCCGGACAGAGCCGATGCCATGGTCACCCGCACACCGGGTGTCGCCCTGTCGATCCTGACGGCAGACTGCCAGCCGGTGTTGTTTGCTGACCCCGAGGCCGGAGTGATCGGCGCCGCCCATGCCGGCTGGCGCGGGGCGCTGGACGGGGTGCTCTCTGCGACGGTGGAGGCGATGGTGGATCTGGGCGCAACCCGCAGCAATATCCTTGCCGTCATCGGCCCGACCATTTCGCAGCGCGCCTATGAGGTTGGCCCCGAGTTCTTCGACGACTTTATGGCCGAGGACCCGGAGAACGCGCGCTTCTTTGCCAATGGCGAAGGCGACCGCTTGCTGTTCGACCTGCCCGGTCTTGGCCTGCAGAAACTGCGCAGCGCCGGAGTTGCGGAGGCGGAATGGACCGGCCACTGCACCTATGGCGATCCAAAGCGATTTTATTCCTATCGGCGTGCCACCCACGAAAAACAGGCTGATTATGGCAGGCTGATTGCCTGTATCCGCCTGTAGGAAAAAGAAAACACACGCGCCCCCGATCCCTTTTGAAAATTCCTGGAGATCCCCCGCAGCCCGATTGTGACCGCCCCGGCCCCGCTTTGCCGGGGCTTTTCCATGCCCGCGCCACAATAACGTCGCATTGATTACCGATACCTGCGCTCAGACAGACATCGTTCAGAATGGACCCTGCAGGAGCAATAATGACAGCACGAACCCGTTTTATCGCTTCCATTGTTGCAACTGCCAAAAGCGAGAAAAGCAAATTGCCCTGGCACCGCGGCGTGGCGCGACGTGCGTCAATAGAGCGCCGCCGCAGCATCAGCAGTGACCCGAAGGCGCTGAAAAGCGCCTGAGTTACGGCGGAAAACTTGCCTTTACTTCCCGGCAGATTGCAGCCTCTGGACGTCTTCACTTTGTTCAGAAAATGCAAAGAAAGACCGGCCTGGGCAGGATGCGCGGAGCGGGGTTCTTCCGTGTAGAGGTTTGCTTAAACTCTTGCGGTCACCTTCCCGCCCAGTCCGGCACTCCGGTCCGGCGCAGGTGCAAAAAGCGACGGTGCCTGATCAAACAGTCCGAATGCCCCGCAGCCGCGGGGCTGTGGTTCCGAAGTCGAATTGAGAAAGGCCCTGACGCTATGAACACGCCTCACTCGCTGCACCAGGCCGCTGCATCGGCAGCCGAAGCCACTGCCCTGCTTCAGGATCCCGCCGCGCTGCGCATGGTCACCAAACCGCAGTTGCGCCGGTTCGAGGTCAGCGCCCTTTTGTCCAACGGAACCGTCGCGGAAACCCGTCACATCGCGCCGGCCCTGCCACTGTTCGAAAACGCCTTTTGTGCCTTTACCCGCGGAACGCTGGTGCAGACCGATATGGGCCCCGTCGCCATTGAGGACCTCTGGCCCGGTGACATGATCGCAACGCAAACCGGGGAATATCAGCCGTTGATCTGGAAAGGTTCCACCAGCCTGGTTCCAGCGCGCGCCGATTCCAAGGGACAGACCCATCCGCTCACCAGCTTCATGGCTGACAGTTTTGGAATGCAAAAACCCATGTCCTGCGTCGTGGCCGGTCCCGCCGCGCGGCTGCTGTGCACGCCGCCGCATATGCGCCGGGATGCAAGTGACAAGAAGTTGCTGACGCCGGTTCAGGATTTCCAGGACGGCATGAATATCTTTGAAACCTCACCGCCTACCGTGGTTGATATGTTCCATCTCTGCCTGCCGCAGCACGCGGTCATTCAGGTGGGGGGGCTGGAATTTGAAACCTATCATCCCGGGCCGAATGCGTTGAAACTGGTCAGCTATCCGATCAAGACGCTGTTCCTAAATCTCTTCAGCCACGCAGATGCGATTGCGGATTTCGGCCCGCTGGCCTTTGAGCGCGCGGACGCCGCTATCTGAACAACCTGTCAGCATCCCCTGTCGGCGACCTGGCACAGGTCCGGTCAGGGTTCCAGCGCCAGACGGTCTTCGAGAACGTCGAACGGCACGCCCGGCTCGTCCTTGGCACCTCGTATCACCAACGATGTCTTGACGCTTGCCACGTTCGGCGTGGTCAGCAACTCTCCGGTCAGGAAACTCTGAAAGGTGCTGAGATCGGGTGAGACGCATTTGAGGATGAAATCCACCTCGCCATTCAGCATGTGACACTCGCGCACCAGCGGCCAGCCGCGGCATTTTTCCTCGAATGCGCTCAGCTCTGCCTCGGCCTGGCTTTCCAGCCCCACCATGGCAAAGACCTGAACCTCAAAGCCAAGCTCCCGGCTGTTGACCTCGGCATGATAGCCCCGGATCAGGCCTGCTTCCTCCAATGCACGCACTCGGCGCAGGCAGGGCGGCGCGGAAATTCCGACGCGTTTGGCCAGTTCTACGTTGGTCATGCGCCCATCGGCCTGCAGTTCCGACAAAATCTTGCGATCGATCGGATCAAGGCGTGTAGTGACCATTGTGGAAGCTCCCGTCAGTTTGCGTTTCTTATATCAGCGCCGCGAAAGCGCGCAATATTATTTCACTGCGCCGCAATAATCTTTGCCCTCCGCAAGATCAAGCTGCCTCGGATAACAGCTGCGTCACGAAGGTGATGCCGGGGGTTTAAGCGCCTCTGGTCTGTCGCTATATCCTGTGGCTGACGGCGGATTGCCCGCCAACCTGCGGATTTGGGGATATGAGATGAGCGATACGCGTCACACCAAGGTACTGATCATCGGGTCGGGTCCGGCCGGATATACTGCGGGGGTCTATGCCTCCCGCGCCATGCTGGAACCTATTCTGGTACAGGGCATCGAACCGGGCGGCCAGCTGACCACCACCACCGAAGTGGAAAACTGGCCCGGCGACACAGAGGTTCAGGGCCCTGATCTGATGGTGCGCATGCAGGACCACGCCAAGGCGATGGGCTGCGAGATCATCGGCGACATCATCACCGATCTGGATCTCAGCCAGCGCCCCTTTACCGCCAAGGGCGATAGCGGCACCACCTACACGGCGGATGCGGTGATCCTGGCAACCGGCGCCCGCGCGAAATGGCTGGGCCTGCCGACCGAGGACAAATTCAAGGGCTTTGGCGTCTCCGCCTGCGCCACCTGCGACGGCTTCTTCTACCGCGGTCAGGAAATCGTGGTGATCGGCGGCGGCAACACCGCCGTTGAAGAGGCGCTGTTCCTGACCAACTTTGCCTCCAAGGTCACACTGATCCACCGCCGTGATGAGCTGCGCGCCGAAAAGATCCTGCAGGACCGGCTCTTGAAGAACCCCAAGATCGAACCGCTGTGGTTTCATCAGCTGGAAGAGGTCGTCGGCACCGATGCGCCGCTCGGCGTTGAAGGCGTCAAGGTCAAGAACGTGCAGACCGGTGAAATCTCGGAAATCCCCTGTAAGGGCGTCTTTGTCGCCATCGGCCACGCCCCGGCAACCGAACTGGTCAAGGATGTGCTGGAACTGCACAATGGCGGCTATGTGAAGGTCAAGCCCGGCTCCACCGAAACCTCGGTCCCCGGTGTTTTCGCAGCCGGCGATCTGACCGACCATAAATACCGTCAGGCCGTGACCTCGGCCGGGATGGGCTGCATGGCGGCCCTTGATGCCGAACGGTTCCTGGCCGAACAGGAATAAGCCAATCCCGGCATCCGGCGGCCCATACTGCCGCAGGCCGGAGCCGATGCCGAAAACAGCCGCACGCCCCCACAGGGCGCGCGGCTTTCCTATTGCAGAGCCTTGAGCCGCATCGCGGCATCCCGTCACAGTCACCGCAGGCTACACGGGGGAGAGCAGCCGGTGACGCACGCGCTGTGGCAGGGCAACTGGATTATCCGCACCCGGATGGTGACCGGGCTGATCCTGTTCACCTATGTGTTCTTCCATTTCATCAACCTGGGCCTGGCGCTGTTCTCTCCTGCGGCGGTGGAGGCCATGCAGAGCGCCCGCCAGATCATCACCCGCAGTGTGCTGGGCGGTGTCATTCTCTATAGCGCGCTGATCCTGCATGCCGGGCTAGCCCTGTGGCAACTGACCCGGCGACGCAGCTGGCGGATGACCTGGAACGAGGCGGTGCAGCTGGGGCTTGGCCTTCTAATCCCATTGCAGCTGTTGCGGCACATTACCTACACCCGCTACGCGCATGAGCTTCACAACGTCAACGATGAGATGGGCTTCATCCTTGTCCTGATGTGGAACTCGCCATCGATCTGGTGGCAGGCACTGCTGTTGCTGGCCGTCTGGATCCATGGCTGCATGGGGCTGCACTACTGGCTGCGGCTGACGCGCTGGTGGCGCCGAACACAGACTTATATGATCGGGCTCGCGGTATTCATCCCCACCTTTGCCCTGGCCGGCGCGTTGAGCGAGGGACGCCGGATCTACGATCTGTTTGTCGAGGGCAGTCAGCGGGCGGCGCTGATGGCAGGTTACAACTGGCCCGACCAGCCGACATTCTTAAGCCTCCGAGAGAATGAAAACCTCTGGATCGGCCTGTTTCTGGCGCTTCTTGTGCTGACCGGAACCGCCGTGCTGCTGCAAAAGGCATTGCGCAAACGCCGGGCGGTGCGGATCACCTATGTGAACGGTCCTGTGGTGAGCGCCGAAAAGGGGCTGACCCTCTTGGAAATGTCCCGCGCCAGCGGCGTACCTCATACCTCTCTCTGCGGCGGCAAAGGGCGCTGCACCACCTGCCGGGTGGTTGTCGAAGACGGATTGGATGCGCTTCATCCCCCTTCTGATGCTGAGGCGCGCAGCCTTGCCGCCGTGCGGGCCAGCAGCACCATGCGGCTGGCCTGCCAGATACGGCCTACCGCACCGCTGACCGTCTGCCGCATGTTCCGGCCCGACGGGCGGACCACACGGGCCCACGCCAGCCAGGGGCAAGAACGCAGGCTCGCCATCCTGTTTCTCGACATCCGCGGCTTCACCAGCCGTACCGAAGGTCAGTTACCTTATGATGTAGTGTTCCTGCTGAACCGGTTCTTCGATGCCATCGTCCCCGCGATCACCGGCGCCGGTGGGCATGTGGACAAATACCTCGGCGATGGGCTGCTGGCAGTCTTCGATGCGCCCTACCCGGCTCATTCCGCCCGCGCGGCGCTGAACGCTGCAGCCGCCATCGGCACGGCGCTGCGCACATTCAACGCGCGCCTGGAGGAAGAAGACAGCCCGCCGGTCCGGATCGGTATCGGCCTGCACCTTGGCGATCTGGTTCAGGGTGAAATCGGCTCTGCGGATCACGCTCCGCGCACCATCATCGGCGACAGCGTCAATGCGGCAAGTCGGCTTGAGGCTGAAACCAAGGCCCTTGGCGTCGAATTGCTGGTCTCTGCCGCCGTTGTGGAGGCTGCCGGGTTTTCCGCCCCCGAAGACAGCCTGCAATCCTTCCAGCTGCGCGGCGTCGCAGAGCCAGTCGCGGCTCTTGCGGCCCTGCGCGCGGAGGATCTGTTCACACTCCTCGACACACCAACGAAGTGAGTCCAATCCGGAGCTTCAGACACCGGAACGATATTCCACGTTTGCCCGCGCGGGGCGAAACAGCATCTGTTTGTGAAGCAATGGGCACACATCGTCCTTTTTTCCCCAGTTCGCTAGACATTCAAGAAAGCTTTGCGCTATTGCGCGGCCTTAAGCCGTCCGCGACACGGGCGCCCCCTCCCGCGCAAGTGAAGAGAGAATTCACATGACTATGTTGAGTAATTTGGCTCCGATCCCCGAGCTCTATGTATCTTACGACTCCGCCCAGAAGCTGAAGGTCGAGGCCGGTGAGCTGAAAAGCCACGATCTGAGCCCGCGCCAGATCTGTGACCTGGAGCTGCTGATGAACGGCGGTTTCAACCCGCTGAAAGGCTTCCTGACCGAGGAAGACTATGACGGCGTTGTCGAAAATATGCGCCTGGCGGACGGCACGCTCTGGCCGATGCCGATCACCCTCGATGTGAGCGAAGATTTCGCAAGCTCGCTCGAAGTGGGCGAAGACATCGCTCTGCGCGATCAGGAAGGCGTCATTCTGGCCACCATGACGGTCACCGACCGCTGGGAGCCCAACAAATCCCGCGAGGCCGAAAAGGTCTTTGGCGCCGACGACGAAGCACACCCGGCAGTGAACTACCTGCACAACCACGCAGGCAAGATCTACCTCGGTGGCCCGGTCACCGGCATCCAGCAGCCCGTGCACTATGATTTCCGCGGTCGCCGCGACACCCCGAACGAGCTGCGCGCCTATTTCCGCAAGCTGGGCTGGCGCAAGGTCGTGGCCTTCCAGACCCGCAACCCGCTGCACCGTGCACACCAGGAACTGACCTTCCGCGCTGCCAAGGAAGCGCAGGCCAACCTGCTGATCCACCCGGTTGTCGGCCTGACCAAACCGGGCGATGTCGACCACTTCACCCGTGTGCGCTGCTACGAGGCGGTGCTGGACAAATATCCGGCCTCGACCACAACCATGTCGCTCTTGAACCTGGCCATGCGCATGGCAGGTCCGCGTGAAGCCGTCTGGCACGGTCTGATTCGCGCCAACCACGGCTGCACCCACTTCATCGTTGGCCGCGACCACGCCGGCCCGGGCAAAAACTCTGCCGGTGAAGATTTCTACGGCCCCTATGACGCGCAGGAACTCTACCGTGCGCATCAGTCGGAAATCGGCTGTGAAATGGTCGACTTCAAGCACATGGTCTATGTGCAGGAGCGTGCCCAGTACGAACCCAATGACGAGATCGCCGACAAGGATGACGTCACCATCCTGAACATCTCGGGCACCGAACTGCGTCGCCGTCTGGCCGAAGGTCTGGAAATCCCGGAATGGTTCTCCTTCCCCGAGGTGGTGAAAGAACTGCGCCGCACCAAGCCGCCGCGTAGCCAGCAGGGCTTTACCGTATTCTTCACCGGTTTCTCCGGCTCCGGCAAATCCACCATCGCAAACGCGCTGATGGTCAAGCTGATGGAGATGGGTGGCCGTCCGGTAACGCTGCTGGATGGCGATATCGTGCGTAAAAACCTCAGCTCCGAGCTGGGTTTCTCGAAAGAGCACCGCGACCTCAACATCCGCCGCATCGGCTATGTTGCCTCCGAGATCACCAAAAACGGCGGCATCGCCATCTGTGCGCCGATCGCGCCTTATGCGGCCACTCGCCGTGCCGTGCGCGAGGACATCGAGCAGTTCGGCGCCTTCATCGAGGTGCACGTCGCGACCTCGATCGAGGAATGCGAACGCCGCGACCGCAAGGGTCTCTACAAGCTGGCGCGCGAAGGCAAGATCAAGGAATTCACCGGCATTTCAGATCCTTATGACGTGCCCGCGAACCCCGAGCTGAGCGTCGAGACGGAAAACGTCGATGTCGACAACTGTGCCCACCAGGTTCTGCTGAAGCTGGAAAGCATGGGGCTGATCACCGGTTGATCCCTGACTGACCCCACTCTGATTTCTGTTGAAACGGCCCGCCCTTTGGCGGGCCGTTTTGTTTTGCCTGAACGCCGCGACCAAAATGGATCTTTTTTGCAAGTAAATTTATCCCTACACAGGTTCAAGATTTCGTGTTCTGGAGCCCAAGTATGGTTACGCCCGTTAAGGCACATGTGTTTACCGACACCACAGCGCAGTCTTTTCTGAAGCAGGCGCCGGGACAGCAGCCCTGCATTGGTTCGGTGGCCTTTACCTTTGGCACCGAAGTTCCGGACGACACCGATGTGCTCATCGCTTTCAACCGGTCTTCCTACACCATCAAGACGCAGGTTCCGAAAGAGCGGACGGTTTTCATCGCTGCCGAACCAGATGTCATCCACCCCTATAGCTGCCGGTTCCTAAACCAGTTCGGATTGGTTCTGACGACGACGCAAAAACCGCTGGATACGGAAAAACGCAACCGGGCGGTCTGCTGGTACTGGTGGGCAGGCTTTGATTTCTCGGACAACGGCAATCATCGTGGCTATGACTGGTTCAAGACGCTGACCCCGCCGCAGAAACAGGACAAGATTGCCATCGTCACCTCAACCAAGGTGCACACCGAATATCACCGCAAACGGATGCGGTTTGTGGAAACCCTGATCGACGAGATTCCCGAGCACATCGAACTCTTCGGGCGCGGTTTCAAACCCATTGGCGACAAGGCAGACGCCCTGCTGCCCAACAAGTACAACCTCGCCATCGAGAATGGCGAAGGGCCGCATGTCTGGACCGAGAAACTGACCGACCCCTGGCTGTGCTGGTCCTTCCCCTTCTACGCAGGCTGTTCCAACGTGGACGATTATTTCCCGGTGGACAGTTATGAGACTCTGAATCTGGACGATCCGGTGGCCGAGGCCCGGCGCATGGTCCAGGAAATCCAGAACGGCTGCTGGGAAGCCGCACAGGACGCCATCGCCGCGGCGCGTGAAAAGGTGCTGGAGCAGGAAAACATCATGGTGCTAATGGCCAATCTCGCAACCGAGGCTGCGGCCCGTCCAGTTAGCGTACAGCCCAACCGCCCCCGCTATATCTGGTCCGAACGTTCCCTCTGGCCAGAGAAAGGCTGCCGGGGCAGTCTGACGGACTGGACCCTGCGCAACGCGATCCTGCTGTTCGAACCGCAAGCCGAGTTGAAGAGCAAGGGGCTGCGCCACTGGTACGAAAAGAAAAAATCCACCCGAAGGGCCCGCAAGGAAGCCAGAGCCGCCAACGCGCGCTAAGGAGCATTGCCGCCTTAGAGGCTGTCGCGCAATGCCTCGGCCGCGCGGAGGAACAGATCGCCATAATGCGCCGCCGCAGGTTTGGCGGCGCGTAGGGCGGGCAGACGCTGGGCGTAATCCTCTGCACTGATACTGCGGACCGCCCGCTCCATATCCGCCAGATCATTGCAGAGGATCATGCCCTCAGTGTCGAAGAAATCCCCGATATTCGGACAGCCCCAGTAAATCGGCACAGTCTCGCAGAGGATCGCATCGATCAATTTCTCGGTGAAGCAATTCGGCTCCTGCACATTTTCGATAACCACCGAATAGCGGAAGGGGGCAAGACCCTCTGATTTATGCTCGAAAGGCGCGTAACCACGGCCCAAAATGCGCGCATCGGGCACGTTTTTCTGCAGGTATTCAACCAGCTGATGCCGCAGCTTGTGCCCCGGATGGTCGCGTTTGGCCGAGGCGATCAACGACAGATCTAAGGTCTTTTCAAGATCCAGATCCTGCCATTCCGGCACCCAGGTGGTTCCAAAGGGCAGGAACAGCCCGTTGGGCAATCGCGCGAGAAGATCCGGATCATAGGTAAAAACGCGGAAGAACCGCCGATGGCTGAGCCGCAGCAGACGGTGGTGGGACGCCGACATGATCTTCGGCTCCATCACCATCAGCGACAGCTGCGCGCGGCAATACCAGTTTAGCTGAAAATGCATCGCCGTCTTGGCAAAGACGATCAAATGATCCGCCGCGGTCAGATCGCCAACGCTGCCGCCCTGCAGCCGGTCGGGGCAGCCCAGTGGCCAGTGCAACTGCGCCAGCGGCATCTGCGGCAGCCCCCGATCAAGTTTCTGGCCGTAAGGTAGGATAGTAATCGCAGGCTCAGTCATGGCAACCGCTCCAGCATGGGAGGCAAGAGAACTCAGAACTCAATCACATGCTCCCATTTACAAATGCAGCGGAAGATCGACCTCTCCCCGCATCAGAACAAATCCCTCTCCGGCAACTTTTACCCCCGTCAGCGCCTCTGCCGGTCCCACGCGGGTCACACGCGCCTGCCCAGGCCGCCCCAGCCCGTGCCCCTGTTCAGCTACGAAGCTGTCCTTAGGCATCAGCCCGTGCTTCCACAGATAGGCCGCCATCGCGCCGGTTGCTGAGCCAGTAAAGGGATCCTCCGGTGGGCTCGGCGGCGCCATCAGCAGGCGGGAAAAGGTATCCCCTGCCTCTGTGGCGCCATCCAGCGTCACCAGAAAAGGCTCCATCATGTCGATCCCATCAGCGCCGAGCTGTGCCGTCAGCCGGGCAAGGGCATCAAGATCCAGCCTTGCTGCCTCTAGCGCGGCGCGGTCCTTCAGCACAGTGACGCAAAAGGGCAAGCCGGTCGACACTTTCTGCGGCTCACCGATAATGGCTTCTGGCGGCAGGGACACTGCTGCCGCAACCAGGGCCGGATCCGGCTGCGGGCCGAACTCTGGCGCCACCTGCGTCATCTCGATCAGGTCGCCCTCGATCTGCACCGGAACAATTCCCGCGCCGGTTTCCAGCGTCACCGAGGTGCCGTTGATCAGCCCGCGATCCTTGAGCGCGGCAACGGTGGCGATGGTAGGATGGCCGGCAAAAGGGATTTCGCGGCTGGCCAGGAAATAGCGCACTTTGAAATCCGCCACCTGCGACGGCCCGGTAAAGGTGCATTCGACCAGAGAAGTCTCCCGCACGAAGGCGGTGCAGACCTCCACCGGCAGGCTGGCCCCCTCATGCACGACCGCGCAGCCATTGCCGCCAAAGGGGCGATCCGAAAACGCATCCACCCAGTCAAAAGAAAACGATGTCATGATATCAAACGCCCCAAACCGCTGTTTTATCGGGACGTTACCGGCGCAGAGCGCAATGATCCAGCCGCGAAAGCCCGTCGGGGACACGACTTGCGCCTCAACAGCCGTTTTGGACGATTATTCTCCCGTTCTCGCGCGGGAGGTTTCTGGAAGCTATCCAAATGCATGACTGCCCCGCCCCAGCGGGGCAATCCGGGGGGCGCATTCGCGCCCCTGAAGGAGTTGTTCAGTGCACCGTCACTGGCGACAGGTCATTCTGGCGGGCCAGAACAAAGGCCATGCGGCGGTCTGCCACCAGCGCCAGCTGTTCGCCTTCGGCGTCGTGCACCGCGTAAAGCTGCTTGTGACCCTTGGCACCGGCCTGCACATCCTCGGGCAGGTCCGCAACATCAACCGCCTTGACGTAGACGATCCGCTTGCCGGTTTCGTTGAAATCAAATGGTGTATGCATGTCTCTTACCCCTTTCGAATATTGATGGTCTGAACCACGGTTTCCGGGCGGGCACGGGTTAGGTCCACGTGCAGCAGACCATTCTCCATCAGCGCCTCGCCCACTTCGACCCCGTCGGCCAGCACGAACATGCGCTGGAACTGACGCGCGGCGATGCCCCGGTGCAGGAAGACGCGGCCATCGCTGTCGTCGCGCTGACGGCCACGGATGACCAACTGGCGGTCCTCGACGGTGATGGAAAGATCCTCTTCGGCAAACCCGGCCACGGCCAGGGTAATGCGGTAGGAATGATCCGAGGTCTGCTCGATATTATAAGGGGGATACCCCTCGTTGCCGGATTTGGCCGAGCGTTCCAGAAGGCGTTCAAGCTGCTCAAACCCCAGCATATGCGGGTAAGAGCCCAAGGTAAGTTTCGACACGTGTTACGTCCTTTGTTCGAAAGCGACGGATAGTCTTGCGGCCCCAACAGGCGACCGCTCTTACAGAATATGGTAAGTTCTTTTGATTACTCAAGAGCGTGGACGCATAGGCCTAGCCGAAAAGCCGTTAACGAAGTATCTTGAACCCCGCATCTTTCACCAGCCTCCGAGTCGCCAATGAACGCCCCTACCGATATCTCGATGAAGACCGACGAAGTCCTCAAGGTTGAGCTTGAGGTGTTCCGCAGGCAGCACCGGGATCTGGATGAGGCGATCACCGCCCTGCAGGAACGCGGCACCGCAGATCAGCTGACCATCCGGCGGCTGAAAAAGCAGAAACTGGGCCTGAAAGACAAGATCGCCCTGATCGAAGATCGGCTGACACCGGATATCATCGCCTGACCCCGCTGCGGGCTGCCTGACACTTGGTAACGGCCCCGCCGTCCGGTGAATTCCTCCCTCCTGACGCCACGGAGCTGCGCCCAAGCAATAGCTGGTCAACCGAACAATCACTCCCGCGCTTTTTGCAGGTCGGCAGCGATGCTGCCGCAGGCAAACTCCTTGGGCCCAGCAGCGCGCATGGGCGCGCTGCGGTCACGCAAATCGGTATCCTGGGCCCCCGGGCGTTTCCGCGCCGACACAGCCTTATTTTGCCCGCATTGCCGCATTGCACCATGCGCGTCTTCGACTATAGTGCGCGCTCCTTCCACCCCAGCAGGTCCCATGCAGACCTGCGGCATGACAGGACCGGATCACATGCCTGAAACCACCGCTGACATCAAAGTGGGCATCATCATGGGCAGCCAGTCAGACTGGCCCACCCTGAAAGAGGCCGCCACGATTCTGGATGAACTGGGCGTGCCCTACGAGGCAAAAATCGTGTCGGCGCACCGCACCCCTGACCGGCTGTGGACCTATGGCAAGAGCGCGGCAGAACGCGGTTTGCAGGTCATCATCGCCGGCGCTGGTGGCGCGGCGCATCTTCCCGGCATGGTTGCCTCGAAAACCCGCGTTCCGGTGGTAGGCGTCCCAGTGCAGACGCGGGCGCTGTCGGGCGTGGATTCGCTTTATTCCATCGTGCAGATGCCCAAGGGCTTTCCGGTTGCCACCATGGCCATTGGCGCCGCCGGTGCTGCCAATGCCGGGTTGATGGCCGCTGGCATCCTCGCCCTGCAGGATCCCGCGCTTGCCACCCGTCTGGACGACTGGCGCGCAGCCCTTTCTGCCTCGATCCCGGAGGAACCCGTCGATGACTGATCCTTTGCAGCCCGGCGCAACAATCGGAATTCTCGGCGGGGGTCAGCTTGGCCGGATGCTGTCGGTTGCGGCCTCCCGTCTTGGCTTCAAGACTCATATTTTTGAACCCGGTGCCAACCCGCCCGCAGGCGATGTCGCTCACATGGTCACAACCGCACCTTATGAGGATGAGGCCGCGCTGGCCGCCTTTGCCGCCTCGGTGGATGTGATCACTTATGAGTTCGAAAACATCCCCACTGCGGCGCTGGATGTGCTGGAGCAGCACCGCCCGATCCGCCCGGGGCGCGAAGCCCTGCGCGTGTCGCAGGATCGGCTGACGGAAAAGGCCTTCCTGCAGGATCTAGGCCTGCAAACCGCCCCCTTTGCCGACATCCCAGATCAGGCCGCACTGGATGCGGCGCTGGCAGAGATCGGCGCGCCCGCGATCCTGAAGACGCGACGCTTTGGTTATGATGGCAAGGGGCAGGCGCGGATCATGACCGCCGAGGACGCAGCCCCCGCGCTGGCTTCGCTCGCCGGGGCGCCTGCCATTCTCGAAGGGTTTGTCAATTTCAGCCATGAAGCCTCGGTGATTGCCGCGCGCAGCCCTAGCGGCGAGGTCGCCTGTTTCGATCCCGGCGAGAACGTGCACCGCGACGGCATCCTGCACACCACTACCGTGCCTGCCCGCCTTAGCCAGAGCCAGCGCATGGATGCGGTGCTGATGGCGGCGAAGATCCTGAACGCGCTCGATTATGTCGGCGTGATGGGGGTCGAGCTCTTCGTCCCCCCCAAAGGGCTGGTCGTCAACGAGATCGCGCCGCGCGTCCACAACTCCGGTCACTGGACCCAGAACGGCTGCGCGGTGGATCAGTTCGAACAGCACATCCGTGCAGTGGTCGGCTGGCCGCTGGGCGACGGTCAGCGGCACAGCGATGTGGTGATGGAGAACCTGATTGGCGATGACGTTAACCGTATCCCCGATCTGGCGCGGGAACCCGATTGCGCCCTGCATCTCTATGGCAAGGCCGACGCCAAACCCGGGCGCAAGATGGGCCATATCAACCGGGTCATACGCGCGCAGAAATAACACTTCGCCAGCCGCACGCATCCGAAATTCGCCAATGGCGGGTTTCGGGCGCAGCATCGAGGGCCCGCCAGCCGGGCGTGAGAGGCTGCGCCCTGCCTGCCCGATTGAGGGTTAGCCTAGAAAACGCGCTGCGATCTCGCCGCTCATATAGCTGACGCGCCCACCCGACAGGGTTGCCGCAACCCGCTGGCTGTCTTTCTCAAGGATCACCACATCGGCGCGTTTGCCTGGCGCCAACTCTCCGCGATCCTCCAGCCCCAGAACTTCGGCAGGGCCCTTTGACACCAGATCCCAAGCCCCTACCAGATCCAGCAGCCCACTGCGGGCCAGCATCAGCGCAGCGCGGCGCGGGCTCGGATAATGATAGTCCGAGGCGATCGCATCACAGAGCCCCATGGCGATCAACTCGACCGCAGACACATTGCCTTTATGAGAGCCGCCCCGCACCACGTTTGGGGAGCCCAGAATGATATGATCGCCCCCGGCCCGTGCCGCCTCTGCCGCTTCCAATGTTTCCGGAAATTCGCTGATCCGCACACCGCGACCCCGCCATTCGGCACGCATGGCCGCGTTTTGGTCATCATGGCTTCCAAGACGCACGCCCATAGTGCCAAGTTCGGCGCAGATTGCATCCAGGGCAGCAGGCACCTCATCCGATCTGGCGTGCATATCCTGCAGCATCTGCCAGTGGACCTCCGGGTTGCGCCCCGCCTTCAGCGCCTGCCCCACAAGCCGGGGCGGTTTCTTTCCCGCCGCCAGCCGATCGTGTGGTAGATGATCGTTGAAAACGACATAGCCCACTCCGGCCGCCGCAATACGCTGAGGCAGGCCCGCGTAGTCATCCAGCATATGAGTCTCGAACCGCAGCTGTGGTAGGATATCCGTCACTACCCGGTTCCGCACAGCAGTGATCGCAGCAAAGACCTGGTCGGCATAGTCCGGCGCGCGCAGCCCGCCTTCCCAGCTGTGGAACTGCGCCAGAACCGCCGTGGTGATACCGTTGGCTGCCAATTCTGCCTCGGCAGCGATGACGCCCTCGTCCATCTGCTTCATCGCGCCGCGTCGGGGGGCAAGATGGCGTTCGAACCCGTCGCCGTGCAGGTCGATGATGCCCGGCAGTACCAGATAGCCAGACAGATCCACCGCGCGACCGGCGCGATCCGCGACAATTGCCCCCTCCGCGAGTGAGAGTTCCGCGCCCGGAACCAGCCCCTCAGGCAGCAGCACATCGGCGCCCTGCAGCGTCAGTTCAAGTGTCATCAGCTCCCGGCTCCTTTGCCGCCTTGTCGGTACAAGCGCCCTCATCGCACAGGCCGTCGGGCAGGCCAAGCACCGCATCAAGCCAGGTGATCTTGGGATCGAACCGGCCATGCTCTAGAAAATGTAGCGCCTGGGCGATGACCAGCGGATTGTTCATCATGAATGTATGGGTGACCGGCAGTACGATGTGATCGGCCATCCCTTCGAGCCGGGTGCTTTGAACCGAAACCTTGCCATCGTCCTGACCGGGAATGAGACTGGACCACACCGGGTTGAGCGAACGGTTCCCCGCTATAATCCCCAAGGGGAAATCCGCAGGCGGCAGCCGGTTGGGCAGGCTCTCCGGCCCGGTGCCCAGTTGCAAACCCGCCGGTCCGTGCAGCAGGCCAAACACCTCCCAGTCGCCCAGTTCGTCCACCAGTTCGCTACCATGGTTCGGAGGCGCTAGCATGACAACGCGGCCCAGATTTTCCGGTCGGTTGTCCTGCAGCCATTGCCGCACCAGAATGCCGCCCATCGAATGGGTAATCAGATGCACCGGCTGATCGCCGCAGGCCGCAAAGGCATCAGGCAGCGTCTGTTCGGCCAGCACGGCCACAGGTTCCTCGGTCGAAGGATAGCCCGGGCTCTGCACGGTGATGCCGCGCCCCTCCAGAACCTGTTCCATCACCGAGAAGGACGATTCCGTGCGAGCCAGCCCGTGCAGCAGGATGGCGCAATCCGCCAGAGCGGGCAGAGGCAGCAACAGGGACAGCGCTGCAAGAACAGGGGACAGAAGACGTTTCATGCAGATCAGATAGACATGCACCGCGCCAGCGAAAAGCCCCTATCGCGCGCGCGGTGCGCTCCAGATCACCAGGGCGATCCCGCCAAGGACAGCACAGGTTCCCAGCGCCAGCCGCAGCCCCACCGGTTCGGCCAGAAACACAAAGCCCCCCAGAATGGCAATGATTGGCACGCTCAGCTGGATGGTTGCCGCGACCGCAGGCTGCAATTCGGGCAAGACGCGGTACCAAAGCGCATAGCCCATCCCCGAGGTGACAGCCCCGGATATCACCGCCAGCAGGATACCTTCGGGCGAGGCATGAAGCGATGCCGCCGCAAACAGCATGAAAGGCAGCATCATCAGGGTTGCGACCACAAAATTCATCGCGCTGGCCCGCAAAGGATCGCCCGCGCCACGCCCAAGCAGGGTATAGGCCGCCCAGCCCAGACCGCTGAGCGTCATCAGCGCAGCAGCCCCCGGCGGCACCTGCACCGGGCCGCTGGGCCAGACCACATAGGCGAGACCCGCAAACGCCACCAAGGCCCCCAATACCTGACCAGCCGTTGTCCGACTGCCACGCAGCGCGCCCCAGCCGAACATGGAAATCTGCACCACGCCAAACAGAACCAGCGCGCCAAGACCAGCATCAAGCCCCTGATAAGCGAGACAAAATCCAATCATATAGAGGGTCAGAGCCGCCCCGCCCAGCAGGGCGTCTTTCCATGCTGCGACCGGCGTCTCCCCCGCCCCCTTGCTTCGTGACCGGGCCGCTTGCAGCGCGACTAGAAGCACCAGGGCAACGGCGCCAGAAGCTAGGCGCAGCAGGCCAAAGCCCATCGCATCCATATAGCCCCAGCCGATGGCCATGCGGCCCAGAACCGAATTCGCCGCAAAGGCAATCAGAACGAGCAGAACCAGAACAACGAGTTTCATCACCGGCCTCCGTTTCAGGCCGGAATGACCCGCCTATCAGTTCAGAATACGCAGGTCGGTATCACCGTATCCGCAGGTGTAGCAACAGTCATTGCATCTTTGTGAATTGTTGAGACCAACGCCCCAATACTTGTTGCTGTCACCCCGCACCCAGGCGCCATAGCAGATCGTCTCGCCGGTCTCACAGCTGAGGCTATATTCGCGCACATCGTAGTCGTCGACGATGTAGACCTGACCGTCTCCGGGCCAGGCACGGCGATAGTCCTGACTGTAGAATTCCAGACTTACGATATGCGGATAATCGCTGCGTATCGTCCATTTCAGACTGTCCGCCTTTGCTGCCTCGACAGCTCCAAAAGTGACAGCAACAACCGCCAGCAGTGCCAATCCCTTCATCACGTCCCCCAGTGCACAATTTTTTGAACGGGTTCAGCGTACGGGACAACTTCGAAGAAAATCAAAATATTTCGGTATTGGCGCAGGTCTGGAGCGAAAAACAGGCAAGGAGGCACGCGCTCTCCCAAAATAAGAAAAAGGGGCCGCCCGAAGGCGACCCCCAAATCATCCGGTTGGATGGCGTGACTTACATCATGCCGCCCATGCCGCCCATGCCGCCCATGTCGGGCATGCCGCCACCAGCTGCGCCATCTTTCGACGGCTTGTCAGCAACCATGGCTTCGGTGGTGATCAGCAGGCCTGCGATCGAGGCTGCGTCTTCCAGCGCGGTACGGGTCACTTTGGCCGGGTCGATCACGCCGAAGGAGAACATGTCGCCATATTCTTCGGTCTGAGCGTTGAAGCCGAAGTTCTTGTCGGAGCTTTCGCGGACCTTACCGGCCACAACCGCACCGTCGACACCTGCGTTCTCGGCGATCTGGCGCAGCGGCGCTTCGATAGCCTTGCGCACGATGACGATACCGGCGTTCTGGTCGGAGTTTGCACCTTCCAGACCTTCCAGCGCCTTGCCGGCCTGAACCAGAGCAACACCGCCACCGACGATCACGCCTTCCTGCACGGCTGCGCGGGTCGCGTTCAGAGCATCATCCACACGGTCTTTGCGCTCTTTCACTTCGACTTCGGTCATGCCGCCGACGCGGATCACAGCAACACCGCCTGCCAGTTTGGCAACGCGCTCTTGCAGCTTCTCACGGTCATAGTCCGAGGTGGTTTCTTCGATTTGGGTGCGGATCTGAGCAACGCGTGCTTCGATCTCGGCCTTCTCGCCTGCACCGTCAACGATGGTGGTCTCGTCTTTGGTGATCTCGACTTTCTTGGCGGTGCCCAGCATGTCCATGGTTACGGACTCAAGCTTCATGCCCAGATCTTCGGAGATGACCTGACCACCGGTCAGGATCGCGATGTCCTGCAGCATGGCCTTGCGGCGATCACCGAAGCCCGGTGCCTTGACGGCTGCGATTTTCAGGCCGCCGCGCAGTTTGTTGACAACCAGAGTTGCCAGCGCTTCGCCTTCGACGTCTTCCGCGATGATCAGCAGCGGTTTCTGCGATTGGATGACCTGCTCCAGCAGCGGAACCATCGGCTGCAGGGAGGAGAGTTTCTTCTCGTGCAGCAGGATCATGCAGTCGTCGAGATCTGCGATCATCTTGTCCGGGTTGGTGACAAAGTAGGGCGACAGGTAGCCACGGTCGAACTGCATGCCTTCGACCACGTCGGTCTCGGTTTCCATGCCTTTGTTTTCTTCGACGGTGATGACGCCTTCGTTGCCGACTTTCTGCATCGCGTCTGCGATCTGCTGGCCGATTTCGGCTTCGCCGTTCGCGGAGATGGTGCCAACCTGAGCGACTTCAGCGGAGTCGTTCACCGGGCGAGCCATTTCTTTGATGCCTTCAACGACTTTGGCGGTTGCCATGTCGATGCCGCGCTTCAGGTCCATCGGGTTCAGACCAGCAGCAACCTGCTTCAGGCCTTCGCGCACGATCGCCTGGGCCAGGACGGTTGCGGTGGTGGTGCCGTCACCGGCTTCGTCGTTGGTGCGGGAAGCAACTTCCTTCACCATCTGGGCGCCCATGTTTTCGAACTTGTCTTCCAGTTCGATTTCCTTGGCAACCGAAACACCGTCTTTGGTGATGCGCGGTGCGCCAAAGGATTTGTCCAGAACCACGTTGCGGCCTTTGGGGCCCAGGGTCACTTTGACAGCATCAGCGAGAACGTTCACGCCGTTCAGCATCTTGTTGCGGGCATCGGTGTCGAATTTGACGTCCTTAGCAGCCATATCTGTTTCTCCTCGAGAAAATCTGTAGTTGTCAGCGATAAAGGGGGATCAGAGAAGCCGGTGGGCTTACTCGATGATGCCCATGATGTCGCTTTCTTTCATCATCAGCAGCTCTTCGCCGTCGACGGTAACTTCTGTGCCGGACCACTTGCCGAACAGGATGTTGTCGCCGGCTTTGACGGCCATTGCGATCAGCTCACCGCTGTCTTTGCGGGCGCCTTCGCCGGTGGCGACAACAACGCCTTCGGAGGGCTTTTCCTTGGCGCTATCGGGGATGATCAGCCCGCCAGCGGTTTTCTCTTCGCTTTCGGTGCGGCGCACCAGCACACGGTCATGAAGCGGTTTCAATGCCATCTTTGCAGCTCCTTAATAGGCTCAAAGGTTGTTGTATCTGGTCTGCCCCTGCTCCCCGCAGAGGCGTTATCACTCACACCGGGTGAGTGCTAACGGAGCAATAGCTAGGCAGCGGCCTGCGCCGAGTCAACAGGTTTGATGCAAGAAAATTGACCCATCCCGCACGGAAAATCATACTGCCGCAACGCAGCAATCTGAAGCAGTTCTGCGGACCTGTTCAAGAAAGGCTGTGATCCCAGTCCGCTAACCCGCTGCGCCCCTGTTCGCTAAGCTCGTAGATGCCCTTCTCGACCTTGGTGAACCAGCCATAATGATTGTCCCGCATCAGCGTCGTGGCGCGTCCGATGCCGGTTGCCCGCGCCACCTCGGCGCCCTTGCAGGCACCATTCTCAGCCAGATGCGCGGCACAGATCAGGGCATCCTGACGATAGGCCGTGACGATTCCATGGCGGGTGGCGCCGCCTGCGTTCGGATCCCCGCGCAGCCGATCGAACTCCCGCAGCAGGCGCTGTTTGCGGACCTTGGATTTGCGCGGCGCATAGGGAGCGGGATCGCATTGCACCTCGGCGCGGCCATCGGCCAGCACCGTGATCAACCCAAGGCCAAGACGCCGACATAAGGACAGGTTGTCCTTCAGCGTCCGCCGCGCCTGTTTACCCTTTGGTTTTGGCACCGCGATATAGACCAGATCTGTCACGGCCTGCCGGGACACGGCCTGATGGAACAGCGACAGGGAAAACCGCAGCTTCAGCTCGACGATCACCGGTTCCTCATCCCCACGCCGCGCCACCACATCGGCGGCACCGACCTCTCCCTTCACTTCATAACCCTGCCGTTCCAGCAGCGCCTTGATGGGGGGATATAGCTGTTCTTCTCGCTCCATGGCGCCAGCATAACCAGCCCTGACGGCAAGAAAAACCGCCTATGGCGGCCTATGACGGACCGTGATCCGCTTGTCTCTGTCAAACCGCGCCCATAGCATGACCTCCATAGACAAAAGGACATACCATGCGCGCCTTCCTCCTCCTATTCCTCTGCCTTCTGCCCAGCGGGGTACTTGCGGCCTGCGGTGGCAGCGACCTGCGCCAGACGCTCAGCCCGGAAGACCGCGCACGCATCACAGCCAGCATCGCTGATATCCCGTTCAAGGAAGGCAATCACTGGATCGCCACCAAGGGCACGCGCCGGGTGCATGTGCTCGGCACGCTGCACACCAATGATCCCCGCATGGAGAAAATCACCGAAGGCCTTGCTTCGCTGATCACCGGAGCCGATGCGCTGCTGATCGAAGCAACCGAGGCCGATCAGGCCGCCATGCAAAGACAGATGGGGAAGACACCATCGCTTTACCTGAT
The DNA here is from genome assembly GCF_041008775.1 of Pseudophaeobacter sp. C1-32P7. NCBI lineage: Bacteria > Pseudomonadati > Pseudomonadota > Alphaproteobacteria > Rhodobacterales > Roseobacteraceae > Pseudophaeobacter > Pseudophaeobacter sp. C1-32P7. The sequence goes on along the minus strand of NZ_JAXGFR010000006.1, from coordinate 131,666 downwards.
CACCGAAGGTCCGTCCCTGATCGACCGGATGGGAGAGGAGGACTGGGCGCGCGTGGCCGAGCGCAGTGCAGCGCGCGGCATCCCGGCCTGGATGGCCGCCAAGATGCGCCCCTGGTTTCTGTCCGTCTCCCTGTCACTGCCGCCCTGCCTCAAGCAGGCGGAGCAGGCCAAAAACGGTATGGACCGGCGGCTTGAGGCTTTGGCGCAAGAGAGCGGGGTAACAACGATGTCCCTGGAGGATCCCCTGACAGTGATCGAAAGCCTGAATGCAGCGCCGCTGGACGAACAGGTCCGGCAGATGCATGCCACCCTGTCGATGACAGGCGATGGCGACGCGGATGAATTTCACACCATGGTCGAAAGTTATTTTCGCGAAGAGGTACGCTATTACCTTGCTATGGCCAAGCAGCGTTTTAAAGCCGACACCAACCTGCCCGCCGCTGAGGCCGAGGCTCTCTGGGCCGAGGCGATGCATCTCCTGATCCGCGAGCGCAACCACAACTGGATCCCGGTGATCGAGGCTGCCGATGGCGACCGCATCGTCGTTGCCGTCGGGGCGCTGCATCTTCCGGGACCGGATGGCGTGCTGAAACTGCTGGCCAAACAGGGGTATCATCTGCAACGCGCCGCATTCTGACACCTGACTGTCGTACCGTGCATTCAGGTGATACGGGTTCCTGTGCGACCTTTCGCCCAAAACCGTGTCCCCGGCGCCTCCTGCATGGCCGCCCCGCAACAGCTGCAACGCTGGCGGGGTGACAAACCTCCCTGCCCTGTTATAAGGCGCGCAAAATCGCCCGCTATGTATAGGACTGCATCATGACCACGCTTGTTTTCGGCCACAAGTCTCCCGACACCGATTCCACCGGCTCCCCCATCGTCTGGGCCTGGTACCTGAACGAGATCAAAGGCATCGACGCCGCGCCCAAACTGCTGGGTGAACCCAACACCGAAGCCGCCTTCATGCTGCAGCGCTGGGGCCTCGAGAAGCCCGAGATCATCGCGGACGTGGCCGACGATCAGGCCGTTGTCATCGTGGACACCAACAACCCGGCCGAACTGCCCGCCAACATCAACGGCGCCGACGTTCAGGCCATCATCGATCACCACAAACTGGTTGGCGGTCTGGAAACCAAAGGCCCGATCGACATCACCATCCGTCCGCTGGCCTGCACCGCAACAATCATGCACGACCTGATCGGCGATGACATGGCGAAGATGCCCGACGCCATCAAAGGCGCCGCGCTGACCTGCATCCTGTCCGACACGCTGGAGTTCCGCTCGCCCACCACCACCGATCACGACCGCGCCGTCGCCGACAAACTGGCCGCTGATCTGGGCATCAACATCGCCGACTACGCAGCCGAGATGTTCGCCGCGAAATCCGATGTGTCCTCCTTCTCCGATGCTGAGCTGATCCGCATGGACTCCAAGGAATACGAAGTCGACGGCACCAAGTTCCGCGTCTCGGTTCTGGAAACCACCGCGCCGGGCGTCGTTCTGGACCGCAAGGCCAGCCTGATGGACAGCATGACCACCGTCGCCAGCGAAGACGCCGTGGATCAGGTGCTGCTGTTCGTTGTCGACATCCTGAACGAAGAAGCCACCCTGCTGGTGCCGAACGATCTGGTCAAAACCGTCGCCAAGAAAAGCTTTGACGCCGATGCGACAGGCGACACCGTCGTTCTGCCCGGCGTGATGAGCCGCAAGAAGCAGATCATCCCGAACCTCAAGGTCTGAGTTCGAGCACATTTTCTTATGAAAAGGCGCCCCTTGGGGCGCCTTTTTTCTTAACTCGGCAATCCATCGAAACAATGCACACCGTCGGGAACGTGGTGGAATGCCTGTTTTTCGGCCAGGTACAGCGCTACTTTCGGGCCGCCGAACCGGGCCGGATCGTCAAGCGTTCCGATTTTCACAATCACCGCCTCCAGACCGTCGCGGTGGTTGGCCACATGCGTGCCGCAGCTTTCGCAGAAATCGCGCGTCACCATCGCATCGGCTGCATCACGCCGGAACTGTCTCGGGGTCCCTTGGATGTAACTGAACCCCTGTTTCGGCATCACCATGAACAAATTCGGCGCGCCGCCCGAATGGTGCTGACAAGACCGGCAGTGACATTGCCCCTTCATCAACGGCCTGCCTTCTACCTGGTAGCGTAGCGCACCGCAGAAACACCCACCTTCCATTTTCATCACGTCTCTCCTTCTGGCTTTGCCACAAGATGGACAGGGGCACGTCGGCATCATAGTGTCGCATTTGACATCTTTCAGGCCAAAATGGACAAATGCCCACTATCGACACCATCATCCTTTGCCCCGAACCCTGCCAGCGCTCCAGTCTCGCGATCTCGGGCGACATGCTGGAGGCGGCCAACCGGGTTGCCCATATGAACGGAAAGCCCCCCTATTTCACGGTCAGGCAACTCACTCCGAGTCAGGCACTTGCACCGGATGCTTCGGCGCAGCTTGTGATTCTGCCAGGGATGGGTCTTGCGACCGAACGCGAGGTGCGTGAGACGACACAAACCGTCCAGTTCGCCACGCTAACTGACGCTCTGGTCAAACTGGCCGCGCCCGGAACGATCATCGCCGGGTCCTGTTCGGGCTGTTTTGCTTTGGGGCAGGCAGGGTTGCTGGACGGTCGGGTGGCCACGACAACATGGTGGCTGGCCCCTTTGCTGAAGACCATGTACCCAAGGGTCCGATTGAACAGCCGTGACATTGTAGTGGAGGATGGCCCACTGGTCACCGCCGGGGCTGCATTCTCACACATCGACCTGTTGTTGCACCTGATCGAACGCTTTGCCGGTTTCGCCGTTGCCGAAGACTGTCGTCGTTTCATGATGGCTGATAGCCGCCCCAGCCAGTTGCCTTATCTTTCGGTTGCCACTTTGCTGTCCGCAGCTCCCGATCTGCAGCAGGCCGAACTCTTCTTACGTCGCAACATCAGGCGACAGGTGAGCATTGCCGAACTGGCGGCGGCCTGCGGCATGTCTCCGCGCACCTTTTCCCGGCACCTGCAACGCGTTACCGCGATGACCCCGACGGCTTTTGTTCAGACCCTAAGGGTCACGGAAGCAATCCGTTTGCTCCGAACCCGGGGCCTGACCGCCGATGAGATCGCAGCTCGTGTGGGTTATGCTGATGCAACCGCGCTACGCCGCGCAATGCGGAAAAGAACCGGTCGGACCCTCGACAGTTTTCGGGAGGAACAATACCCGTAACCACGGCGCGGTAGATTGACCAGCGGCGCCCGGCGCCACTGGTCCAATAGATTCAGCCGCGACCACCGCCATGACCACCACCGTGTCCGCCACCATTGCCAGCGCCACCGCCATTTCCTCCGCCACCATTTCCGGCTCCCCCGCCGCCATTTCCGGCGCCACCTTGACCACCACCGCCGTTGCCGCCGCCATGGCCACCGCCGCCATTTCCGGCACCGCCCGCATCGGCGCTTTGACCGCCACCGCTACCCTGGCCAGTGTCACTGCCCGCGGTGCCCAGCTTGCCATGCGCGCTCCGGGTCATGACGCCGTTCATCTCATCCTCGCCCGGGGTGTCTTCGGAAACCGCCTGATTTTCATCGTGATACTGGGACAGGACCTCGTCATCCTCTTCCGCCCAAGGGTTTGCATGCGATGCGAGCACCGGATGGGCCGATGCCACAAGGACGGCCACGGCCATTGCCGGTGCAAGTCGTTGAGTGAAGGTTTTGTATGTCATTGCTATGCCTTTTTAGATCACTTGTCGTGTTCGCACGCACACACATTGTGTTTTTAGAATGTTTAATAAACCCCTACCCACCCACATCTTGCTCCGCCTAGGCGAAGACTCGCCACCAGGTCCTGTCTTGCGCCGAAACACGCCGCACCGGGCACGGGGAATTCAAGCTGGCGCGGGGATGGGAACTCGGGCATATCTGGCGCCGTATTGCCGCGCCCGCAGGTTCACAGAGGAAAGGACCCGATCATGACCCGCATCATCGAAACGCTTGCCGAGGTTTCCGATCCCTACCGGGCGCTGTTCGTGGACCTTTGGGGCTGTGTGCACAACGGCATCACCGCCTACCCCGAGGCGGTTTCCGCCCTTCAGGCCTACCGCCAGCGTGGCGGCATCGTGGTACTGCTCACCAACTCTCCGAAACCGCGGGCCGGTGTGGCTGAGCAGCTGGCGCAATTCGGCGTGCCACAGGACGCCTATGACACCATCGCGACCTCCGGCGACTCCGCGCGGGCCGCGATGTTCACCGGGGCCGTGGGAGAGAAGGTCTATTTCATGGGGGAATGGCAGCGTGATGCGGGGTTCTTTGAACCTCTTCATGTGATCGACGCACCTGTCGAAATCACGCGCGTCCCGCTGCAAGAGGCAACCGGCATCGTCTGCTGTGGCCCCTTTGATCCGATGGCAGATCCCGACGTGAACCGGGCTGATTTTCTCTATGCCAAGCAGAAGGGCATGAAACTCCTCTGCGCCAACCCGGATATCGTGGTGGACCGGGGAGAGACCCGTGAATGGTGCGCCGGGGCGCTGGCGCGGCTTTACACGGAAATGGGCGGGGAAAGCCTGTACTTCGGCAAACCGCATCCGCCGATCTATGACCTGGCCCGCCGCCGCCTGGCAGAGCTGGGACAGGACATTGCCGATGGCGATATTCTGGCTATCGGCGACGGCCCACACACCGATGTTTCGGGTGCCATGGGGGAAGGAATTGATTCCCTCTTCATCTCGGGCGGGCTTGCGGCATCGGAAACCAAAACGTCGCACCAACCGGAACCAGAGGCACTAACCGCATACCTGACAAAGGAAAACAGCGCACCGACCTTTACCATCGGCCGCCTGCGGTAGACCAGAAAAGCCTTGATTTTCTGCAACTGCAAAGTAATAAAGTTGCAGAACAGGGCGCCCCATGCGTCCAAAAATTTCAAAGGCATCTACCCGAGCCAGTCAACCCGGAGGGGCGCATGTTGGATAACCTGCCACGCGGAACCATCTGCATCGAAGACATTGAAATGGGCATGGTCCGCTACCTGCGGAAGGTGGTGACGGATGAGGACATCCAGAAATTCGCCGATGTCTCGACCGACCATAACCCGGTCCATATGGATGACGATTATGCCCGAGACACCATCTTTGAAGGCCGTATTGCCCATGGGATGCTGACCGCCGGTCTGATTTCCGCCGTCATCGGGGAGCAGCTGCCCGGCCATGGCACCATCTACATGAGCCAATCACTCAAATTCCTCGCACCTGTGCGCCCCGGCGACATGGTGCTGGCCGAGGTCGAAGTGACCGACATCCAGATCGACAAACGCCGGGTCAAACTCGATTGCCGCTGCATGGTCGATGGCAAGAAGGTTCTGGTCGGCGAAGCCATGGTGATGGCGCCCTCGCGCAAGTTCGACTGACCAGGCGCGGCCCTGTCCGTAACGGCAGCACATCGCGCGCTTGCAAGCCCCGCCACAGGGCGCTAGGCAGGCGCCATGCGCATCATCCGTGACTATCAGTTTGTAGAAGAGCGGGATCGCGGCGCCTCTGCCGCGATCGGGAATTTCGACGGCGTTCACCGCGGTCACCGCTCGGTCATCGATCTGGCCCGCAAGGCGGCGCCGGAGGCCCCTCTGGGCGTGGTCACATTTGAACCGCATCCGCGCGAATTCTTTGCCCCCGCCGCGCCGCCCTTTCGCCTGATGTCCGCCGCCGCGCGCGCATCGCGGCTGGAAAAACTCGGCGTGGACAAGCTCTATCAGCTGAATTTCAACGCCGCCCTGTCCGGGCTGACCCCGGAAGATTTTGCCAGCAAGGTACTGGCCGAAGGTCTGGGTCTGAAACACGTGGTGGTGGGCGCCGATTTCTGTTTCGGCAAGGGGCGCGCCGGCACCGCCGAGGATCTGATCCGCTTTGGGCAGGATCTGGGCTTTGGCGTCACCATCGCGCCGCTGATGGAGTACTCCGAACATACCGTCTCCTCGACCGCGATCCGCCAGGCGCTGAGCGATGGCCGCCCTCGCGACGCCGCGGCGATGCTGGGGCACTGGCACCGCATCGAAGGCACCGTAATCGGCGGCGAACAACGCGGCCGTGACCTGGGATTCCCCACTGCAAACATGTCCATCGATGGGCTGCACCCGCCCGCATTCGGCGTCTATGCGGTGCTGGTCGATGTGCTGGATGGCCCGCACAAGGGCAGCTACCACGGCGCCGCTTCGGTCGGGGTGCGCCCGATGTTCGATGGCGATCATCCCAATATCGAAACCTTCCTGTTCGACTTCACCGGTGATCTTTATGGAGCGACCTTGTCGGTCGGTCTGGTGGAGTACCTGCGCCCCGAAATGACCTTTGACGGGCTGGAGGGGCTGATCGCGCAGATGGACGCCGATTGCGCCAAGGCCCGCGACATACTGGCAAACGCATGAAACGATCTGGTATTGAACGCTCCGGCCTGACCCCGCGCTTTTGGGAGAAAAAGCCGCTCGACAAGCTGTCTCAGAAGGAGTGGGAGGCGCTCTGCGATGGTTGCGGCAAATGCTGTCTCAACAAGCTGGAAGACGAGGACACCGGTGAAGTCGCCCTCACCCGCGTGGCCTGCCGCCTGCTGGACGATCAGACCTGCCGCTGCGCCCATTACGAGAACCGCCACCAGTTCATTCCCGAATGTATCGTGCTGAAGCCGGACAATCTGGACACCCACGCCTATTGGATGCCGCAGACCTGCGCCTATCGCCTGTTGTGGGAGGGCAAACCGCTGCCCGCATGGCACCCGCTGGAAACCGGCAGCCCGCACAGCGTGCATGAGGCAGGCGTATCCGTACAGGGCATGACCGTTTCCGAATTCGACACCCCCGAAGAAGACTGGGAAGACCATATCATCGAGGAGCCCATCTGATGTTTTTCGCCTCTGACAATTCCGGCCCTGTGCACCCCGAGGTTCTGGAGGCGTTGACAGAGGCAAACATGGGCTATGCCATGGGCTATGGCGCCGATGCTCAGATGGAGGCGGTGCGCCACCGCCTGCGCGATATCTTCGAAGCTCCCGAGGCAGCGATCTATCTTGTCGCCACCGGCACCGCTGCCAACTCCCTTGCACTGGCAACGCTGTCGCAGCCCTTTCAGACGATCTTTTGCAGCCCCGTGGCCCATATCCACGAAGATGAATGCAACGCCCCGGAATTCTATACCGGTGGCGCCAAGCTGACGCTGGTGCCGGGCGGCGACAAGATGAGTGCCGAGGCCCTGCGCCAGAGCATCGCGGGTGAGGAAGTGCGGGGCGTGCACGGACCGCAACGCGGCCCGGTCTCCATCACCCAAGTCACCGAACGCGGATCTGTCTATACCACCGATGAACTCTCCGCCCTCAGCGCCGTGGCCAAGGACTATGACCTGCCGGTGCATCTGGATGGCGCGCGTTTCACCAACGCGCTGGTGTCGCTGAAATGCTCGCCTGCGGACATGACCTGGAAAGCGGGGATCGATGTGGTGTCCTTTGGCGGTACCAAGAACGGGCTGATGGGCGTCGAAGCGGTGATTTTCTTTAATCCCAAACACGCCTGGGAATTCGAATTGCGCCGCAAACGCGGAGCGCATCTGTTCTCCAAACACCGCTATCTGTCGGCGCAGATGCTGGCTTATCTGCGCGATGATCTCTGGCTGTCCAGCGCGCAGGCTGCCAATGATTCCTGCGCCTTCCTGGCCGACGGGTTGCAGGCCGCAGGTGCCACGCTGGAGATGCCGCAGGCCAATATGGTCTTTGCCGCCCTGCCCCGCGCCACTCACCAGCGGTTGCTGGATGCAGGCGCGGTCTATCACCTGTGGGATGGCCCGCTGGATGGTCCCGGGGATGAAATGGTAACCGCACGCTTCGTCTGCGACTGGTCGATCAGTCGGGACGAGATTACCGCCTTTCTAAACCTTCTGTAATCTGACCTGCGCCTCAGGCGCCCTGCCCTGTCAGCGCCGAGGCCAGCCGATCTGCCGCTCCAGCGGCAAAGCTGGTCCGTCTATGAGCAATCCCCATCCGGCGGCGCACATCCTTGGCGTCGCGCAGCGGGCGCACCACGATCCGCTGCGAAGCACGGCCATGGGACATCGGCACCAGCGCCACACCCAGCCCGGCAGCGACCAGATCCAGCAGTTGGGCATCGTGCATGGCCTTGGCCGCAACAGGCAGAGCCTTTTCCGGGCCAGGATCCTGCAGAACCCCGCCGAACAGATCTGCCGAGGGGCAATAGGGACGCGCAATCATGGACACCTCAGCCAGATCCGCGAGGCTCAGTTCGGCCTCCCGGCTCAGCGCGTGCCCGACAGGCAGGGCTACGCCATAGCCTTCTTCCCACAAAGATCGGAACGGCATGCCCTGCGGCGCGCAGTCTTCGGCGCAAAGCACCACATCGGCAAGTGCCGCATCGTCAGTGAACTGCAGCACCGCGCCCTCCGCATCCCGGGTGATTGCCCGTAGCCCCTGTTCAAAGGGCGAAGTCAGCACATCCGCAAAGCAATAGAGACGCAGCACGGGCCGCACCCGTCGGGCCAGCCGATCCTCCATCTGGTTGAGGCTGTTCAGCACCACCCCCGCCATCTGGTATAGCTCACGCCCCAGATCCGTCGGCACCAGCCCCGCAGCACCCCTGTGAAACAACGGCCCCCCGTAATGCGCCTCCAGCCGGGCAATGGCGGCAGAGACCGACGGCTGGCGCACCTCGTTCAGCCGCGCCGCCGCGCTGAAGGTTCCGGTTTCATAAGCGGAGCGAAAATACCTGAGTGGCGCAAGATCATTCATAGGCACCAGCTATACCATGGATAGTCGATCCAGCAATTACCTATAGGCCTACGGTCTGCCAGAAAGACCCCACTCTTTTCATCAGCAAGAAAGTGGAGCTTACCATGAACATCCAGACGGGCACCCCTACATCAAATGATCAATCTCAGGGCCCTGTGATTGATCAGGTCCTGCGCCTGTTCGAGGCTGCAGATCCTGCAATCCTCGGACTTCTGGCCGAGGACATTGATTTCCGTATCGATCACTACAAGGATGAGGCCGACACCAGTTGGCAGCAGGCAAATGGCGTGAGTGAGCTTGGCGGCCTGCTGGCCCGGCTCGGGACCGAGGTCTTCCCCAAGGGCACGCGCATTCTTGACCTCTCCACCACGCAGCTCGGCAATGGCTGGGCGATGACGCGTTTTGAGCAGGAGTTCTTCTACGGCGTGCGGGACGGTATGGTGCGCAGCCTCACCTATATCACCTCTCACGAGGAGGCCGGGAAGCTCGATTTCTTCAGAGAGACCGTCACCACAATCACCACATTGTGATAGAAACCGGGAGGTCCTAACGGCCTTCCGGCGCCGTTTCGCGGTCTGCATCGCTCCAAAAGGCACGAATCGCGGCTGCGGTTTCGGCAGGATGGGTGATCGACACCATATGCCCGGCGTCCGCGATCACCCCAGATCGGGCGTTGGGCAGACGGCGCAGCAGACCGTCGTTGACCACGCCGATGATAGGGTTGGTTTCACTGCCGCGCAGCAGCAGGATCGGCAGATCGAGCGCCTCAAGAACGCCCGGCGCCAGAACCCCCGGCCGGTCCTGATAGACCGCCGCGTCACAGGCCGGAACGATATGGATGGCCCGCGTCATCGCTGCGCGGGTGGTCTCGGGCAGATCCGGCCAGCGCGGCGCGCCAGAGCTCCAGCTGCGGTTGAACAGCCGTGCCGCCAGCGCCTCGTCCCCGGCCTCGTAGGCTTCAAGGAAGGGCCTGTTTTCTGCCTGAACCCGCGCGCTCATCTCCGGATCATCCTCCAGCGCGACCCGGAACAGAACCGGTTCAATCAGGGTCAGGCTGCGCACCTGATCCGGGCGGGCCATGGCCATGCGCAGCGCCACTGTGGCGCCAAAGGAATGGCCGATCAGATCGATCGGCTCATCCATCGGCATTAACGACAAGCCTGCCGCCGTGTTGCGGTCCTGATAATCGCCCTGCCGGTCCCAGTCCGGACTGCGACCATGGGACAGCATGTCAAAGGCCGTGATGGTCACGGCCCCTTCCATTGCCTCGCACAGCCCCCGCCAGGTCCCGGAATGCGCCAGCGAGCAGTGCACCGCCAGCATCTGGCGGGCCCCCTCCCCGAAACTGCGGGAGAATACCGGTTGTGGCAGGTCGTGCGGCAGATCTTTCATCCAGGGCTTACTCCGACAGGTGCCGGTCCAGATCATCCAGCCGGTCCTGGCCCCAGAACTTGGCGCCATCACCGGTGACATAGAAGGGTGCGCCAAAAACACCAGCGGAAACCGCGTCTTCAAGGTTCTGACCGTACGTCTCAGCGCCCGCCAGAAGGCCACTGTCTGCCAAAGAGGCATCAAACCCCGCCGCCGTCAGGCACTCGCGGATCACGGCATCCTCGGCGATGTCCTTTTCCTCGGCCCAGCAGGCGCGCAGAATGCTCTGCACCAGGGCGCCCAGATCGCCGCCACCTGCGTTCTGCGCTGCGATGATCGCATAGGAGGACGGCGCTGCGTTGGTAGGCCAATGCGCGGGCTTCAGGTTGATCGGCAGGTCCAGCTTCTTGGCCTGACGCTCCATCTCGATCAGGCGGTATTCCTGGCGGGCCGGATGACGGTCCTTCGGAGCGGTGCCGCCGGTGCGCGTGAAAAGCGCCTGAATATCGAACGGTTTGTACGTAATTTGTGCATCATGCGTGGCGGCAAGCTGCTCGAGCCTGTTTCCCGCAAGATATGTGTAAGGGGACAGGTTCGAGAAATAGAAATCAATTGTTGCCATGTCGCTTTTCTCCGGCTTTGAACTAGGCTGGAACCTAGGCGCATGCTAAGCGGGGTTCAATATCACGAATCTGACACATTGCCGTTGCTGCCCGGGGATATCAGCCAATGCCGACCATGAACGAACCCAAGCTTATCGCTGGGAACGCCAACCTCCCGCTCGCCAATTCCATTGCCCGCCGCATGAGCATGCACCGTGGCGTCGATCAGGGACTGGTGGATGCCCGTGTCGAGCGGTTCAACGACGGAGAGATCTTCGTAGAAGTCTACGAGAACGTCCGTGGCGAGGATATGTTCATCATTCAGCCGACCTCGAACCCGGCCAATGACAACCTGATGGAGCTGCTGATCATCTCGGATGCGCTGCGCCGTTCTTCGGCCCGCCGCACCACCGCTGTGATCCCCTACTTCGGCTATGCCCGACAGGACCGCCGCACCAAGGCCCGCACGCCGATCTCGGCCAAACTGGTGGCCAATATGCTGACCGGCGCCGGGATCGAGCGGATCCTGACCATGGACCTGCACGCGGCCCAGATTCAGGGCTTCTTCGACATTCCAGTCGACAACCTTTACGCCTCGCCCATCTTTGCGCTGGATGTGAAGCACCAGTTCAAGGACAACATGGCCGATCTGATGGTCGTTTCGCCCGACGTAGGCGGTGTGGCCCGCGCCCGCGAGCTGGCGAAACGCATCAACGCCCCCCTGTCGATCGTCGACAAACGCCGTGAAAAGCCCGGTGAAGTGGCCGAGATGACCGTGATCGGGGATGTGACAGACAAGATCTGCCTGATCGTCGACGACATGTGCGACACCGCCGGCACGCTCTGCAAGGCGGCGCAGGTGCTGCTCGACAACGGTGCACGGGAGGTACACGCCTATATCACCCACGGCGTCATGAGCGGCCCGGCAGTGGAACGCGTCACCAACTCGGTAATGAAATCGCTGGTTCTGACAGACACCATCCAGCCGACCGAAGCGGTTTCGGCCGCGCCGAACATCCGTACCCTGCCGACCGCGCCCCTGTTCACGCAGGCGATCCTCAACATCTGGCACGGCACCTCGGTCTCCTCCCTGTTCGAGGACAAGACCCTGATCCCGATCTACGAGTCGCTTTACAGCCACGTCTGACGGCCTGCGCGCCCCGCTGGGTGCAGCGACCGGAAGTCCGAAATAACACCGGCCCCGCGCGAGATCTTCGCCGGGGCCGTTTGATTACCGGGATGTGCTCAGCAGAGCTGCGCTCAGAGGCCGGTCAGTCCACCACCCAGTCATCCTCGAACGGCATATCGCCAATGGCCATCCAAGCTGCCCGTACCCGCGCCACGCGGCTGTCGGCCCAGGTACGAAACACCACATCAAACCCGGCGGCGGTTATGTTCTCGGCAACCAGTTCGGCCCGCACAGCAGCCGAGGTATCCATGTCCCACATCGACATCGACACCTGCACCGCGGGCGGGCGGGCAAAGGCTTCGGAAAACCGTACGGTCTTGCGCCGCTCCCGGGCGCCCTCCCCTGTCCACATGCTGCCGCCGCTGTCGAACTCGGAAAACACCACAAGATCGCCCTGATCAATCCCGGTGCGCGGGTTTCGCAGTCTTTTCATGAATTTCCAATCCTCCGCTCGCGGGCAGCCTGACGCACCCACAACCCTGAAGCGTCATAAAACCATCTGAGCACACAAAAGAAAACCGGCCCCATAAGGGCCGGTTTACAAAGTCTTTCTCGCTTGGCGCGGAACCTTAGAGGCTCATGTGAGTGCCAAGGGCCTCCATGTCCGCCAGAAGTTTCGCGGCTTCCTCGACGATGTCGTGGGGCTGCTCTTCTTCCTTAGCGGTCTTGTAGGTCTCACGTGCGTCCTCGATCAGCTCATCCAGGTGCGCACGGGTCATTTCATCCATCGGGATTGCCTTTTCGGCCAGAACCGAGAGCGCCTCGGAACCGATTTCGGCAAACCCACCGGTGACCACATACTCCGAAGTGCCTTGGGGGCTTTCGACCCGCAGGACACCCGGGCGCAGCGTGGTGATGGTCGGCGCATGCATCGGCATAGCCGTCATGTCGCCTTCCGCGCCGGGGATCTGAACCGCGCTCACCTGAAGCGAAGCAAGGCTCCGCTCCGGGCTCACGAGGTCGAATTGCATGGTATCAGCCATCAGGGCCCTCCTTAGGCCGCCTCAGCAGCCATTTTCTCGGCTTTTGCCTTCACCTCTTCGATGCCGCCAACCATGTAGAAGGCGCCTTCGGGCAGGTGGTCGTATTCGCCGGCCACAACTGCCTTGAACGAGGCAATGGTGTCTTCCAGCGGAACCTGCACACCATCAGAACCGGTGAACACTTTCGCAACGTCGAACGGCTGGGACAGGAAGCGCTGGATCTTACGGGCACGGGCCACGGTCAGCTTGTCTTCCTCGGACAGTTCGTCCATACCAAGGATCGCGATGATGTCCTGCAGCGACTTGTAGCGCTGGAGGATCTGCTGAACGTCGGAAGCCACTGCGTAGTGCTCTTCGCCAACGATCTGCGGGTCCATCAGGCGCGACGAGGAGTCGAGCGGGTCCACAGCCGGGTAGATGCCCAGCTCAGAGATGGCACGGTTAAGAACCGTGGTCGCATCGAGGTGAGCAAAGGTGGTTGCCGGTGCGGGGTCGGTAAGGTCATCCGCGGGAACGTAAACAGCCTGGATCGAGGTGATCGAGCCGTTCTTGGTGGAGGTAATACGCTCCTGCATCGCACCCATGTCGGTCGCCAGCGTCGGCTGGTAGCCCACAGCGGAGGGGATACGGCCAAGCAGAGCCGAAACCTCGGAACCGGCTTGGGTAAAGCGGAAGATGTTGTCCACGAAGAACAGAACGTCGGTACCGGACTGGTCACGGAACTGTTCCGCCAGGGTCAGACCGGTCAGCGCAACACGCGCACGGGCTCCCGGAGGTTCGTTCATCTGACCGTAAACCAGCGCAACCTGCGATTCCGACAGGTTGTCGGGCTTAATCACGTTGGATTCGATCATCTCGTGGTAAAGGTCGTTACCTTCACGGGTCCGCTCACCAACACCGGCGAACACGGAGAAGCCCGAGTGCACTTTTGCGATGTTGTTGATCAGTTCCATGATGAGAACGGTCTTGCCCACGCCGGCACCGCCGAAGAGGCCGATCTTACCACCCTTGGAGTAAGGCGCCAGAAGGTCGATGACCTTGATGCCTGTCACCAGGATTTCCGACTCGGTCGACTGTTCGTTGAACTCAGGCGCCGCCGCGTGGATCGGACGGGTTTCTTCGGCTTTCACCGGGCCCTTTTCGTCAACGGGCTCGCCGACGACGTTCAGAATACGGCCCAGGGTCGCGTTACCAACGGGGATCGAGATCGGCGCGCCGGTGTCGGTGACTTCCTGACCGCGAACCAGACCTTCGGTTGCGTCCATTGCGATGGTACGGACGGTGTTTTCGCCCAGGTGCTGCGCAACTTCCAGAACCAGATTCTTACCGTTGTTGTCGGTGTTGAGGGCGTTCAGGATCGCGGGCAGGTCATCGTCGAACTGGACGTCGACAACGGCGCCGATGATCTGAACCACCTTGCCTTTTGCATTTGCCATTTGTTGGTCTCCGGTTGTCTCTTAGAGCGCCTCGGCGCCCGAAATAATTTCAATCAGCTCGTTGGTGATCACGGCCTGGCGGGAACGGTTAAACTCGATGGTCAGCTGGTCGATCATATCGCCCGCGTTGCGTGTCGCATTGTCCATCGCGCTCATCCGGGCACCCTGTTCGGATGCGCCATTTTCCAGCAGCGCCGAAAAGATCTGGGTGGATACGCCACGGGGCAGCAAGTCGGCGAGAATCGCCTCTTCGCTGGGTTCGTAGTCATATACCGCCGAGGCTTCTTCGGCTTCGCCGCCCTCGTAAGAGGCCGGAATGATCTGCTGTGCCGTCGGCACCTGTGTCACGACGTTGACGAACTCCGAGTAGAAGATCGTCGCGACGTCGAACTCACCAGCGTCAAAGCGGGTCAGGATGTCCTTTGCGATGCCCTGCGCATCGGCATAGCCAAGACGCTTGACTTCGCTCAGGTCAACGTGACCGACAAAATCGGCTTCAAAATCACGACGCAGCGCGTCGCGGCCTTTTTTGCCAACGGTCAGGATCTTGACCGTCTTGCCTGCCGCTTTCAGCTCAGCTGCCTTCTGACGGGCCAGCTTGGCGATGTTGGCGTTAAAGCCACCACACAGACCACGCTCGGCTGTCAACACGACAAGCAGCTGCACCTGATCGCTTCCGGTGCCACGAAGCAGCTTGGGCGCTGCTTCGCTGTCGCCGACCGAGGCTGCCAGAGATGCCATAACGGCGTTGAACCGCTTGGCATAGGGACGGCTGTCTTCGGCAGCTTCCTGGGCGCGGCGAAGTTTCGCCGCGGCCACCATTTGCATGGCTTTTGTGATCTTACGAGTGCTTTTGACACTCGCGATCCTGTTTTTCAGGTCCTTGAGATTTGGCACTGCCTTATCTCCTTACGCGAAGTCGGCAGCGAATTCGTCGAGTACCGCCTTCATTTTTTCGACCGGCTCACCCTTTTTGAATTTGGGGTCTTCGTCGGTGATCCACTGCAGGAAGTCAGCCTTCTTGCCGCGCAGGAAGCTCAGCAGTTCGGCTTCGTACCGGCCAACGTCCTTGACGTCGACGTTGTCGAGGTAACCGTTGGTGCCAGCAAAGATGATGCAGACGATTTCCGAGTTGGTCAGCGGCGAGTACTGCGGCTGCTTCATCAGCTCGGTCAGGCGCGCACCACGGGCCAGCAGCTGCTGGGTTGCAGCGTCGAGGTCGGAACCGAACTGCGCAAAGGCCGCCATTTCGCGGTACTGAGCCAGCGACAGTTTAACCGGACCGGCAACCGAGGACATCGCGTCGGTCTGAGCCGAGGAGCCCACACGCGAAACCGACAGACCGGTGTTCACAGCAGGACGGATGCCCTGGTAGAACAGTTCGGTTTCCAGGAAGATCTGACCGTCGGTGATCGAGATCACGTTGGTCGGAATAAACGCGGACACGTCGCCGCCCTGGGTTTCGATGACGGGCAGAGCGGTCAGCGAACCGGAGCCGAAGTCTTCGTTCAGCTTCGCGGAACGTTCCAGCAGACGGGAGTGCAGGTAGAAAACGTCACCCGGGTAAGCTTCACGTCCCGGCGGACGACGCAGCAGCAGGGACATCTGACGATAAGCAACCGCTTGCTTGGACAGGTCATCATAGATGATCAGGCCGTGCTTGCCGTTGTCGCGGAAGTATTCTGCCATCGCGGTTGCGGCATAGGGTGCCAGGAACTGCAGCGGCGCCGGGTCGGATGCGGTTGCGGCAACCACGATCGAGTATTCCATCGCGCCGCTTTCTTCCAGCTTCTTCACCAGCTGGGCAACGGTGGAACGCTTCTGACCAACAGCAACGTAGACGCAGTACAGTTTCTTGGACTCGTCGTCGCCTGCGGCGTCGTTGTAGACTTTCTGGTTCAGAACCGCGTCGAGAGCAACGGCGGTCTTGCCTGTCTGACGGTCACCAATGATCAGCTCACGCTGGCCACGGCCGATCGGGATCATCGCGTCAACCGATTTCAGGCCGGTTGCCATCGGCTCGTGAACCGATTTACGCGGGATGATGCCCGGTGCCTTGGAGTCGGCAATGCCCCGCTCTTTGGCGTTGATGGGGCCCTTGCCGTCCAGCGGGTTGCCCAGACCATCAACAACACGGCCCAGCAGTTCGGGACCAACGGGAACGTCCACGATCGAGTTGGTGCGCTTGACGGTGTCACCTTCTTTAATGTCGCGGTCCGAACCGAAGATCACGATACCGACGTTGTCGGCTTCGAGGTTCAGCGCCATGCCCATGATGCCGCCCGGGAACTCGACCATTTCGCCGGCCTGGACATTGTCGAGGCCGTACACACGGGCGATACCGTCACCGACGCTCAGCACGCGGCCGATTTCGGCCACCTCTGCTTCTTGACCAAAATTCTTGATTTGGTCTTTCAGGATCGCAGAAATCTCTGCTGCTTGGATACCCATTTATCCGACCTCTTTCATTGCATTCTGTAGGGAGTTGAGCTTGGAGCGGATCGAGCTATCGATCATCTTCGAACCCACTTTAACGACAAGACCGCCAATGATGCTCTCATCGACGGTTGCATTGATGGTAACCTTCTTGCCCACGCGCTCGGCCAGCGTCTTGGCCAGCTTTTCGCTTTGGGTCTTGGTCAGCGCCTTGGCCGAGGTGACCTCTGCGGTCACTTCGCCACGTGCTTCAGCCAGGCTGGCGCGCAGGGAGTCGATCAGAGCCGGCACCACGAACAGGCGGCGTTTCGCAGCCATCAGCGACAGGGTGTTGCGCAAGGTGGGGTCCAGCCCCATCTTGGTGCTGACCGCATCGATTGCGGCGGCCTGCTCTTCGCGCGTCACCAGAGGCGAGCTGATCAGGTTTTGAAGGTCTTCGCTGTCAGCCAGGGCAGCTGCCAGGTCATTGATGCTGGTCTCAAGGCTGTCGAGCGCCTTGTTCTCGTCAGCGATCTCAAAGACCGCTGTGGCATAGCGCGCGGCGATGCCTGCAGAAATCGAAGCTGGTTCGGACACGTCCACCCTTCCGATATTATTTTGGCCCCGGTCTGCATACCTGCGTCAGGCAGCACCCGGGGGTGTGAGTCAGCCCACCAGCGTGGCAGGCCATCGAAATCAGCGTGGATGTAGCAGAGCGTTCCCAACCTATCAACTGCCTATAACGGTAACGGCAAAATGACCGAGTTAAGTGTTTTCAATGCCTTAGCGGAACTGCGGCCCTTTGCCCCCGCAACAGGCTACAAAAAATGAACAAGTTCTTCATCGAATTGCGATTCCTGAGGGTCAAAAAACGGCATTTGTTCCCCCTTCGTGCAGTCTTGCCGCAGAATGAGCAAGCCACGCGCCCGGCAGGGCACCTGCGGGAATCACCGTTAGCATTGCGCCCTGTGCATGGCTGCGGCCATCGGCACGGGGACATGGCGCGGGTCAGGCAGGTTCTGCCACAGGGTTCGACAGCCCCTCAAGCACCCGGATCGGGTTGCTGCGTTTGACGCGGGTCATCAGCCCCTTTTGCTGATGGGTCTGCTTGCTGACCTCGACCAGGATGACGCCCCCGGCCAGCACCGCAGGCAGGCGCCGCCCCATTTTCTCCAGCAGCGCGCCGGATTTCAGCCAAAACCGCCGGGAACTCGGCAGCCGGTAGAGGGCCGCGGTATGCTGCTCGATGGTGAACTGATGCAGCCGCAGCTGGTTTTCGAGCTGGGTCAGCGTGTAGGGGCGGCCATAGCCAAAGGGCGTTTTATCCGACCGCGCCCAGAACCCGGCCCTGTTCGGGACGATGAAAATCGCCCGCCCGCCGGGGCCAAGCGCGCGCCAGGCTTCCTCCAGCAGATCGGACGGCCGCTCCGAGGTCTCCAGCCCGTGCAGCATAACCAACCGGTCGACGCGCCCGGTTTCGATAGGCCAGCTGACCTCTTCGCACAGGACCGACACATTCGGCATGCCCGCCGGCCATTGCATCACCCCCTGCGGCCCCGGCATCATCGCCATCACCCGCCGCGCATCCGCCAGATAGGGACGCAGCAGCGGCGCGGCAAAGCCAAAGCCCACAACAGTCTGCCCCGTCGCATCGGGCCACATCTGCAACAGGCGCGCCCGGATTGCCGCCTGCGCGGCCCGGCCAAGGGTACTGCGGTAGTAGAAGTTCCTCAGATCCTGAACATCAAGATGCATTGCGGGCGCCTGCTGCTTGGGTCACTCTGAGGGCAGTCTAACAATGAAAAAGCGAATGACCATGCCCCTTGAGATCGTCACCGTTCCCTGCCTCTCTGACAACTACGCCTTCCTGCTGCATGACGCCGCATCGGGGCGCACCGCGCTGGTTGACGCTCCGGATCCTGCCGCCATCACCGCGGCTCTTAAAAAGCGCGGATGGGGGCTGGACGAGATCCTGCTGACCCATCACCACTGGGACCATATCGACGGCACCAAGGATCTGTGCAGCACCTATGGCGCCTCGGTGACTGGCGCGGCCGCAGATGCGCACCGGCTGCCAGATCTGGATCGCGCTGTACAGGATGGTGAAAGCTTCGATTTGTTCGGTCACGAGGTTCAGGTGCTGGATGTTTCCGGTCACACCGTTGGCCACATCGCGTTTTACATTCCCGGCAGCAACGCCGTCTTTACCGCTGACAGCCTGATGGCGCTTGGCTGTGGCCGCCTCTTCGAAGGCACGCCCGAGCAGATGTGGAACAGCCTGTCGCGCCTTGCCGCCCTGCCTCCCGAAACCGTGGTTTATTCCGGCCATGAATACACTCAGGCCAATGCCGCCTTTGCCATTACGATCGACCCGGACAACGACGCCCTCAAGACCCGCATCGCGCAGATCGACACCGCCCGCGCGGCGGGCGAGCCAACCGTGCCCTCCACGCTGCAACTGGAATTGGACACAAATCCCTTCCTGCGTGCCCATCTTTCCAGCGTTAAGGAATCGATGGCCATGCAGAACGCTGAAGACGTTGATGTCTTTACAGAAATCCGGCGCAGAAAGGACAATTTCTGACCTCTGGCGTGTATCATTTCCGGCTTAGCAACAAGAAATGTGACCGAAAAATAAAAGAAAGCGCTTGAAGCCGGCGGTCTATCAACCAAACTCTAATACTATGAGGCCATGGTTGAGAGTGGGGAAGGATGGTAAATACGCCGCCCCGCCCCCCCTCAACCCAAGACAGAGGAGCACGCCCGTGCCTTCATTCTCGAGCACATTGGAACAAGCCATTCACGCAGCGCTGGCGCTGGCGAATGAGCGGCGACACGAATTCGCAACGCTGGAGCACCTGCTGCTGGCGCTGCTGGACGAACCCGACGCAGCCCGCGTAATGCGCGCCTGCAGCGTCGATCTCGGCGAATTGCGAACGGCCCTGGTGGAATTCGTGGATGAGGATCTGTCGAACCTGGTTACCGATATTGACGGCTCCGAAGCGGTGCCCACCGCGGCATTCCAGCGGGTGATCCAGCGAGCTGCGATCCATGTCCAAAGCTCGGGCCGCACCGAAGTCACCGGCGCCAATGTGCTGGTTGCGATCTTTGCCGAGCGCGAAAGCGACGCGGCCTATTTCCTTCAGGATCAGGACATGACCCGCTATGACGCGGTGAACTTCATCGCCCATGGTGTTGCCAAGGATCCCGCATTTGGCGAACCGCGCCCGGTTTCCGGCGCTCACGAGGCTGAAGAAGAACCACAGCCGCAGGCCGCCGAGGGCGAAAATAAGGAAAGTGCGCTGGCCAAGTATTGCGTCGATCTCAACGCGAAATCTCGCGAAGGCGACATCGATCCGCTGATCGGCCGCAGCCACGAAGTGGAGCGCTGCATTCAGGTTCTGTGCCGCCGCCGAAAGAACAACCCGCTGCTGGTTGGTGATCCCGGCGTTGGCAAGACCGCCATCGCCGAAGGTCTGGCGCGCAAGATCGTGCAGGGTGAGGTGCCGGAGGTTCTCTCCGAGACCACCATCTATTCGCTCGACATGGGTGCCCTGCTGGCCGGCACCCGTTATCGCGGTGATTTCGAGGAACGCCTGAAAGCGGTTGTGACAGAACTCGAAGCGCACCCCGACGCTGTTCTCTTCATCGACGAGATCCACACGGTGATCGGCGCCGGTGCCACATCCGGTGGCGCAATGGATGCGTCGAACCTGCTGAAGCCCGCGCTTCAGGGCGGCAAGCTGCGCACCATGGGCTCCACCACCTACAAGGAGTTCCGTCAGCACTTTGAAAAAGACCGCGCCCTGTCGCGCCGGTTCCAGAAGATCGACGTGAACGAACCCACGGTCGAAGACGCCATCGAAATCCTGAAGGGCCTGAAACCCTATTTCGAGGAACACCACAGCGTCAAATTCACCACCGATGCGATCAAATCGGCGGTGGAGCTGTCGGCGCGTTACATCAACGACCGCAAACTGCCGGACAAGGCCATCGACGTGATCGATGAGGCCGGCGCCGCGCAGCATCTGGTGCCCGAAGACAAGCGTCGCAAGACCATCGGCGTCAAAGAGGTTGAAGCCGTCGTTGCCAAGATCGCCCGCATTCCGCCCAAGAGCGTGTCCAAGGACGATGCAGAGGTGCTCAAGGATCTGGAGAAATCGCTCAAACGCGTTGTTTTCGGTCAGGACGATGCCATCGACGCGCTGTCCAGCGCCATCAAACTGGCGC
The DNA here is from genome assembly GCF_041008775.1 of Pseudophaeobacter sp. C1-32P7. Lineage (NCBI taxonomy): Bacteria > Pseudomonadati > Pseudomonadota > Alphaproteobacteria > Rhodobacterales > Roseobacteraceae > Pseudophaeobacter > Pseudophaeobacter sp. C1-32P7. The sequence goes on along the minus strand of NZ_JAXGFR010000006.1, from coordinate 110,665 downwards.
GCGCAGGCCTGCGGGAGCCGGAAAAGCCCATCGGCAACTACCTCTTTGCGGGCCCCACCGGTGTCGGCAAGACCGAGGTCGCCAAACAGTTGGCCGATACGCTGGGTGTCGAGCTGCTGCGGTTCGACATGTCGGAATACATGGAGAAACACGCGGTCTCCCGCCTGATCGGCGCGCCTCCGGGCTATGTCGGCTTTGATCAGGGCGGTCTTCTGACCGATGGCGTCGATCAGCATCCGCATTGCGTGCTACTGCTGGACGAGATCGAAAAGGCGCACCCCGATGTCTTCAACATCCTGTTGCAGGTGATGGATAACGGGCAGCTCACCGATCACAACGGCCGCACCGTGAACTTCCGCAACGTGGTTCTGATCATGACCTCCAACGCCGGTGCCTCGGATATGGCGAAGGCCGCCATCGGCTTTGGTCGTGACCGCCGCGAGGGCGAAGACACCGCCGCCATCGAGCGGACCTTCACCCCGGAGTTCCGCAACCGGCTGGATGCGGTGATCTCCTTCGCGCCGCTGCCCAAAGAGGTCATTCTGCAGGTTGTCGAGAAATTCGTACTGCAGCTTGAGGCGCAGCTGATGGACCGCAACGTGTCGATCGAACTGACCCGCAAGGCTGCCGAATGGCTGGCCGAGAAGGGCTATGACGACAAGATGGGTGCGCGTCCTCTGGGCCGGGTCATTCAGGAGTACATCAAGAAACCGCTGGCCGAGGAACTGCTGTTCGGCAAGCTGACCAAGGGCGGTCTCGTCAAGGTTGGCATCAAGGACGGCAAGATCGACCTGCGCCTTGAAGGCCCCGGCAAGCCCCGGATTTCAGGTAACAAGCCGCCGCTACTGACCGCAGAATAATGTATCGCACGCTTTTCGCGCTGTTTTCATCGCTCGCCGCACCCGTTGCGGCGGGCGATTTCGCATTGGACTGGCCCATCGACTGCGTGCTGGGCGACAGCTGCCACATTCAGCAATACGTCGACCGGGATCCCGGCCCCGGGGCGCAGGATTTCACCTGCAACGGCCTGACTTATGACGGGCACAAGGGCACGGATATCGCCCTGCCCTACCTTTCGGACATGCAGACCGGCGTCACCGTGCGCGCGGCCGCAGACGGGATCGTTGCGGGGCTACGCAATGGCATGCCGGATCAATACGCCACCAAGGAAAACGCCGCCGAGATCAAAGGCCGGGAATGCGGCAATGGTCTGGTGCTGCGCCACGCGGGCGGCTGGGAAACCCAGTACTGCCACATGAAGAGTGGCTCGCTCCGCGTTGCCAAGGGCGACCGGGTGTCCGCCGGAACGGCCCTGGGCGAGGTTGGCCTCTCCGGCAAGACGCAATTCCCGCACCTGCATCTGTCGCTGCGCAAGGATGGCGCCGTTGTCGACCCCTTCCAGCCAGATAGCAGCGCCGCCTGCGGCACCGCATCCGGGGCCTCCCTGTGGGCACAGCCGGTTGCTTATGAGGCTGGTGGCTTCCTCGGTGCCGGGTTCAGCACCGGTGTTCCAGCCTATGACGCGATCAAATCCGGTACCACTGCGGCGAAGGGAGAGATGCTGGCAAATGATGCGCCTGCGATGGTGTTCTGGGCCTATGCCTTTGGTGGACGGGAGGGCGACACCCTTACCCTCACCATTGACGGGCCGGGCGGCAAAATGATCGATCAGAAGGCCACTCTGAAAAAGGATCAGGCGCAATTCTTCCGCGCTGCGGGCAAACGTCTGCGCCGGGCAGCCTGGCCTGCCGGGCTTTATACCGGGATTGCCCGGTTGATGCGCGACGGGGCAGAAGTGGACCGGATCATCCAGCCAATCCGGATCGACTGATCCACGTCCTTTCGCCCCGCCCTAGCGTTCGGTGAATTTCAACTCGATCCGCCGGTTCTGGGCGCGGGCCTCTGGCGTGTCGGCAGTGTTGACGGGCTGATATTCGCCAAACCCATTCGCCGCCAGCCGCCCCGGCGGAATGCCAAGCGCATCAATCATGTAGCGCACCACCGACAGCGCCCGCCCCTGGCTAAGCTCCCAGTTATCCTTGAACTTCGGATGCCCCAGAAGGGTCGTGTTGTCGGTATGGCCATCGACCCGGATGATCCAGTTGATCTCAGGCGGGATCGCAGCGGCCACGCTTTGCAGGATGCGGGCGACCTTGGCGATCTCCGCCTTACCCGCCTCCGACAGCTCGGCGCTTGCAGGGGCAAACAGCACTTCGGAGGCAAAGACGAACCGGTCACCTTCAATCCGCACGCCATCCTGGCTGCCCAGAACATCCCGCAGGCGCCCGAAGAACTCCGACCGGTAGCGCTCCAGATCCTGCGCCTTGTCGGCCAGAGCTGCCGCCTCAGCCTCCAGCCGCTTGCGCTCCTGTTCTTCCAGAATCCGGCGCTTGCGCTCTTCCGAGGCGGCGCGGGCCAGCGCGGCGTTCAGATCCTGACCAAGGTTCTGTAATTGCACCTGCTGCGCTGCATCGCGCGCCTGATAATCGTCCAGAATGGCCTGCAGGCTACCCAGCTGTTCACGCAGGGCCGCGATTTGCTGGTTCAGCAGTGCCGCCTCGCGCTGCGCCTTGGTCGATAGCTGTTTCTGATCGGCAAGTGCTGCGCGGGCCTGCGCCAGCAGCGCGGCGCGTTCCTCTGCAAGGTTGCGCTGCCCCTCGGCGCTGGTCTCTGCCTCCTTCTGGGCATTGAGCGCAGCAAGCAAGCGCTGTTGCAGCACATCCGTATCGCTGGCCGCCGCGCGGGCGTTTTCCAGTGCTTCCAGCGCAGTCAGCAGACGTTGCTCCACCGCAGCCCGGTCCTCTGCAGTGGAACTGGCAGCGCTGCGGGCAGCGGCAAGATCAGCGCGGGCCTGCTGCAGTTGCGCCTCAAGCCCGGCCTGCAGTCTGGCAGCATCCGCCCGGACCTCGGCCAGCTGTTGTTCCAAGGCACGCCGCTCTGCGTCGGCCTTGTCTTCGACCGCGCTCAGCGCCGCTTCCAGATCCGCCCGGGCCTTGGCGTGGTTTGCCTGAAGCTGGGCAAGCTGGTCTTCATACTGGGATTGCGTTTCGACCGAGGCCGCCTGCTGCCGCGCCAGTTCCGCTTCCAACTCGTCACGGGTGCGGGCGGCCTCTTGCCGGGCGGCCTGCAGATCTGCAGTCAGACTGGCGCGGGTTGCGTCTGCATCGGTCCGCACCCGGTCGAGTTCCGCCTCGAGAGCACTGACCCGCGCCTCGGCCTCGGACTGGCTAACCTCCATCTGCGCCAGAACCCGGGTCAGCCGCTCGGCCAATTCGTCCCGTTCCCGCGATTGCGCGCGGGCGGCTTCCAGCGTGGCAAGCGCCTCTTCCAGCTGGCTGTCCAGCTGCGCCTTGGCAGCCTCGGCGGCGGCCAGAAGGGTTAGCGTATCCTCGGCCCGCTGGCGTTGCGCCTCCAGCGACAGGGTCATGGCGGTCAGTTCGGCGTCAGCGTCTTCCAGTTTCTTGCGCAGGGCCTCAGCCGCCGCAGCTTCGGCCAGACGGGCAGTTTCTTCTTCGCTCAGCTGGTCTTTCAGATCGGCCAGCTGAGCCTCTTGCGCCGTGCCTTCCGCCTGCAAATCAGCGATCATCGCCTCCAGCGCCTCGCGCCGGGCCGCAGCCAGCCTCGCCGCTTCGACACCGGCATCGATTTCATCACGAGCCTGCGCCAGCGCCAGGTTCAAGGCTTCCTGTTCGCTCAACAGCTCAGCCCTGTCCGCCTCCAGCTGTTCCCGCTCCGCGCTCAGATCCGCGATTTCCGCCGTTGCGGCCTCCTGATCGGCGATCAGGGCAGCTACCTGCGCCTCAAAGGCAGTGATGCGGCTACGCGCGGCCTCCAGATCGGCAACCCTCGCGTCCCGCTCAGAGGTGAGCGACGCAATCAGCGATTTCTGCTCGGCAATCTGTCCCTCGGCCTGCTGAAGTTCGTCCTGCGTCGTGCTCAGCGTTGCGGTGAGCGCGCCAAGCCGGGCGGTCAGAAGGTTGTTCGAACGTTCCTCAAGCCCCAGCGCATTGGCCAGCGCCTGTACCTCGGACGAGAGTTCGTCCAGCTCGCTTTCCTGTCCGGTGATGGTTTCACGCAGAACCGATTGCACCACCATGAAAATGGTCAGCACGAACATCAGCACCAGCAAAAGCCCGGTCATCGCGTCGACGAAGCCCGGCCAGATCGAGGCCTGGAACCGTTGCCCAGTGCGCCGGGACAGGGCCATGGGTCAACCCTCGTCCTGGGAGGCGGCCTTGGCTGCGCGCTGGCCGCCCCGTGGCGGTGCAAAGGCCTTGACCATCAGGTCGATATCCTTGCGCAATTCGGCCAGGCTTTCCTGTCGACCGGCCGAAATTTCCTCAAGGATGCGCAGCATCTGCACGTCGATCGAGCGCAGCCGCATGCGGCTTTCGGCATCAAGGCCCACATCGCCATGGGCGCGCATGATCTCGGTCAGGGTTTCCTGCCCGACAGCCACCCGCTCCAAGGCCGCGCTCAGCGTTTCATTCTGTTCCTGACGCTGGTTCATGTCGTTGATACTATCGACCAGCTGCGAGAGTTTTTCCTCGACCGCGACGCGGCCCTGTGCGGTTTCGGCGAACATGCCCTGCAGGGCATCCATCTGCTCGGCCATTGTATCCAGCACCTCGGAGACGATCCCGCTGTCCCCGGCCCCATCCTCGCCCGAAGAAAAGCTGACTCGGGTAAAGGAGGACAGCCACTCTTCCAGCTCGCGATAGAACCGGTTCTGGCCGTGCCCGGCAAAAAGCTCCAAAAGGCCGACGATGAGCGACCCGGCAAGCCCCAGAAGGGAAGAGGCAAAAGCAACACCCATGCCGCCCAGCTGCGCCTCAAGCCCGGTCATCAGGCGGTTAAAGATGGTCAGGCTTTCTTCGCCCTCCTGCGGGGCAAGGCTGCGAATGGTATCTACAACCGCCGGAACCGTGGTCGCCAGACCATAGAACGTGCCCAAAAGGCCCAGGAAAATCAGAAGGTTGACGATATAACGGGTGATTTCCCGGTCTTCATCGATCCGCGTTGCCACGGAATCCAGGATCGAGCGGGTCGAGGAAGAGCCAAGCTGCATCCGCGCACCCCGCGACCGCAGGAGCGAGGCCAGCGGCGCCAGCATCGACGGTGGCCGGTCTTCGCCGCGGCTGCCGCCGCCGGCAAAGCTTTCGATCCAGCGCACCGAGCCAATCAGCTGCACGACCTGCCAGAAACAGGCCAGCACCCCGATCACGAAGACGAAAAGGATAAACCCGTTGAGCCAGGGGTTGGCCTGAAACACCGGCAGTACACGTGGCAACGCAACGAAGGCGCCAAACCCGGCAAGCCCCAATGCAATCAGCATCAGAATGACCTGTCGGACCGGTTGGGAAAACTGGGGCCTGATCTTACCGTCTGGCTGCGCCATATTAAGGGGCTCCTGCCTCTTTCAGTGCTCGTGTCGCGCCTGAAGCCTACAGGGAAAGAGAGTGCAAGGCCAAGGCTTTATGCTGTGATCTGCCGGACGCGCCCCGCCAGCCAGTCCAGATCTTCATCATTCAGCCCGATCTCTGCCAGATGGCTTGCGGTATTATAGAGGTATTCGGTGTTGGGCCCCCGTCCGCCCACCGCATGGGCAATGATCCGGGCTTGTTCCTCGAGGCTCATCCCGCCGCAATACTGCACATGATGGGGGTCGATCACATAGGTCACCGCAGTGACGAGATCCCCGGTGTGCAGCTCCACCTCCAGATCCCGCTCTACATAGGCCGAGGAGATCAGCTCACGCTCGCGCAGATAAACCAGCGTCTCGGTTTCAGCGCCGTTTTCCACCGCCAGAGCAAGGCCCGTGCAATGAGCCCCGGCGACCTCATCCAGTGCCAGAACCAGACCCGGTTTCTCTTCAGTGCCGCGATGGTGAACCGAACTCATGCAGAAGGAGCGCGCATAGCCCTGCAGCGTCGCGATCTCGCGGCGCGCGACGGGAAATCCCGGGTTCCACAATAGTGATCCGTATCCGAACACCCACATGGTCATGACAACTGGTCCTTTCTGATCCCTGTCTGTAAACAGCAAATCTGCTCCGGGCAAAAGAGGGTCTTTGGCATGCGCGTTGTGAAACTTCTGGTGGCTGCCGGGCTGGTATGGAGCCTGTATTGGGCCGCCAGCGCCTGGGGCCTGCGCAGCGGTATTGCCCAATGGTTCGATGAGCAGGAGCGGCAGGGTTGGCTGGCGGAATACGCTGCGCTGGAAAGTTCCGGTTTCCCGACAGCCCACCGGACGCGCATCCTGCATCCAACACTAGCCGACCCCGGCACTGGCGCCGCCTGGAGCGCGGATTGGATCAGCCTCTACAGCCTGCCCCTGAAGCCGCAGGAGGTGACGCTGCAGTTTCCCCCCGCCCCGCAGCGCCTGTCACACTATGATAAGACAGCAGTCCTGCAGGCTGCGGACATGCAGGCGGACCTGCAGCTCGCGCCCGGATCAGCCATGTCACTGGAACGGATGGCACTGCAGGCGGCAGAGTGGAAGATATCGCGGGCGGGTAAGGTCCTGCTATCCGCCCCTGCCTTTGCCCTGGACATGACCCGAACGGGGGACACGGAGAGCTATCGCATTTCGGCCCGGGCAGAGACGCTGCCCCCCCGCGGCAGATTGCAACGGATGCTGATCTCAGCCGAAGAGCTGCCACCCAGCCTGACCGATGTCACACTCGCGGCGGATGTCCTTTTTGACACCGCATGGGACCGACGCGTGCTGGAACTGCGCCGCCCACAACCGCGCAGGATCACCCTGACGCAGGCAGAGGCGCATTGGGGCGCCCTTGCACTGCGGGCCAATGGCAGCGTGGATGTGGACGAGGCTGGCCGGATGAGCGGAAAGGTGGATATCAGGGCAGAGAATTGGCGTGGCCTGCTACGGCTTGCAGAACGCTCCGGCCTGCTCCCCGCCCGCCTGCGAAGTGGCACCGAACGGATCCTGGGGCTGCTGGCTCAGATGCATGGCCGCGAACAGGATCTCGACATTGCGCTGTCGATCACCGACGGGCAGATGTACCTTGGCCCTCTGCCACTGGGCGCCGCTCCGCGTATCACGCTCTACTGAAGGAGCCTGTCGGCATCCCTCACGGGTCTGACCTGGTCAGCGGCAGTAGGATCCACCCCGGTGGCGCGCCACATCCAGATGGAAGTGATCCTTGTGATAACGATCCGCGTCAGGCCCTAGTACCGTGCCAAAGGGCCCACAAGCCGCCTTCCAGATCTTGCGCAGTTTCCTCCGGGTACGGCGCTTCTGCCAGCCTTCCAGAACGGTGATCGTCTCACCGTCCTCCAGGGTAAAGCCGGAAATATCGATCGCCTTGCCCTTGCCATGTTCGGAAATACGCGCGCCTGGGCGGTTGTTGCGGGTGCGGCAAGAATAATGCGCAGCGACCCGCAGCGACACTACGCGATTGCGGCGGCCAAATGCCTTTTCCACGTCCCGTTCGACCCAGCGGTTCAGCGATTTCGCCATATCGCAGGTCATCACCGATTTCTTGCTGAGCCGCACACCTGCGACCGAGGACACCCGCACCGCCGATTTCGCACCGCAGCCCGGCAGAGAGCCGACGACAGAGCCAACCGGCTCTCCCTGAATATCAATATCGCCGCAGACCGAGGTTTTACGCAGCTTGCGCCGCTTGAACAGCACCTGCTGAACAATGGCATCGGGGCGCAAGCTGGGGCGCAACGAACTGCCCGGCCCGACATCGGGCAACGTGACCGCACCCAGCGCCGCCACGGCTAAGGTTTGTTCTGACATCGGCCGCCCTTGTGGTCGCATCAGCTCGGGCCCCGCCAAGGTAGAGACCTCAAGTTCGGGGCCCGGTGCGGCTGCAATGCCTGCCGGGCGCCCGGCCGAGCGCAAGGAGTCCTCTAGCGCCGTTGCAGCGGCGGCATCGGCCAACAAAAGGCCCAGCGCAAAAGCAGCCCGGGCGATCATGTCTTCTTTGCCCGTCCGAAATCCGGTGCATCCGTATCCTGCCCGGCCTCGATGATCCCGCGGCGGATGGCACGGGTGCGGGTGAAATACTGGTGCAGATGCTCCCCGTCGCCGGTGCGGATCGCCCGCTGCAGGGCAAAAAGCTCTTCGGTGAAGCGGCCTAGGATTTCCAGCGTTGCGTCCTTGTTGGTCAGGAACACGTCGCGCCACATGGTCGGGTCCGAAGCCGCAATCCGGGTAAAGTCCCGGAAACCAGCAGCCGAGTATTTGATCACCTCACTATCGGTCACCCGGCGCAGATCGTCGGCAACCCCCACCATGGTATAGGCAATAAGGTGCGGCGCGTGGCTGGTGACAGCCAGCACCAGATCGTGGTGATCGGCATCCATTTCATCGACATTGGCGCCCATCCCCTCCCACAGCTCGCGCAGACGCTGCACGGCATCGGGGTCAGTGCCTTCCACCGGCACCAGAAGGCTCCAGCGATTGTCGAACAGTTCGGCAAATCCCGCCTCGGGCCCGGAATGCTCGGTGCCTGCCAAAGGGTGCGCCGGGACGAAATGCACACCTTCGGGAATATGCGGCGCGACGGCCTCGATCACATGGGCCTTCACGGATCCGACATCAGACACCGTGGCGCCAGGTTTCAGCACGCTCGCGATATCCTGCATCACCGCGCCCATGGCGCCGACCGGCACACAAAGCACCACCAGATCGGCGCCCTCCGCAGCCTCGGCGGCGCTGTCGCAGACGCGATCACACAGCCCGATGCGCCGGGCGGTGTCCCGGGTTTCGGCGCTGCGGGCATAGCCAGTGACCTCACCCGCCAGCCCGGCCCGCTTCATCGCCCAGAACATCGAGGAGGCGATCAGCCCCAGCCCGATCAACGCGACACGGTTGTAGACTGGCGCGCTCATGCTGCGCCCTGCCCGGCCTTGAAGGCCTTGACGGCAGCAGCAACGGCGCGGCAAGCGGCTTCGTCGCCGATGGTGATGCGCAGCGCATTGGGTAGGTTGTAGCCCGCCACCCGCCGCACGATCAGCCCCTGCCCCTTGAGGTAGTCATCACAGGCCTCAGCCTCGGCCTGGCTGGCAAAGCGCGCGAGGATAAAATTTGTGCAGGAGGTATCCGAGGGCACCCCGAGTTCAGCCAGTGCCTCGGCCAGCCAACCGCGCCATTTGGCGTTTTCCGCGCGGCAGCGGTCGACATAATCGGTATCCCGCACCGAAGCCTCGGCCGCAGCCAGCGCGGTGGTCGAGACATTGAACGGTCCACGCAGGCGGTTCAGAACGTCGATGATCTCCTTCGGGCCATAGCCCCAGCCGATGCGCGCACCACCCAACCCGTAGATCTTGGAAAAGGTGCGGGTCATGAAGACATTGTCACGCTCGGCCACCAGCGAAGCGCCTGCATCGAAGCCCTCGACATATTCGGCATAGGCGCCATCCAGCACCAGCAGCGCCCCCTTGGGCAAGCCATCGGCCAGACGCGCCACATCGGCGGCGCCGATCATGGTGCCGGTGGGGTTATTTGGGTTGGCGATAAACACCAACTTGGTCCGCTCGGTGCAGCCTGCAAGCAGCGCGTCCACATCGGTCACCCGCTCATTCTCACGCACCTCGACCGGGGTCGCCCCTGCCGCCTGCGCGCTGATGCGATACATGGCAAAACCGTGCTCGGTATAAAGCACCTCATCCCCCGGCCCCACATAGGCCTGACACAGAAAGGCGATGATCTCGTCGCTGCCAGCACCGCAGATGATCTGCGCCGGGTCCAGCCCATGCACCTCACCAATGGCGGCGCGCAGCTCAGCATGATCCGAGCTCGGATAGCGATGCATCGTCGCCGCAGCCTCGCGCATCGCTTCGATGGCGCGCGGGCTGGGGCCGAGAGGGTTCTCATTCGAGGAGAGCTTTACCGTGTTGCTCACCCCATCCACATGGGCAGCCCCACCCTGATAAAGGGCGATGTCCATAATTCCGGGCTGCGGTGTGATCTGGGTCATAAGAGGGACTCCTTGGTTCCGCCCCGTTCATACCCGCGCACAACGCAATCGAAAAGCCGCAAGATGCCCTCAACAGACGCAGTGCGCTTTTTGCGCCGCCTGTCGTCCTGTGGTCGCCGACCCTGGCCTGATCAGGCTGCCCTTGGCTGGAACCGCGCGGTCGCCGGGTCCGCCTCGTATCGCGCAGCCAGATCCTCGGCCCGAAGAGCCAGATCATTGACGCTGTCGATGATATATCGCGCGGTTTTATCCCGCATCAGGTAGGAAAAATTCAGCCGCACCCAGCCGGGTTTGCGCAGCTCCTTTCCGGCCTGAAGATCCGCGAACAGCGCATTTGAATCCTGCGCATCGATATCCAGAAGCCGATGCGCATAGGGACCTGCGCAGGCGCAGCCGCCCCGCGCTTGAATGCCATAAAAGTCGCTCAGCATCCGGGTGAACAGCTGCTGATGCACGGGTCGCCCCGAAGCCCCTCGAACGGTGAAGGAAAACACCGGCAGGCGCGGCGCAGTCGGGTGGCCCAAAAGGGTCAACTGCGGATTGCCCTGCCAGTCCTCCCGCGCCATGGCGCCGAAGCGGGCCTCCCGGCGGGCGATTTCAGCTTCACCCACGGCTTCCTTGACCAGAAACGCCAGCGCGGCGCGAATATCACCGATCACGTTCGGTGTTCCCGCCTCTTCACGCGCAGCCAGATCCGCGCTGTAGGCATGATCCCAAGGCGAGACAAAGCTGACCGTGCCGCCCCCGGGCCAAGAAGGGCATTTGCGGCGCACCGCATTGCCATTCACGATCAGCACGCCCGATGCACCGGGCCCACCGGGAAACTTGTGCGGCGAGACGACCACGGCATCCTTGCGCGCGCCCCCCTTGCCGCCCATGTCGATCGGCAGATAGGGCCCGCCCCCGGCGTAGTCCCAAACCGCAAGCGCGCCATGGGCATGCAGCAGATCACTGACCGCATCCGCATCGGTCAGGATGCCGGTCACATTCGAGGCCGCCGAAAAACTGCCGATTTTCAGATCGCAGGCGGCATATTCGCTCAACGCCACCTGGAGAACCTCCAGATCAGGCCCGCCCTCCGCCGCTTCGGGGATCTCCACGACTGTTGCGCGACTCTCCCGCCAGGGCAGAATATTGGAGTGGTGTTCATAAGGGCCGATAAAGACCACTGGCGCGCGAGCCTCATTCACGCCCAGCAGGCTGACCAGCCGGTTGAGACCGGCAGTGGCCCCTGACCCGGCAAAGATCACCGCGTCCTCCTGTTTTGCCCCGGTGATCCGCGCGATTTCCGCGCGCGCCGCCCTGCGCAGGCGGGTCATATGGGCACCGCAATAAGAGGCCTCGGTATGGGAATTGGCGTAAAAGGGCAGAACGTCGGAGACGATGAAATCCTCGACCGACCGCAACGCCCGGCCAGAGGCGACATAATCGGCGTAGACCAGCGGCACCACTCCATCGGCGCCAGGGATCTGCACGCCCTCACCGATCAGCTCATCTGCCAGACGCCCTTCGCGGGCCGCATCCTTCAGGGTTTGTTTTATGGTGGCAAGGATCATCTGTTTCTCCGCTCTTCACCACAGAAACTTGACCCTCTGGAACTGGAAATACTCCTCCTAATTTTGGTTGATGGCACACAAATTTGTGTCATATGATCGCTAAATGACTAACAATCTAGATCATATTGATCGCGTCATCCTGCGCTGCCTTCAGGGGAATGCCAGCCTGTCACAACGGGAACTCGCCGAAAAGGTTGGCCTATCGCAGAATGCCTGCTGGCGGCGGCTGAAAGCGCTGAATGACAACGGCGTGCTACAGGGGGCAACCGCGCGGATTGACCGCGCGAAACTGGGACTGGATCTGGTGGTCTTTGTCATGCTGCGCACCCGCCACCATTCTGCGGACTGGCTGGAAACCTTCCGCAGGCACGTTCTGACCATCCCCGAAGTGGTGGATTTTCATCGCATCGGCGGTGATTACGACTATCAACTGAAAGTGGTCACCGAAGACATGACCAGCTACGACAAGGTCTACCAGCGCCTGATCGCGGGGGTAGAGCTGGACAGCGTCACCTCCTACTTCGCGATGGAAGCCATCGCCGAAGGACGCCCCCTGCCCCTGTGACTCACCGGGTGATCGATCAGGGCGCAGGAAGGCAGGAAGGGCCCGGTGTGATCAGTGGCCGAAGGCGGCGTCAGGCATCCACTTCATCCGTGCGCCTTCCGCGCCCATGCGCATGTGAAGGCAAGCCGTGCCAAGGCGCTGAAAATACAAGGCATCCAGCGGATACCATCCGGCTACCGGCACTTCGACTTCGGTCATGACGGTGCTGTCACAGGTCTGCCGCCCATCGAACTGACCAACGATCTGCCCGCCGATTTTCGCCCGCAGCCCGTCATTGGTCAGGAAATCGATATTGTAGACGCCGGGTTTGTCAAAGCGGACATAGCCGGTGATCCGGGCTACCACGTGCTGGGCCTGTTTCGACGTTAGGGTGATGTCGCCTTCGTTAGTATCCCGATGATCAAGGCCTTTCAGCGGGCGCCCGGCTTCGGATCCCTGTTTCAACGCCGCCGAAGCCTCGGACAGGGTGCGTACGTCCTGCGGATAGGCATAACGCACAGCAAGACCGGAGCGGACGCTACCCGGCTGCGGATCTGCTGGTTGCAGCTTGACAGGCGCAGCTGCCAAGGCCGTTGCCAGTGTCATTGAAGCTGCGGCCAGAAACGTGCCGAATACTGTTCTCATCTTGGTCACCTCAGTCTGATGGGCTGCGCATTCCCAATGCTCGGCCCCAAGCCTACAACTGGATACGCCAAATAGACAAATGAGAATCGGCCGCTCAGCACCATTTCGCCGCGTGAAGTTGGTAGCGGCGGGTCGTAACGACTGCCAAAATGGAAAAGGGGCTGCCCGAAGGCAGCCCCTGCGCAAATCCCGAAAGGGATCCGACTTAGTTTTTGGCGTAGAATTCGACGACCAGGTTCGGCTCCATCATCACCGGGTAAGGCACATCACCCAAGGAGGGGGTGCGCACGAAGGTGGCTTTCATTTTGGAGTGGTCGGCTTCGATGTAATCCGGAACGTCGCGCTCGGCCAGCTGAGTGGCTTCCAGCAGGACAGCCAGTTGCTTGGACTTGTCGCGGACCTCGATCACATCACCCTCTTTCACACGGTAGGAGGGGATGTTGACGCGCTGGCCGTTGACCAGAACGTGGCCGTGGTTGACGAACTGACGGGCAGCAAAGACGGTCGGCACGAACTTGGCGCGGTATACGACGGCGTCCAGGCGGCGCTCCAGCAGACCGATCAGGTTTTCACCGGTGTCGCCTTTGACACGCTCGGCTTCACCGTAGATGCGGCGGAATTGCTTTTCGGTCAGGTCGCCGTAGTAGCCTTTCAGCTTCTGCTTGGCGCGCAGCTGGATGCCGAAATCGGACAGCTTGCCCTTGCGGCGCTGACCGTGCTGGCCGGGGCCATATTCACGACGGTTGACCGGGGACTTCGGACGGCCCCAGATGTTTTCGCCCATGCGGCGGTCGATTTTGTACTTGGCAGACGTGCGTTTGGTCACGGCTGATCTCCTTTATTTATGGCTCCGCAATTTGATCCTAAAACCGGTTCCCACTTTTCGGATTGCGGACGCAGGGACAGCAAACCAGATCAGCCAGAACGCAGCCGGGCAAACGGCGGCTATAAAGGGCGTTGTCCTCTTGCCTTGCGGCATGACAGGGATCCCCTTGCGGGGGCCACCAACACCAATGAAGCCGCGCTTATACAGGCAGCCCCGCCCGTGTCAACACCTGCGAACAACGGTATCTGCCATTCAAGGAGCGAAACGGCCTAGGCCGCCTCGTGCCGCAGGATTGCGGCCTCAGATGCGGTCAGGTTGCGGCGGGCAAAGGCGCCATAGTCGAGCGGATTTTCATCAATCCCCGGCAACAGGTTCAGCAGCCGCTGCCGATCCCCTTCCGACAAGGCACTAAGAGAGGCATTGGCCGGATGAAAGCTTTCGCTTTCCACGCCATTTGCCCAGAGCACCTGATGCTCTTCGAACAACAGGTGAATATAGGTCACTTCGCGCAACTGGGTATCCGGGGCAACGCTGGTCCCGTTGATCAGGTCCCGCGCCGCTACCAGCACTTCGGGCGTGTTGAACAGCGCCTGCACGCGCGCGCCCCGCAGCAACAGGCGGTGTTCCGGGGAGACCAGAAGGTCTTCTTCGGGGCGGTCCAACGCCAGCGCCCCGGCGCGCACACGCACCGGACGCAGCGCGGGGTAGACGAACAGGCGGGCACCGCTCATCCGGCGTGCACCGATCCAGCGGATTGCCTGGGGACCGTTGTCACGGGTCTGTACCAGATCACCCGGGCTAAGCCGTTCAACCGGACATGTCCCGCCCGGCGTGTCGATCAGGGTCCCGGGTGTAAAACAGATCAGTCCTGTGTCGGCGCCATTCTGTGGCTGCGCCCTCTGCCCCACATTCAGTGAAAGGTGCACAACCCACAGCTCCGCATCCCGCGGCGGCAGCTCATCCACAAACATCAGCAGCGGCAGCCTGCTAGCCCCGACATCGATCAGCGTCGCGGTGTATTGACGGATCCCATCGGTGACGACAAAGCCCCTGTCCGGAACCGCATCCGCCTGATCCTCTGCTTCGGGGACTGCGCCGGTGTCCAGGGCAGCGCCCACCAGCCTGCGCACTGACCGCGCCGCCCGGCGTCGCATATCCGCCTCACCCTCTGCCACTTCCAGACGCAACAGTTCTGTCGGCCCGTCCAGGCGCAGGCTGTCCCCATGCCACGACCAGGCCGCCCCGATCCTCAGGGCATCGGTCGGCGCGGACGCCAGACCGTCCAATTCTGTTTGCGACCAAGAAATGACAAACGTGCCAGTAAAGCCCGTTTTCATTGCTCTTGCCTGCCTCGGTTTTTGTTATTGTGCAGAACGTACCAATGGCCGTTGTCCAGTGAAAGGTCAAAGTCCGGCCGCCGACTATCCTTGCCTACACAGCGGCAGCAAAGCCACAAATTCATCGTGAGTGCCACGATGGCAACGCACAACCTACCGCAGAAGCCGCCGGTTCACACCGGTCATTCTCTCCCCCTGCCCGGCTAGATATCCTGGCCGGGGCGGCGTGCCATGCGCCAACCCAGTAAGAGATACCAAAAGGTCAAAACTCCTGTCTGATTTTCCTTCGCCGATCCAAGATAAAACCCCCGCAAACTACCATTTTTATTGCAGTTTTTGCGCCACCTAAACTTTGCTGATGCTCTATCATCAGATGGCGCCTAGAACCTTCGGGATGCGCGGCTTCGGACGCGACACAAAGCCCGCGCCCTCCCCTTTAACGTGAATAATTTGAGCGATTTCAATGCCCTGCCAATTGTCAAAAAAATGGATAGGAAAATCTACTGCCCTGCAGCGAAAACCCCTCCAGAATACCCTGCTTACGGCCATCCGCCGCCGCAGCGCGTTTTACAGATTGTTAGCCACTGTGGCGAATAGTGACAGGGTACCCCAATGTGTGTCAGGGGTTGAACGTCGGCCAAGCCCACTCCCGGGCGATCTGAAGTGCCATAGATCCCCGATGTTAGTTAGAAGGTGATCCGGTATGACGAATGACATTGACGAAGAAACCATCAGTTCCACAGTTCCTGAGGAAGTCCCTCAGGAAGCACAGCAACCTTTGACTGCGCTGACTTTGGATGACGATCCGATCGACCGATTGCGCTTGATCAAAACCTGCAAGAAGGCAGGACTGCAGATCGAGTTCACAGAGGTCGCCACCGTCGCCGACATGCGCCGGGAACTGGACCAGAACACGTTCGATATTGTGTTCCTTGATCATAATCTGGGCATGGAAACCGGGCTGGATGCGCTGAAAGCGCTGATTGCCCATGAAGACCAGGCCGACGCAATCCCAATCATGCTGACCAGCGTCACCTCCCACCATACCGCGGTCGAGGCGATGCGAAACGGCTGCGCGGATTACATCGTCAAGGAAGAGCTGACAGTGTCAGCGCTGATCAAATCAGTGACATCCGCAATCGAGCGGCGCATTTTGTTTTCCGCCCTGTCAGGAGCACAGGCCTTCCAGCGCTCGGTTGGTGAAGTGATCGAGCGGTTCATGCTGACCTGCGGCCCGGAAATGCGTGAGATCCTGAGCAAGACCCTGGCCACCCTGCGCGGCCTGAAGGCGATCGAGAAAGCAGACCAGACCCTGGATCCGGTCATCCTGTCGAATTTCACGCTGCTGGAACGTGGCTGCAAGGATCTGACGGTACTCGTCGATGATCTGGTGAGCGTGGTGGCTGCAGCCCGCGGCGTACCCGTGCGCAAGCGGCCCTTGATCAGCAAATAATATGCATCAAGCCCTGTTCCGCTAATTTGGATTCTTGCGCGCCCGCAGTGCAGTGCCAAGGCGGTACCTGGCCGATAAACACCCGTTGGCCCGGATACAATTCCCGGAGCGACCAACGCGAGACATAAGCTAACGAACGAGAGCCCTGATGCCACACCGTAGGCGCGTCACACTGCGAACGCGGATAGCCCTGGTTGTCCTGTTGTCCACTGGGCTGGCACTGACGATCTTTTCCGCCTATGGCTATTTCCACTCCTTGGAAACGGTAAAATCAGCCACCCGCGAACGCATGAAGCGGGCCGGCGACATCTACGCACAGCGGATCGACAGCGTGCTCTACATGATGGAGCTGGATACCGGAATTCTCGCCTCTGTCCCGCAGGCGGTCGGCCTCGCAGGGCTGACGCGGACAGCCACTGCCCCTGCGCCCGACCAGACCGAGACCACAGTGACACCACCCACGGCCACACAACCCAGCGCGGTGCGGTTCAGCGACGAACAGCCAAACGTTCCGGGGGCCAGCGCTGCCCGATCCACCGAGGGTTGGACCGAGAGCGTATCGGACATTTTCCTGAAATTCCTCGGGACAAGGCCGAAATATTCGCAAGTCCGGCTCTTGGTGAAAGAAGGCAACTGGAAGGAACTGGTGCGGGTCAACCGCATTGACGAGGAGCTGATCGTCGTCCCCGCTGGCGAACTCCAGATCAAGGGAAATGAGCTCTATCTGCAGCCCATCAAAGAGCGTGGCGTCAGCGAGGTGTATTTTTCAGAAGTAACCTATAACCGGGAAAACGGCCGCGTCGTTGGGCCTCCCACCATCCGGGTGGTTCGACCGCTGCAGGACAGCGACGGGGACATCTTTGGTGCGATCGTCATCAACGCCGACGCTGAACCCCTGCTGCAGAGCGCCGAACTCTCTGTTGCCCCCGGGTTTCAGGTCTACGCGGTCAGCAACAACTTCGATTACATCTCCTATCACGGCGAGGCCCAAAGCTCTCCACTCGCCTTTCATCAGGATCCGGACTGGCAGCCACCGCCCTATTCCGACCGGCTTACGTCCAACGATGAAGGAGCGTTTTTTGAAACCGGCTCAAATGACATGGGATATCTCTCGGCCGTGCTGGGCCAACAGAACGCGACGCCGTTCCGGCTGAACATTCTGACCATCGCCCCGCATGAGATCCTGATTGCTCCCGCATTTCAGGAGCTGCGCACGACCGCCGGCCTGTCGATGCTACTGGCCGCGATGGCAGCGCTAGCGGCCTCCTTTCCCGCATCGCGCCTGCTCTCCCCCCTGACCCGGCTCAACCACGAAATCCGCAGCAAGATTCAAAGCGCGGAACCGGTGGATTTCGAAACCAGCCGCAATGATGAGGTTTCCGATCTCGCGCTCAGCTTTTCGGAAATGATCAATACCAGAATTGAGGAGGCAAACCGCCTGGATGCCATCCTCAACGGCGCGGCGGACGGGATCATCACCATCGATGCCGATGGCACAGTCGAGGATATGAACCCTGCTGCGGAAGAGTTGTTCGGCTATACCGCGCAAGAGGTCGTGGGCCAGAACGTGACCATGCTGATGCCCACAGCAGACGCGAACATACACCATCTTCACGTGGCGCGCTCCCTGCTCACCGGGCACCCTAAACAGATGGCCAAGAACCGCGAAATCTTCGGCGTCCGCAAAGATGGCAGCCAGATCCCGCTTGGCATTGCGGTCAGCCACGCAGTCTATTCCGGCGGATCAAGATACATCGGGATGATCCGCGACATCTCCCCGCAAAAGGCCGCCGATGAAAAGGTGAACAGCCTGATCAGCGCCCTGAAACGTTCCAATGCGGAACTGGACCAATTCGCCTACGTCGCGTCGCACGATCTCAAGGCGCCACTGCGGGTGATCAACAATGCCGCTTCCTGGCTGGCCGAAGATCTTGCCCCGCATCTGACCGAAGACACCCAGGAAAGCCTGGACCTGCTGCAAAACCGCGCCACCAGAATGGAGCGGTTGCTGGACGATCTGTTGCAACATTCCAGGATTGGCCGGGAAAAGGCGAGCAGCACCTCCGTGACCGGAGCCGAGTTGCGCGAGGAGCTGACCGACCTTCTGGACATACCCGAGGGCCTCACAGTGCAGTTCTGCGACGCGTTCGACCAGATCAAGGTTCAGCGCCTTCCCTTGCAGATTGTTCTCCTCAACCTGATCAGCAATGCCATACGGCATCATGACAAATCCGATGGGCACGTCTGGATAGACCTAACGCACCGCCCCGAAGAGATTGAGTTCCGGGTCGCCGACGATGGCCCCGGCATTCCGCAGGAATACCAGGAGAAGGTATTCGAAATATTCCAGACCCTGAAACCCCGTGACGAGGTCGAAACCAGCGGCATGGGGCTCGCCTTCGTCAAGAAACATGCCGGGCTGGTCGGCGCCACGATCAAGATCGACTCGGACGGCAAATCCGGCACAACCTTTATCCTGCACTGGCCCACCGGGCCGGACAGCACATCGTTGGAGAATTGATATGAACACCGTCGCCCTCCAATCCGAAAAAGCGCTTAATATCGTGCTAGTCGAAGACGATGATGGCGACGCCAAAGCCTTGCGACGCGCCTTTAAGAAAGCGAAGATTGCAAATCCGATTACCCGTTTCAAAGATGGGGTAGAGGCGCTGGCGTTTTTGCGTGGAAATCTGGAAACCACCCCCCCCAAAACCTTTGTCGTTTTATGCGACATTAATATGCCGCGCATGAATGGTTTAGAATTACTGGGCAAAATTAGAGAGGACCCTCAGCTTCGTAAAACGCTTATTTTTATGTTGACCACATCGGATGATGAACGTGATATTGAAATGGCCTATCTGAACAATGTTGCAGGTTATATTGTCAAAGCCCGCGCCGGACATATGTTCTTGGATCTGATGACAACCTTGGACAACTATTGGCGCGTCGTAGAAATTCCGGAAATTTAGAGCAGGCACAAAAGGAAAATTTTCAAATGCTCGACATTATGATCGTGGACGATGATGAAGGTGATCGCAAGCTGGTCCGAAGGCTGCTGCGGGCTCCGGCGGGAAAGCGGTCATTCCGGGAAGCAAGCAACGGACAGGCGGCGCTGGATTACACGGATGACAACATCGATGTCATTTTCCTGGACTACCTGCTGCCCGGCATGTCCGGCCTGGAGCTTCTGGAACATTTTTCAAAGACATGGCCAAAGGCGACGATTTTCCTGATGACCGGCCAAGGAGACGAGGAAATCGCCAAGAGCGCCATTCTGCAAGGCGCCTCGGATTACATTCCAAAATCGATCATGACCGAAACGGCGCTGAACCGGATGATCGAAAACGGCATAAAGCTCTCCAAGATGCGCTGGAAACTGGAAGAACACCGGCAGGAGCTGAGCCTGTTTTCGGATGTTCTGGTGCATGACCTGCGGGCTCCCGTCCGCGCCATCGAGTTTCTGAGCGAACAGATCATCGAGGATTTCGAGAGCGGCAATATGGATGAGGTTGCCCGGGAATTCGAAATGATGAAACTTTCGGTGAGGCGCATGTCCGAGCTGATCGAAAGTCTTGCCAGCCACATCAACCTGAATGGCCCCTCCAACCAGGAGAAGGTGTCCGTGGAAAACCTTTTTGAACGCGCCCAGATGGCTCTGGCCAAGGATATTTCCGAAAGCGGTGCCGAGGTGCGTTGGAAGTCCAACGGGCTGTCGGTGGACTGCATCGCGCCGCAGGTCGCGCAGCTGCTGCAGAACCTGATCGGGAACTCGATCAAATACGCTGGCCCTTCCAGCCCGGTCATTTCAGTCTCTGCCGCCGAAATTCCAAACGGGATCCAGTTCACGGTAGCGGACAATGGCGTCGGGGTGCCTGAAGATTTCCGCGACAAAATCTTCGAACCCTTCCGCCGTCTGCAGCAAACCGAAGAATTGCCTGGCACCGGGCTTGGCCTTGCCACCTGTCGCAAGATCGCCGAACGCCATGATGGGGAAATCTGGTGCGCCGCCGATACCGACGTCGGCACCACGATACATTTCACAATCAAACAGCGCCCCGAGGAAGAAGACAACTAGGAACGTCGCCCTATAGCGGGAGGCTCAGCAGGGTTCGCGGGCGGGTCTGTCCCGCCCCACCGTTCAGGCTGTCGTTACCGGTTCGCAGCTCAGAGCAAACTTCAACCAGCCCGCAAATTGGCAGCAGAGGTGCTCTCTGGCATGGCTTCTGCCTCAGCGCAACCGATTGTCGGCCTTCCGATATCAAAGGATCCAATCAGCGTGTTCAGCCTGCCGACGTCCTCGGTCATGGAGAGCGCCGCCGCCGTCACCTGTTCCGCCATCGCCGCATTCTGCTGCGTCACCTGATCCAGTTGCGACACACCGACGTTGATTTCACCAAGACCAGTGGATTGCTGCTGCGCTGAGTTGGCGACTTCCGACGTCAACTCGACCGTCCGGCCAATATCACCGCGGATCATGGTCAAAGCCTCGCCGGTATCATTAACCAGCGTCACTCCCCCCTCCACGTGGCCCGCACTGACATTGATCAGTGATTTGATTTCATTTGCAGAATCCGCTGACCTTTGCGCCAGCGCTCGCACTTCAGAGGCAACCACGGCAAAGCCTTTGCCGGTTTCCCCCGCCCTTGCGGCCTCCACCCCGGCATTCAGTGCCAGCAGGTTGGTCTGAAAGGCGATATCATCGATCACATTGATGATCTGAGAGATCTGATGCGATGAATCCTCGATATCCTGCATCTTTTGAATGGCGCTCTGAACCACCTCGCCCCCGCGCGCGGCCCCGTCTCTGGTGCTATGGACGATCTTGGTGGTTTCCGATGTCGCATCGGCCGACGCATGCATGCTCACGGTAATCTGCTCGACCGCAGCCGCTGTTTCTTCCAAGGTCGCTGCCTGGGCTTCCGTACGCTGTGACAGATCCTCTGCCGACTGGACCACCTCACTGGCGCGAATGTTCAACCGGGAGGCCGCATCCTGGATGGTATGCAGCACATCACGCTGAGTACAGATCAACCCATTGAAGGCCTTGCGCACCGGATCGTAGCGCTCAGGGTAGTCGCTTGTCTCCGGCCCGGGGATAAGCTGTGTCAGATCCCGCGCCGCCATCCGGTCGATACCCGCCGTCAGATGCGCAAAAGCCGTTTCCTGCTCTTCCTTTTCGGCAGAAAAATGCGCATCCAGAACCAGATGGGTGTCCAGCGAAAAGGCACGAGTCAGGGCGCTTATGATCTTTGGAACATTGTGCCTTCTAAACAGACCTAAAATACCCTGGTTCCGCTCCAGAAGAAGCTCCTGAATGTGCGAAACCGCCTGCGCATAGCCGGAAAGATAGAACAAAAATGGCAAGCCGATGCGGGGGTGGATTCGGCCGATCCGATAGGCACTTGCAAAATACTCTTCGCTAAACGCACCCGACAACAACATCTCCCAGTGTTTTTGCTGCCCAAGCTTCGCCTGATCCATCAATTCCTGATTTGGAAAAAAACGAGCCATTTCAGGATCATCCATTACGACACCATAAAAACGATCCAAAACCTGAGGCAACAGCGGAACAACCAATTCTCCGCCCTCAATCAGATATTTTTTCACGACTTCATCAAAGCCAAACTTCGACAGCGCCTCTTCGTGCTCCTTTATCATAACAGCCTCGCAACCACTGAAAACATTAAAAGATTCGGCCCCAAGCGAGGCCACCAATCTCTCACTAAATGAAATCCATTAAAAATATGCAATTTTCTATTATTTTACGAACGCATTACGGGAGCGAGATCAGCTTAAACGCGATGCGGTCGGATCAACGGGCAAGAGTGCTAGCCCATGACAGGGCCAGGGTCGGTTCGCAGCGCGCCAAACCGTTGCAACAGCGCGCCCCTGCTCGACACTCCCCAAAAAACCGGGACCGTAACCGTGGCGATCTGGGGCTTAACGGGTGATCCGAGTACTCAATCTGTCGGGAAAGGGCCGATGGCTGGGGTGGTAGGAAACCTAGTCGGCCGAGTCTTTTCATGGACTTAGCCGACCCGTCGCCGAACCTGGGGCGGTTGCTGGGGCGGAACGCAGCACTGGCGGAGTGAAGTCTGGGGCGGAGCTGGCAGTTTCGAACCCTCAGAGTTCCCCTGCCCGGTGGTGGCGGGGGTTAGAGACCTTTGCCCTTGAACTCGTCAGTCGGAACGAGGAGCAGCGCCACGAACATTGCGAGGTTGGCTGGTGGGACGAGAACCAGCAGGAACCACCACTGATTTACTCCAATGTCTCGGGTGCGGCGAACGCCGAAGGCGAGAAGGATTGCTGTGATCGCGCCAATGGCCAGAAGCGACAGAATGCCCAGCCAGCTATCAGGCTCCACCAGAAACAGTGCGAAAAATACCAGCGTTAGCAGCCCAGTCACCACTTGCACGATCAGGTATTCTAGGCGAGATACCCGACCCGAAAAGCCGAACAGGTAGGCTAGTAATGGTGCTGCAGCGATATTCAGTTCAGTAGCGGAGTGTTTGCCGGTCCGTAAAAGTTCTTCAGACGCTTCCGAGGCTTGCGTCGCGGCCTGCTCAGCGGCCTTCCTGACTTTCGCATTTAAGGCTGGGTCCGTGATTGCCTTGTGAGCCCTTTTCAAACCCAACTCAGTCAAGCGGATCAAAAACAGCCCACCGATGGCGAAGGAGACGACAGCCAGCCAAATAGGATACGGCGGGTTGGCAACGTACCAAATAGTTACACCGGCGGCGGCAGCAGCGAGCAGCAAAAGTAGTAAAAGAAAACGATCCATAATCCAGTCATTCCGTTGTTCAAGTCAGTTTCTTGATCGTACCCAGTTTGCCTCCCTTTAGCGCCGCGTAGTTTTGAAGCGCCCAGCAAATGAGACTCATAGTCTGTAGATTATAAGTCTACAAGACTGCTCTCTCCGGCCATGGCAATACGCAAGCTAGTAGGTCGAAACCTGAAGCGTTTCAGGGAAGCAGCGGGGCTCTCGCAGGAGGCTCTGGCTTTTGAGTGCGGCCTGCACCGTACATACGTTAGCGGAGTTGAGCGCGGCGTAAGGAACCCGACTGTTGAAGTGCTGGAGAAGCTAGCTGAACCGCTTGGCATTCCGGCATGGAGGCTGTTGGTGCCCCCCCCCCGATGATCGGCCAAACTAAGTAAATCCTCTGATATTAAAAAAAACTGAGTACCCCGGCTAACCTGCTAAGGCCCGCCGAGGTTAGAGGCATGGTATCTTCTGGGTCAACACGTATTCCGCCAGCCGAGCCTATTGACGGAACCGACCTCAATGCAGTCGAACGATCAGAGCAAAACATCTCAATTGATAACCTATACCGCGTGGCTGAGGGTCTTGGCGTGGAAAGCTGGCAGCTCCTGCGGTCTGACTGACCGGTCCGGCAGGCACGGCAAAGTGTAGGCCCAAGCCCCAGACGAGAAAGGCCCACCGCCATCCTGAGGACAGAGGTGAGCCAAGGTTTAGTTAGCAAGCAAAGGGCTTCAGTTTCCCTTCAGCTATCAGCGCAGTCACAGTTGGCATTCGACCGACGGTGTAGTGGCGACCATCGGCGGGGATGAACACCGTGGTCTCGGTTCGATCGGCATGGTCGAGGTCATCCAGGCTCAGGCCTGAGTGGGTCTCGAAGTTCTCGAACGGATCACCTCCATCGTCGGTATTGTCCAGAAAGTAGGCCTGGCTACCGTCGACGGCGATGATTTCGAATGCGGCATCAAGTTGAGTGGTCATGAAATTTCCTCTCTTTGGTTCCCGTAGCGAAAACAGACGGATCGGTACGGGCTCCTTGTTATTGTTATCGTTGGTCCTCCTGGTGGGGAGGGAGGCTTACTTAATGTTAGCGCTATCTGTTTGCAAGAGGTTTATGGTTAATCTTCGGCTCTGAAGAAAAAAGCAAAGTGGATCCCCGGCCAGCACGAAGCCAGCCGGGGGTTAGGTTCAAGGTATTTTGCGGGTCAGCACGTACTCCGCCAGCCAAGCCCAGTAAGCCGCAGCGTCGGCGAAGCCTTGAGACCGGGCCGCGACGTCCTCAGCCGCCCTACGAGAAAGGCCGCCATCGTATTCAGCGATAGCGGCCCTCTCCTCGAAGTCGTCAATGTCAGGTATTATCATCCCGGCAGCCTGATCTGGTCAACGATGGACCGTTTCTGCTCGTCACTTATGCCAGCGGAATAGATTCCATAGGTCAGCCCGTTCTCAGACCGAGCCGACTGATGACCTACAAGGCTAGCCGTCCAGTGCTCAGGAACACCGGTGCGCTCACACTGGGTCACGAACCACTTGCGGGTGGAGTGGAACACCAGTCCGGGACGCTCAAGGTTCAACCGCCGTCGAAGGGCCGCAAAACCCTTGGTGACATGGGCAACCGTCAGATCAGGGAACAGTGGCCCCGCTGACGGTAACTCTCGAAACACCTCGTCAAGGACAGGGTGAACAGGAACCAGCCGCTCCGCCGCATCGGTCTTCAACAGTCGCAGTTCATTAGGGCGAACATGGACGAAGCACCCGAGGTTTCCCTTGGCGACTAGATCTTCCCGCAGCAGCCCGACCGCTTCCCCGGCCCGCATCCCTGAGAGCAGGCAAGTCAACAGCACCGGGTTTAACGGGTCCCGCGCCGCCAACAGCTGAGAAACTTCCTCATCGGTCGGGACGGCGTAGGGGCGAGGACGCACCTTCCGATCGAACCTGACGGATCTGAAGGGGTTGGTCTCCAGGTGCCCCTCGTAGACGCACCAGTCGAGCCAGTGGTTCACCTGTGACCAGATCCGCTTCTGGGTCCGCACGGTGATCTTGACCGTCCCGCTCTGAGAGAACGCGATCGCCCGGTCGAGGCTCAACCCCTGTGTCTTCTCCGATCGCCCAATCAGCGGGGACAGCTTGGAGATACCTCCGAGGAACTCCCGCCCGTCATCGCGTGTCAGGCTACAGACCGACCGTTCGCCGTATCGGCTAGCGAACAGTTCGACCGAGTAGCGCACCGACTTGAACCCACCGGGCCGAAGCTCCTTGCTGCGGGCGTGAAGGTAGGCTCTGCTCTGGTCATCGACTGAAACCTTGGTCGGGGTTAAGACACGGTGGAACTCCGGCGCTTCGGTGACTCCTGAGTGCTCCAGAGTGGCCCGCAGGTGATCAAGAGCGGTTGTCGGATCCTCGGCCCATCCAGGACGCCTCAGGTTGCCTGAGAGGGCTGTTTCTGCCCCTGAGCGAACCTCTGAAACCTGGGTCTCAAAGCGGGCGTTCAACTCAGCGGCCCGGACGCGGGCTACGGAAGTGTCACGGGTCTTCAGCGACTGTTTCAGGACGGGCTGACCGAGAACCAGCGCAACGTCCTTGGGGTAGTGGCGTCTGAACAGCCAAGTATGGCCCTTCAGGTACGCGTAACGTATCTGAGCAGACATGTGTCTCCTCCTCTAGTTTGATTGGGTGTGGACCCGAAGGATCAGGTCAAACTCGGGTTCGCCGTACTCACCGGCCAGCGGTCCCGTCAGGCTGTAACCGCCCACGCAGTCGTCGAAGACATAGTCGACCCGGAACAGATGCTCGGGCCAGTCCTCGTCTGCGCGGATGACCACGATGTCGTCGGGCTGCAGCTCAGTCATCGCTACGGCTCCAGACATAGACGACCACGATCAGGGTCAGCGCGGCGACAGCAGGGTGAGAGCGGGAGGCGATCCAGAAGACCGTGGTCAGGACAGCCTTAGGGGGCGGGTTCATCAGAAAACCCCCGGCAGCTGTGCCGAGGGTGCGAAGGTGTTTCATTGGTCAAGCTCCTGTGATTGCTTCTATTTTAGATGCATCAAAGGGCTCGGTTTTGAGCTTTGATCTTGAAGTCAGGTTTCGTGGGCAGAGTTACAGAAGGTAACCGAAGTGCCGGTCGCGGTATTCGCGGCAAAGCCCTTCGACACCGGGAAACAATGACCCAGGAGAGATCCCCATAAGACCTAGCTGTCTCAGCACGTCAGTTCGTAAGCTATGGGGCAAATCGAAGACTCGCAGGTACGTGGTTCCTTTTTGCCTTTCCCTAAACCTGATGTAGGCTTCGATGTCGTCTATGTTCGTAACTGCTGCCATAGACTGCTGTGGGAGAGCCCTATCGTTGTCGATCGCCAGTGGCTCCAGTAGAGAAAAGTGCGGCTGACACAGCGTCATGTTCAGTACCGGCGGCCAGTCGTCCTGCCATTTTTCTGCATCAAACATGAAGATACGTACTGGGGCGTCGTAGTCTCGATCCACCGGCGCAGAAGCGAAGGCGAAGTATGCAGCGATATACGGAGAGTAGGTCCAGTCCAATAAGGGCGTTGGATAACCATGGTGCTGGAGTAAATGCAGGAAGGCACCATTCTGATCAGGGTTTGCCGAGTCGAAAATATGAGAGGTAACACCAACGCTTGCATGGCGTATTCTCTTAATGTCTTTCTCCCAATAGCGCCAAAGATCTTTCCGGTGTGTTCGATGAAAAGAGGTCCGCAACCTCCACGGCTCCGCTTGGCCTCGAAAAATGTATCGGTAGGGTTGCGTACATAACTCTGCCACTTTGGCTTGGAACGACTCCCAGCTAGTTGCTTCGCCCTGTGGTTTGTACTCTGAGGGACTGGCCGCCTGACTGGGGTACAGCGTGACTTCACCAGAAGCACCGTTACTACTTGCCCAGGTCCCTTTAAGGAACGTGCTGTCCAGTGAAGCTTTGACCTCAATCTCAATATTTTGTTCTGCCTCGGGAAACTCTCCGTCTTGGAGGAAGCGTGGATAGAGCGGGTGAATGGCCAGAGCCGAAGCGGCAAACCTGATTGTGTCTTGCTGCGGGATGATTGTGACCGGCGCAAAGTAGCTCGCTTGCTCTCTGTCGTTGCTGAAGGCGTAGACGCTACCCTCTAGCCATTGCTCGCCTTGATCCAGGTCCAGCAGCGCCATTCCGCTCGAGGCACCTGTAAAATCTCCGAGCCACTGTCCTGCGAAATGTTTCAAAGTAGAGCTCCATATAATTGGCGTTTTCCTTAGACGTCTAGGTTCCTCCAAGAAATAGTTTGCTGGCAACCACTTCCAGCTTCCCAGCGGCCCTATCGTGGCTCACTAGCGACTAAGTAGGCGACCCCTTGAGCTTCACCATATCTCACCAGACGAGTAGCCACCACGGATCAGGTGCCGGAATGATGAACCACCGCCCCAGCAACCGCCCCAGGTTTGTCGACGGGTCGGCTAAGTCCATGAAGAGACTCGGAAGGCTAGGCTTCCTACCACCCCAGCCATCGGCCTTCTCCTTAAGAAATAAAGCGTCCGGCGGGCCTCATAGGCCCCAGATCGCCCCAGTTACCGCCCCAGTTGGTTTGCACGTTGGCTGGTCGCTGACGAGGGCGCGGCTACCATGGTCTGAGTGGGGCTAACCTTTCCTCTTCCCTTAGGCTGGGGTAAGGGGAGGGAATAGGTATAAGTAATGAATAGAAAGCGGAGGAGGAGACCCCAGGTTCTTCCTTCCCTACCTGAAGAAAGGGAGACCTATGGGAGACATAGAGAACCCCTGGCACTCCCGCCCGATCGACGTCCACCGCTGGTCAGACCATCCCGAGGTTGCGGGGCTCTGTGACCGGATCTGGGACGAGTACCTGCCGAGTGATCAGACGTCGGGGCCGAAGCCTAAGACTGCCTTCCGCCATCAGCTGCGGGTTCTGATCCTCGACCTCTATGTGGCTTGGCTGGAAGACCCGGAGCTTTGCATCGGCGTGTCGATGTCCTCGAACTACTGGGACACGAGCTCCCGCTACAACGCTATACATATCTCGAAGAAGATCATCCCGATCATCAATGCTCTAGCTGAAGCTGGCCTGATCGACCTGGCAAAGGGTAGCTACTCAGGTCCTTATGCTCGGGGAAACAGAACAACGAGGATCCGGGCCTCTGAGGTCTTGCAGGGATGGTTTGCTGAGGCGGCCTTCCAGAGAGACGACGTCGTCCGGGTCGCTGGCGAGGAACTGATCATTCTTCGGGGCGAAGATGATGGGTTGGTCGAATACGAGGACACTGACGAAACGATCAGGATGCGGGAGGAGGTGCGCCGCTATAATGAGGTCATCGGGGACGCTTTCATTGACATTCCTGTTCTTGATGAGCCCCAGGTTGATGACGTTGCCACCGATCATCATCACAAGCGAACCCGACGGATCTTCAGCAGATCAGACTGGAACCTGAACGGGCGCTTTCATGGGGGCTGGTGGCAGCAGATCAACAGCGACTGGCGTTCCCGGATCTTCATCAACGACACGCCGGTGGTCGAGGTGGACTTTCGCAGTCTGCATGTCTCCTTGCTGAGCCTGGAGGCCGGTGTTGAGCTGACCTACGATCCTTATGATATTCCCGAGGGTCTCCTCCCCGGTGTTCCCGCAGTGCTTCAGCGCAAACTGATCAAGCGACTGGTTCTGACGGCTATCAATGCAGGGGCCAAGGACGCTGCCTTCAGAGGGGTGAGGGACGGCTTTCCCACCGGGCATGTTGGCAAGACGCTGACCAATGATCAGCTTGAGGTTCTTCTCGCGGCTTTCCTTGAGAAGTCCCCGCATCTGACGGAGCTGCTGTTCAAGGACCACGGGATCAGACTGATGAATCTGGACGGTCAGATCACTGAGTGGGTTCATCGGCACTTCTGCGATCAGGGCGTCCCGGTCCTATCGGTGCATGACAGCTATCTGATCGACTTCACCCGTGTCGGGGAGCTGAAGCGGGTGATGGCGGAGGCCTCCGAGGCGGTTGCGGGAGCGGCCCTGCCCACAGCGAACCAGTTCTTTGGTCTGGATGAGCAGGACCCGACGGCTGAGCATGTCCGAGACTACGTGATCTGGCGGCAAACTCCCCGGTCAGAGGGCTATCTTCAACGGATGGCTGAGCATGAACAGCGGACGGGTCGGCCCGTTGAACCGTTCGACATCAACCAAGTGCGACAGTGAAGGCAGTCTTAGGCTTCGGCCCCGACGTCTGGTCGCTCGGCAGGTACTCGTCCCAGATCCGGTCACAGAGCCCCGCAACCTCGGGATGGTCTGACCAGCGGTGGACGTCGATCGGGCGGGAGTGCCAGGGGTTCTCTATGTCTCCCATAGGTCTCCCTTTCTTCAGGTAAGGAAGGAAGAACCTGGGGTCTCCTCCTCCGCTTTCTATTCATTACTTATACCTATTCCCTCCCCTTACCCCAGCCTAAGGGAAGAGGAAAGGTTAGCCCCACTCAGACCATGGTAGCCGCGCCCTCGTCAGCGACCAGCCAACGTGCAAACCAACTGGGGCGGTAACTGGGGCGATCTGGGGCCTATGAGGCCCGCCGGACGCTTTATTTCTTAAGGAGAAGGCCGATGGCTGGGGTGGTAGGATTCGAACCTACGATACACGGTACCAAAAACCGCTGCCTTACCACTTGGCTACACCCCATCGATGAGGCGCTGTCTAAAGTTAGTTGCGGGGGGGTGCAAGAGGGTTTTTGAAAAAATCTGACATCCTTTTTCCAACACCACAGGCGCCCCCCCTTCCCGCCCCTTATTTCATTGGATTTTCAGAAGTTTGCAGCAAAATCACGCCTTTGCGATCACCACCCTCAACGGCTTCATGCGCTGTGGCGGCCTCGGCCAGAGGAAAGATTTTCGCCACGGGAACCGACAGGGCCTCAGCCTCCAGGGCGCGATTCAAACGGGCGATCGCCGCCTCGCGTTGGGTCGGCGTCAGCAGGTAGACCAGAGCCATCTCCAACGTGACCGCCTTGAACATCAGCGGATAGAAGGGCAAGACGGGTTGCATCGCCTTTGCCGAGCCATAGGCCGTGATCCGGCCGTTCGGGGCGATCACTGCCGCGTCCACCTCGGCGTTGGCGCCAAACTCCACCTCGACGATCAGATTGACGAGCTGGCCGTGATTTGCAGCGATGATCTGGTCGCTGAGGTCCGTAGCGCTGTAATCCAGCACCGCGTCGGCCCCGGCCGCCAGAACACGGTCTCGCGCAGCTGCGGAACAGGTCGCGATCACCCGCGCACCGCCCCATTTGGCCAATTGTACAGCCAAAAGACCTACGGTCCCTGCCCCGCCCTGCACCAGAACGGTTTTGCCGGAAACCTCGCCACCGGAGAACACAGTATGACAGGCGGTCAGCCCCGGAATGCCAAGCGCGGCACCGGTTTCAAAATCGACCGTGTCAGACATGGGTACCGCCTGCTCCTGCGGCAGGCAGATCTCGCTTGCGGCGGTGCCATAGGCGCGCTGCCACTGACCGTTCCAGATCCAGACTCGCTGCCCGACTCGCGCCGGTTCCACGCCTTCGCCGACTTCGGTGATGACGCCCGCGCCATCGCTATGAGGAATGATTGCGGGAAAGGGCAGTTCGGTGACACCCGCCCGTGCTCCGGCCCGCGCTTTGACATCGGAAGGATTGACGCCGGAATAGGCCAGCGCGACGCGTACCTCGCCAGAGGCAAGTTCGGGTGCTGGCAGGGTTTCAAGGGACAGGACCTTTTGGGCAGGTCCGAAGGCGCGGTAAACGACGGCTTTCATGATGGGGCTCCATTTTCTGTGTCAGCCCGGAACGACGTCGGCCCGGACCTTTGACAGACAAGGAGCCTCAAGACGGCCACAGACACAAGGCGGTTCCCACAAAAGCGCCGCCCCGATGAACAGAGACCCACAGATTTGCCGGGTGTCAGGCAGCAAGCGCCTCCCCTCGCTTCAGCGTGGTGCTCTGGATCAGAGAGGTATCAGTCCGGGACACCCGCCATTTTTAGCGCATGCCCCCATTCCTCTCCGGCAGGCCCTGCCGCAAGCGGCGTGTAGTTGTGGTACCGGCTCATATTGAACATTGGCGCGGCCTTCAGAAGATCCTGAACCGTATCGCGGGCTTCAGAGGTGCGCCCCGACATCTGCAAAGCAATGGCCTTGGTCCCCAGACTGGTCGGATAGGAGGCATTTGCCTCAAGCGACCGGTCCGCAAGCTCGATCGCCCGCCCATAATTTCGCGCGGTCAGGTTCGCGACTGCGGATTCCGCGTCGAAATAATAGCGTTGCGGCCCCAGTGGGGACAGCCGCCGCGCAGCATCTGTCAGTTGTACCGCCTCGTCCGGGCGGTCCTGATAGGCCCGGGTGGTACCTTTGAGCAACAGGGCCAAGGCTTCGTTTGGATTGTCCTTCAAAGCCAGATCATAGGAAGTCTGCGCCAGATCGAAATGGAACAGCAGATGGCTGGAAATCACGCCCTTCAGCGTATGCGCCAACGAGAAAGACGGATCCGCGCTGAGCGCCGAGGTCGCAAGCTGTTCTGCAAGATGGATATCAAGCTGTCGATCGTTGGAAAAACCCTTCTGGATCCGCAGTACGTGCCAGAACCCCATCCATGTCAGAGCAAGCGGATGCTGCGGGGCCCGGCTCAGCAGCACGTTCAAAATTTCACGTGCCTTTTCAAAGGAAGCGGGGTTCATGTCCTGCATCAGGGAAATCGCGCCCATTAACAGCGTGTGCCCCTCCAGCCCTGCCAGCGGCTTGAAGCCGATAAGGCGGATCGATTCGCCCACAACCGTTTGACCGATTTGGCGCGTGGCATCTCTCAGGGCCGCGCTTTGTCCCTCCATCAGGTCCGACAACGGTCCCTGGAAGCTGCGCGACCAGATCACCTTTTCGCGCACCGCATCGTGCAACTCGATATCCGCATTCATCACCTGCCCGCGCACATGCACCACACCAGACACCAAATAGTTCACCCCTGCCACCTGCGAGACCTCGATCGGGCGGATACGGTTCGGGTCGAATTGCCGCGAGGCCAGATAAGATGTCACGGTGAAAGCCTGACTGCGTGCAAGGCAGCGAGACAGTTCTTCGGACAGCAATGAGCCCAGAGGCGAGGTGTCCTCGCCCGGGGTGTGTTGCACGAAGGGCAAGACCGCGATCGGAGGCAGAAGATCATTATACTGCACCCGACCGGTTTGCCCGATTTGCCCAGCGCCGCCGGTGGGCTGCCCTGTCTGCTTTGCCTCGAAGTCCGCGCGCATCTGGGCCAGCCAGCTTTCGAACCGGGTCTCATGCGGCAGTTCGAAACCCTCCATGAACTCGGCCTGATCCTCGGGCTCAATGAACTCCACCCGTGACAGGTCCAGAGTAACGCGTTCCCGATTAGCAGTGATCGCCTGGGCCGCTTCCGGTCCCAGATGGCGTTTTAACGTCGATAATGCCGTCCTCAGGCTGGCCTTTGCTTGTTCAGGTTGAGCAAGGCTCCACAAAGTGTGTTCTAAAAATGCTCTTGTTCGGATACCCGATGCTGAGGTCGCCAAAAGGGCCATCAAGGCCTGATGCTTGGCCCCTAGGGGTACGCTGCTGCCATCCGACAGAAATACACCGAACGCGCCGAACTGATTCAGCTTGATCAAATTACACATTAATCCACCTAATCGACCGTGATCGCAGGATCAAATTACAACAATGCGACGCAAAGATGTAGTGAAAAATCACCTTTTCAAATAAATAAAGATAATTGAATTGAAATTTACATGTATCAAGTTTCTTTAAACACGCATAGGAATAGTAACGGGATGAATTGCCGCCAAGCCAATAAGCTGGATTTTCCGAAAAAATTCGGATTTTCCGCCTTTAACCGCGCCCCAGACGACGCGGGGCGCGGCTTCTCTTAAAAACATAGTTTAACTTAGGCCAAATTTACAAGGAGGCAAGTTACAACGGGATAAACCGGTAACCGCCCCCCTTGCGCGCGACCTGACCCAAACCACGCTCTGGTAGATGGTAGCCAATCACCCGCGTCTGCTCGTGAGCCAGTTGATCCAGCAAGCTCATGCGGGCGACAGCGGCCATGGCTGCATCCTGGTCGGATCCCACGTGCCAATCGGGCCTTTCAAAGCTCACGTGGGAATTGCCGATGGCATCGCCAAGCACCATCACGCTCTCGCTGCCGGACCTGAGTTCAAAGGACATATGGCCCGGCGTATGACCATAGGTCGCCCGCGCCGCGACACCGGGCAGGATTTCTTCGCCATCGCGGAACCGGGTGATCTGGTCCTCCAGGATCTCCATCCGCCGAAGCGCCCCGGCGGCCATGGTAGCGCGGGCCTCGCCGATCGTGTCAATGGTGCTGGGGTCGAACCAGAAATCCCATTCCTGCTGTCCGATGAAATGTTCGGCATTGGCAAACAGAGGATCATCGAAATCGTCCAGAACGCCCCACAGGTGATCCGGGTGGCAATGGGTGAACACCACATGGGTGACGTCCTCGGGGGATACGCCCGCCGCCTCCAGCGCGGCGGGCAGTTGCCCCGCGCTGGCCTGGAAGGCCGGGCCGGAACCGGCATCGAACAGCACGACACGGTCGCCCTGACGCATCAGCGTGACATTCAGCGGAGGCTCCATCGGATCCTGGGCAACGCCGTGCCGCGTCAGGATCGGCATCAGCTGCTCTGGCGACTGCTCGGGGAACAGGAACCCCTGAGGCAGTACCAGATTGCCATCAGACAGGGTCTGAAGGGACATATCGCCAATCATCAGCTGATCGCCGCCCGAGGCTGCAGCCGCCGATGCCATACCAGCAGCAGATCCTGCCAACGCCATACTGGCCCCTGCCCCTTGCAGAAATTCTCTTCTGTTCACACCCATTGCACCTGCCTCCCAATAATGCATCTGCGCAAATATCCGGCCGCCATGGCGCAGTTATATTCACGTACGCGAATTTATATAATTTGGGGTTTGGCAATGTAAAGCCGGGCGCAGAACACCGGGCAAAAACAGACGCGGCTGACAAACAGAAAACCGGCGCGGGTCACCCCGCACCGGTTCATATCAGAATAACTAAAGAGCGCGCGTTACTGGCGGCTCAGTTCTTTCCATTTGCCATCTTCGACAACCGAGATCACGATATCGTCCGCACCACGGTGATCATCAGCCGCATAGGTGATCTTGCTGTCGGTCAGCTTATCATAGAAATTGAGGCTCTCCATCCCCTTGATAAAGCTTTCCTGCGTCAGATCCTGACCCGCGGCCTCAAGCGCGCGAATGACCGTATCCGCTGCGGAATAACCCAGCATGGCAAAGCCACCGGCCGGCTGACCGAACTTTTCCTCATAGGCCTTCATGAATTCGGCCGGCACCGGATCTTCGGCGCGTGCGATCAGGCTGACCCAGCCAGCCGCCGCGTAAAGACCATCGGTCACACCACCAGGAACGGCAGCAACCACATCAAGGAACCCGGCCGACGTGTTGAGGAATTTCACATCGGTCCAGCCCAGTTTCTTGGCGGTGCCGACAACGGTGATGCCCTGCCGCACGCCCAGCGCCAGTGTAACCACGTCACAGCCAGCGGACTTCAGCTTTGTGAGCGAGCCGACAAAATCCAGCTCATCCGGCTTGTGCGAGGTTTCCGCCGCATAGGTCAGGCCCCGCTCTTTGCTTACATCCTCGGTGCTTTCCTGAATTTCCTTGCCGAAATCCGACGGGATATACATCGAGCAGACTTCCTTGGCATCGAATTCACCGGCCAGATATTTCACGCCGACCTGCACCTGATCGTAGTAGCTGGAAAAGCCGATAAATTTGTTGTGCATCGGTTCCTGAAGCATCTGACGCGCGGCGGACAGCGGGCTGATGTTCGGAATGCCCTTGGGGTCCAGCAGCTTGAAGCCAGCCACGTTCATCGGTGTGCCCAGCGACAGAAGCATGGCAAAAGCCTTGTCGCGGTTCAGCAGCTTGTTGTAGCCCTGCATCGCGCGCGGGATCTGATAGCCGTTGTCCTCGACGACGAACTTGATCTGGCGACCATGCACACCGCCTGCGGCGTTAATTTCATCAAAGCGCAGGTTGGCGCCATTGACCGCCGGCACGCCCACCGCAGCAAAGATACCGCTGAGGTCATTCACCGAGCCGATTACGACTTCGCTGTCCGTAACCCCCTGAGTGTCGGCCTGAACAGCCGTGGCCCCGGCAAGGGCTACAGCCGCCATCGTCAGCGCAGATGTCAGTTTTTTCATTTTCGCTTCCTCCCTAAATAACTGTCCGGCGTTCCTTGTCGCCGCCGCTAGTACATATCGTCGATTAGTGCCTTGTGCTTCTTCTCCACAAAACTGCGTTTCAGTTTCATCGTTGCGGTCAACTCGTCGTCCTCGGCCGTCAGAAGAACGTTGATCAGGCGGAAATCCTTGATCTGTTCGACCCGTGCAAAGTCCCGGTTCACAGCTTCGACCTCTGCTCCGATCAGCTGTACCACCTCCTCCGCGGCACAGAGCGATGCAAAGTCGCTAAAGGGTATCTTGCGGTCCTGCGCGAATTTCTCAACATTTTCCTGATCGATCATGATCAGACAGGTGAGATATTTGCGCCCGTCCCCGATCACCACCGCATCCGAGATATAGTGGCTGAACTTCAACCGGCTTTCGATTTCGGCCGGGGTGATGTTCTTGCCGCCTGCGGTGATGATGATGTCCTTGATCCGGCCGGTGATCGTCAGATTGCCCTTGTCATCCAGCCTGCCGACATCACCCGTGCGCAGCCAGCCATCGGTGGTAAAGGTCTCGGCGGTCTTTTCATTGTTGCGCCAGTAACCCTGGAAGTTGTTGAGCCCCTTGGTCTGGATCTCCCCGTCTTCCGCGATACGCACCTCGACCCCCGGCACCGCATGCCCCACCGTTCCCGGCGCGTTGGTGTCGAAAGTGTTGATGGTGGACAGGCCGGCGTTCTCGGTCATGCCGTAGCCTTCGATCAGCGGCACACCGATGGACCAGTACCATTCCAATAGCTCGGGTGAGATCGGCGCGGCGCCGGTTCCGCCCCGGCGCATCTTGTCCATGCCCAGCATCCGGCGCAGATTGCGCAGAACCGCAAAATCCCAGAAGGCATAAGACGCCGCCACGCCCGAAGGGACGGGTTTTCCGTACATCACGTATTGCGCCCTCTTGCGCCCGGCCTTGACCGCCTGATGGAAGGCCATACGGCCAATCGGCGTAGCTTCCTGCGCCAGAACCAGGACCCGGGAGTAGATCTTTTCCCAGACCCGCGGCACCGCGAAAAAGGTCGCCGGAGAGACCTCCTGCATATTGTCGAACACGGTTTCCGGGCTTTCGGCGAAGTTCACCGTGCTGGAAGCCGCGAGCGGGAAATAGACCGACACGTTGCGTTCAAGGATGTGGCACAGCGGCAGAAAACACAGTTGATCATCCGTCTTGTAGACTTCCAACGCCCGCGCCCCTGCCTCGGTCGAGGCAAGGATATTCTCATTGCTGAGCATAGCGCCTTTGGGCATGCCCGTGGTGCCCGATGTATAGATCAGAAGCGCCGTGTCCTCGGGCTGGGATTTGGAAATTTCAGCCTCGAAGGTGCCGGGATGGCGCGCTTCATAGGCTTTACCCAGCTCGTACAGATCCTCGATGAAAAGGCATTTTTCATGATCCAGATCATGCAGCCCTTCGCGTTCATAGATGATGACCTTGGCCAGCCCCGGAACCTGATCGGCGATCTCAAGGTATTTGTCGAGCTGTTCGTCGTTTTCGACAAACAGGAACCGGCTGTCGCTGTCATTGACCAGATAGGCCAGCTGCGAGGCGGAGTCCGTGGTGTAGACGCCAGAGGCAATCCCGCCGACACCCTGAATACCCAGATCGGAGTAAAGCCACTCGCGCCGGTCCTCACTTAGGATCGACACCACCTCGCCGCGTTTCAGACCCAGCGACATCAGGCCAAGGCCAATCCATTTCGCGTGATCCCAGTAATCGTTCCAGGAATAGGCTTTCCAGATGCCCATATCCTTTTCGCGGTGAGCAGTTCGGTCGCCCAGTGCCTGACAACGCAGCTGAAACAGTTTCACGATGGTGTCACAGCCGTCCACCAACACCGGGCGCTGGCCCGGCTCTGCGTTGAACGAAACGCCGTTGAGAACCACCTGCGGGTGTGCGGTCTGTCCAAGGTTTTGCATGTTCATCCCTTCCCCCCTCATCGCCACGTCTTCTTGCGTTTCCAGCGTTTCTCTCCGCGCTGGCCTTCTTCCTGGTGGCCCAAATAAAAGGCCTGGATGTCCTCGGACTGCATCAGGCGGTCGGCGGTGCCGTCCATCACAATGCGGCCGATCTCCATCACATAGCCCACGTCCGCCAGTTCCAGCGCGATGCGGGCGTTCTGTTCCACCAGCATCATGGTCACGTGTTCCTCGGCGTTGAGCCGCCGCAGAATGGCAAATATCTCCTGCACCAGAAGCGGCGACAGGCCGAGGCTGGGTTCATCCAGCAGCATGATCTTGGGCCGCAGCATCAGCCCACGCCCGATCGCCAGCATCTGCTGCTGGCCGCCGGACAGCGTCCCGGCCTCCTGGTCGCGCCGTTCGGCGAGGATCGGGAAATAGTCGAACACCATCTCCCGGTCCTTTTCGATCTCGGCCCTGTCCGAACGGGTGTAAGCGCCAAGGCTCAGATTTTCATTCACCGTCAGCAGCGGGAAGACCTCGCGGCCTTCCGGCACGTGTACGATGCCCTGGCTGACGATCTTGTGCGGCTCCTGCCCCTGAATCGGCTTGCCATCGAACAGCACTTCGCCCTTTTCAGGATCCATGATGCCCGAGATCGTTTTCAGAAGGGTGGATTTCCCGGCGCCATTGGCGCCCAGAACGGTGACGATCTGCCCCTTGTCCACCTTCAGCGACACGCCCCGGATCGCCATGATTGGCCCATAAAAGCTCTCGAGGTTCTTGATTTCCAGCAAAGGCTCTCCCATCAGACAGCCCCCGCGCCAAGATAGGCCTCGATCACGGCCGGGTTTGACTGCACCTCAGCCGGGGTGCCTTCGGCCAGCTTGGCCCCATCCGCCAGCGCCAGAACGCGGTCGGACACGCCAGAGACCAGCCCCATGTCATGTTCCACCATCAATACGGTGATCCCCATCTGTTTGCGGATATCATCAATCCACCAACGCATGTCCTGCGTTTCCTCAACCGAAAGTCCCGAGGCAGGTTCATCCAGCAACAAGAGCCGCGGCCCCGAGGCCAGCGCCCGGCCCAGTTCGACCACCTTGCGCACGCCATATGGCAGGCCAGCGATCATCTTGTTCCGGTAGGGCTGCAGGTCGAGGAAATCGATCACCTCCTCCACGGCCTCGCGGTGGCGGTGCTCTTCGCGGCGCACACGCGGGGCAAAGAACAGCTCTTCGATCAGCGTGGACTTACGGTGGCGGTGCCGCCCCACAAGAAGGTTCTGCAATACCGTCGCGTGATCAAAGAGTTCAATGTTCTGAAAGGTCCGCGCAATGCCAAGATCCGCCACCTCGTCCGGTTTGCGATCCAGCAGGTTCTGCCCGTCGAAGGTGAAAGAGCCCGCATAAGGTTCGTAGAACCGCGAAATCAGGTTGAACACGGTCGACTTCCCTGCCCCGTTCGGGCCGACGATGGCGTAGACTTCGCCTTCCTCGACCGAAAAGGAAAGATCGTTCACAGCCACAACGCCACCGAATTTCAGCGTTGCATTCTTGATCTCCAAAAGGCTCATCTCAAACGCTCCGTCTTCAGGTAGGTTTTCTGGCGACGGAACATGTCCTTGCGCGCAAAGGGGAACAATTCGAACCAGGTCCGTATCTTCAGCCAGCGACCGTAGATGCCCATGGGTTCGAACAGGATGAACAGGATCAGGATCATGCCGAAGACGCCGGTTTCCAGCCCCGGGATGGCGACGCCGCCACCGATCACGCTGTCTTTGAGGATCGACAGACCCTGGGGCAGGAAGGCCACCACAACTGCGCCGAAGAAGGCCCCGTGAATGGAGCCGAGGCCGCCAATCACGATCATCATCAGCAGGGTGATCGAAATCACGATCGAAAAGGTCTCGTTGTTGAATGTGCCCGCATAGTATCCCATCAGCGCACCAGCCCAGCCGGTGATCATGCACGACAGGCCAAAGGCGGTCGCCTTGGTGCGTGCAATGTGAACGCCCATAGCAGTCGCCGAGACCTCACTGTCACGCACCGCAGCAAAGGCACGGCCCAAAGGCGAGCGCAGCAGGTTGCGGTAGAACAGTGTGCAGATGATGGTGACGACAAGCACCAGATAGTAGAACCGGGTCGGCATCGACCAGCGTTCAATCTCGAACCCGAAAATGGTGATCATATCCGGGAACTTGCCCGACACGCCGCCAGTCCAGGGCTCCAGAAGGACGATAATGTCATCGGCAAGGATCGACAGGGCAATGGTAGCAATCGCCAGATAGATCCCGTGCAGCCGCAGGGCCGGAATGGCGATCACGGCGCCGACGATCCCGGTGATGACCCCGGCCAGCGGGAAAGCCAGAATGAACGGCAGCCCCTGTTCGATCAGGATCGTGTTGGTGTAGCAGCCGATGGCCAGAAACGCCGCATGGCCAAGGCTGGCCTGACCGGTCTGACCGGTCAGCAGCATCAGACCCAGACCGGCAATCGCCCAGATCAGCACGTTGGTGACTTCGCCAATATAGAACTCGTTGATCAGGAACGGCAGGCCAAAGGCAATCAGGATCAGAAGGCCATAAACGCAGGCCGTCCACATGTCGGGGAACAGGCGGATATCCTGCTCATAGGTGGTTTTGAAATGAATGCGCATGGGATCAGACCTTCTTCACTCGGACCTGGCTGAACAGGCCGTGCGGACGGAACACCAGCACCGCCAGAAGCAGCGCATAAGGCGCGATCTGCGAATAGCCCGCCGCAAGATACCGTGCCGCGAAGGGCTCGATCACACCCACGATCAGACCACCAGCCAGTGCACCGGGGAGCGAGCCGAAGCCGCCGATGACAGCCGCCGCAAAGGC
This sequence comes from Pseudophaeobacter sp. C1-32P7, assembly GCF_041008775.1. NCBI lineage: Bacteria > Pseudomonadati > Pseudomonadota > Alphaproteobacteria > Rhodobacterales > Roseobacteraceae > Pseudophaeobacter > Pseudophaeobacter sp. C1-32P7. The sequence goes on along the minus strand of NZ_JAXGFR010000006.1, from coordinate 70,580 downwards.
CTTGATGCCCAAGAGGCCGGCGTTGGGATCAATGGCGCCCTTTGAGGCAAAAAGGATCCCGGCCACGGCAGCGGTTGCACCCGCCAGACCCCAGATCAGCCCCTGCACCCGGCGCACCGGAATGCCCATGAAATAGGCCGCCATCTGGTTTTGACTGGCCGCCTGCATGGCAAGCCCCAGCTTGGTGCGCTGGAAGAACTGGTAAAGCGACCATGTGAGCAGGAAGGTCACCACGATCACCGCGACATCCGCCATGCCCAGCACGACGCCGCCCAGTTGTAGATCGCCCAGCGCGAGCGGGCTTTCCAATGTCTGCGGCTCGTGCCCCCAGATCAAACCAGCCACGAAGCGCAGCACAAAGCCCAGCGCGATGGTCAGGATGACAACCGCAGTCTGGCTCTGCCCGAACAGGTGCCGCAGAATGAAAAAGTCGAGCAGATAGCCAAGAACCGCCATGATCGAAATCGCCAGCGGTGCTGCGACCCAGAATGGCAGGTCCATATATTCTGCGTTGGTAAGGCCAAGGGTCACAAATGCCCCCAGCATCATGAAATCGCCCTGAGCGAAATTGACCGCTTCAGTCGCTTTGTAGATCAGCACAAATCCGAGCGCGATCAGGCCGTAGACACAGCCATTCGCGAGCCCGCTGACCAGGAGCTGCAATACTTCCAAATTTTCCTCCCCCCGCCCGTCATGAGCGGTTCCTGACCCGGTCATTGCCGGGCATATGCGCCTTATTTTACTGGGTTTTCGCTGCGCCTCCTCAAGCGGCGGAAACCCTTGGCGTCTAAAAACAGACTACTGAGTATGTTTTTCCCCTGTCAATTGCTAAGACCCAGCGTCAAAATGGCAAAATGCGGCTATATTTTGAGCATATGCCCCCCTATTGTTCGCTCCGCGCCCGATGGTGTGCGGCAGCGATCAAGGATGGCAAAATGGCCCCTCCAGCCGCGCCGCCCCGCAAGCAGACGACGTCAGGCGATGCATCATGTTAGAACAGATCAGCGCATCCAAAAGCGAAATTCTTGATGCAGCGGCCCATTGTTTCATGACGATGGGCGCCGATTCCGCATCCATCGACGATATCGCGGCCAGCCTTGGATCGACCAAGGGACGGATTTATCATCACTTTCCCTCCAAAGGTGCGCTTCTGGCTGCGGTACAACTGCGCGCCGCGCGGTTCACCTATCAGGCGGTCAGCGCAGTGGCCGATGATGCCCTGCCTCCGCAGCTTTGTCTGGAACGGATGGCCCGCGCCCATGTGATGGAGGTGCTGCGCTCCCTGCCCTACCACAAGGTGATTCTCCAAACCTATACCGGCGCGCGCGCCAAAACCTCCAACGCGTTTGAGCTGGGCATGCAGGCGCAGGTGCGAGCAGAGCACCGGCAGTATGCCGAACTCTTCCGCGACCAGATCGCCCGGGGTATCGAGGCAGATATATTCCCCGAGCGCAACCTGACGGTCACGGTTGCCGGGCTGATGCTGATGCTCAATTCCCCGGTCTTCTGGTATCAGCCGGATCGCGGCGCCGGGCAGGAGTTCCGCAACACCATCGCAGACGATCTGGCAGAAATGGCGCTGGCCAGCCTGCGCGCCTAAGCCTCGCAAATCTCCCGCAGGGCTGCGCAGAACCGCGCCGCGGCGGCAGAGAGCTGGTGTTCACTGCGGATACACAGACCCACCGGACCCAGCGTGCTGTCCGTGTTCAGTGGCAGCAATGCCAGAACGCCCTCCTCCAGGTCGGCCCGCACCACACCATGGCTGATGATCCAGATCGCCCGATGCTTCAGCGTGAACCGGCGCCCAAACGTGGCAGAGACGGTTTCGATCGGGAAACGGGGCACCGTCATCCCCTGCTCCAGAAACATGCGGTCCACCAGCGGCCGGATGATCGACCCTTCCGAGGGCATCAGTACCGGGACCCCCTCAAAGGCATCAGCCGGGACATGCGGCAACGCCGCCAGCGGATGATCATGGGCGACGACCGCGACCACCCGTTCGTGGAACAGCGGATCAAAATCCAGCCCCACCATGTGATCGGGCGCGGGCAGACGTCCCACCACCACATCCAGATTGCCCCGCCGCAGTTGGTCCAGCAGGTATTGATTGTCCCCGGTGCGGACCGAAAACCGGCTGTGGCTACCCTCGGTACGCAGCGCCGCCAGGGCATCCGGCACCACTGTCGCCGACACTGTCGGCAAAGCGCCAATAGCCACCCGTGGCCCTTCTGCCTCGTCCAGCCCCTGCAGCATTGCCACCCCGTCCCGTGCCAGCGCCAGACTGCGCCCGGCGTGGTCGCGGAACATCTCACCATAGGCGGACAGGCGGATACCGCGCCCGTGCCGCTCGACCAAGGGCTTGCCGACAACAGCCTCTAGCTCCCGCAGTGTGCGTGTCACTGCAGGCTGGGTCATGCCCAATGCCTCGGCCGCCTGGGTGACGCTGTCCTGCCGGGCGACCTCGACGAAGACCTCAAGATGGCGCAACTTCAGCTGTGCAGACAGACGCATACCATTTCCAATATGAAATCATGCAATTCACAGCATTATACAGTCCAATTTAGATATGCGATAGTACACACCATATGAAAGAGGGAGGACCGGATGACCGACAGCCGTTACGATCAGGGCATGACCGTGCGCCGCAGCGTGCTGGGAGATGCGCATGTGGATCGCGCCGAAGCTGCCAAGACCGATATGGACGTGGCCTTTCAGACGCTGATCACCGAAGGCGCCTGGGGCACCGTCTGGGCCTCGGACGGGATCGGCCAGCGCGAACGGTCGATGCTGACCCTAGCTCTGCTGGCGGCGATGGGAAATTTCGAGGAAATCCCGATGCATATCCGCGCCACCGCGCGCACGGGCGCCAGCCGCACCGATGTGATCGAAACGTTTCAGCACGTGGCGATCTACGCCGGGGTGCCGCGCGCCAACCATGCGCTGAAACTGGCCAAACAAACCTATGCGGAAATGGATGCCGAAGCCGCCGCGTCCCCGGCATCCAAGACCTGAGGAGGATAGGACAATGACGAAACCGACACAGAACATGGCTGAATTCTACCAGCGCGACCGCCGCTGGCACCCGCCAGCCTATGACAAGGACTACAAAACCTCGGTGGCGCGCTCGCCCAAATTTTCGCTGATCAGCCTTGAAAACACGCCGAGCGAAATCACCGGTCCGCGCTTTGGTCATAGCGATCTCGCCGCCACCGACAACGATCTGATCTCGAACTACGCCAAGCCCGGCGAAAGCCCCATTGGCGAACGGATCATCGTGCATGGCCGGGTACTGGATGAAAACGCCCGACCGGTTCCGAATACTCTGGTGGAAATCTGGCAGGCCAATGCCGGTGGACGTTATCGTCACAAGAAAGACACCTACCTGGCGCCGATTGATCCCAACTTTGGCGGCTGCGGGCGCACCATGACGGATGAGGATGGCTATTACTATTTCCGCACCGTGAAGCCCGGTGCCTACCCGTGGCGCAACTGGGTCAACGACTGGCGCCCGGCGCATATTCACGTTTCGGTCTTTGGCAGCGGTTTTGCCCAGCGCCTGATCACCCAGCTCTATTTCGAGGGTGATCCACTGATCAAAACCTGTCCCATCGTGGCGACGATCCCGGATCCGGACGCCATCGACCAGCTGATCGCGCGACTGGACCGCAACGCGACCATTCCGCTCGACACCATCGCATACAAATTCGACATCGTGCTGCGCGGTCGTCGTTCGACCCTGTTCGAAAACCGTCTGGAGGGGAACTGATGCAACAGAAGCTTGATTATCTGAAAGAAACCCCGTCGCAAACCGCAGGCCCCTACGTCCATATCGGCCTTGCGCCGGGCGCTGCCGGTTTCCAGATCTACGAACAGGAACTGGGTCAGGACATCGCAGGCCCCAATGCCGCAGGCGAGCGGATCCGGATCGAAGGTCTTGTCATCGACGGCATCGGATCGCCGGTGAAGGACGTGCTGCTGGAGGCTTGGCAGGCCAATGCCGCCGGTGTCTATGCCCATCCAGAACATCCCGGCGAAGTCGAAGAGGGTTTTCGCGGCTGGGGCCGCGTGATCACCAACTTTGAAACCGGGGAATGGGCGTTTGAGACCGTCAAGCCCGGCCCGGTTATGGGCCGCAACGGTCAGATGATGGCGCCGCATATCAACCTCTGGATCGTGGCGCGCGGCATCAATATCGGCCTCAACACTCGCCTTTACTTTGACGACGAGGCCGCAGCCAACGCGACGGACCCGGTGATCAACCTGATCGAGTGGGAGAAACGTCGCGAAACCTTGATCGCCAAGCGCAGCGAACGTGATGGGCAAACGGTTTATCGTTTTGACATTTGCCTGCAAGGTGACGATGAAACCGTATTCTTCGACATCTGAGGAGGGACAGAGTTGAGCAAACCCTGCATTATCTGCGTGGCCATCACCGGCTCGGTGCCGCGCAAGGAACATAACCCGGCGGTGCCGATTACCATCGCCGAGCAGATCGAAAGCACTCAGGAAGCTTTTGAGGCAGGCGCCTCGATCGCCCATTGCCACGTGCGCAACGACGATCAGACGCCGACCTCGGACCCAGAAAAATTCGGCCGTCTGCTGGAAGGGCTGAACAAACACTGCCCCGGCATGATCGTGCAGCTGTCCACTGGTGGCCGCTCCGGCGCAGGCAAGGAGCGCGGCGGCATGCTGTCGCTGCGCCCCGACATGGCGTCGCTGTCGGTGGGGTCCAACAACTTCCCCACCCGCGTCTACGAGAACCCGCCGGATCTGGTCGACTGGCTGGCCTCCGAAATGCGCACCTATGAGGTAAAGCCCGAGATCGAAGCCTTCGACCTCAGCCATATCCATCAGGCGGTGAAGATGAGCCGTGAAGGCGCCATTCCGGGCAAGCTCTATGTGCAATTCGTCATGGGCGTGAAGAACGCGATGCCGGTGGACAAGGAAACCTTTGATTTCTACGTCCAGACGGTAAAGCGCCTTGCCCCCGATGCCGAATGGTGCGGTGCGGGCATTGGTCCGGGTCAGATCATGCTGAACGAATGGGCCATCGCCGCAGGCGGTCACACCCGCACGGGTCTCGAAGACAACCTACGCATTGATCGCAACACCATGGCGCCGTCGAACGCGGCCCTGGTCAAACGCGCGGCTGACCTGTGTGAGAAATACGAACGCCCCGTTGCCACCTGGCAGCAGGCGCGGGAAATTCTGGAACTCCGCCCGGCCTGAGCCTAGCGCAGCCTGTTCACGCGGAGTTGTTCTTGAGGTCTGTTTCTCGCAGGCCCGCTTCATACCGCATATACAATAGGCAACGGTCCGGTCTGATCAGGCCGGACCGTTGCGTCACCTCTGCCGCCCCCCTTGCGGGCCCGGCGTCCTCGGCCTACATCCCCCCCTGCGCGCGGCACCCCGTTTCTCTCGAGCCGCTCCTCCCTCGGCGCAGCCTTTTCTTAGGCAGGGGGTTGCCGCGCGCGTTCCTTCTCCTTCTCGTGTCACAAAACCATTGCCAAAGGCCGCTACCAGCCGGGGAACACGGACAGGAGACACCCCATGCTGCACCCCGCTTTTGCCGCCCCCGGAGAGTTTTTCCGCGGCAACCTGCATTGCCATTCCAACAGGTCGGACGGGGTTCTTGACCCGGCGGAGGTCTGCCGCCGCTACAAGGCGGAAGGCTATGATTTCATTGCGCTGACCGATCATTTCGTCGGGCGGTTTGACTATCCGATCACCGACACGCGCGACTTCAGGGACGAGGTCTTCACCACCCTGCCCGGCGCCGAACTGCATTCCGGCGCCATGGAAAACGGTGAGCTGTGGCACATTCTCGCCGTCGGCCTGCCTGCGGATTTTGCGCCGTCCCACTCGCCTGACTTTCACCCCGTCGAAGGCCAGGAAACCGGGCCGCAGATCGCCCGGCGTGCGCGTGAGGCCGGGGCTTTCGTGACCATTGCCCATCCCCATTGGTCGGGCATGACATTGACAGATGCGCGCAGCATCGAAGCGGCCCATGCGGTGGAAATTTACAATCATACCTGTGCCGTCGGCACTGATCGCGGCGAAGGCAGCCATGTCGCCGACCTTCTGCTCTCTGATTGGCGCGACCTGAACCTCATCGCCACCGATGACGCCCATTTCGCTGGCCCCGATCATTTCGGCGGCTGGGTCATGGTCAAGGCAGAAGCCAACGAGCCTGATTTGCTGCTGGAGGCCCTGAAGGACGGAAATTTCTATTCTTCACAAGGGCCCGAGCTGAAGGCTGTGGCGCTGAACGGCGGGCATATCGATGTGGCCTGCAGCCCGGTCTCTTCGGTCATCGTGCAGGGGCATGGCTCTGCCGCAACTCTGCAGCATGGCACCGCGCTGACACAGGCGCGTATTCCGCTCGACCGTCTGAAAGACAGCCCTTGGCTACGGGTTACCGTGATTGACCGCGCTGGCAACCGGGCCTGGTCCAATCCGATCTGGCGCTGACGCGGATCGCACCGACAACCCACAGGAACCGGCGCTACTCCGCGCCGGTTTCCTTTGCACAGAATTCGCCGGACAGATCTTTCAGAATTGGACAATCTGGCCGGTTGTCCCCGGCGCAGCAATGCACCAGTTCAGTCAGTGTATCGCGCATCGCCTGCAAATCGGCGATCTTGGCTTCGATCTTGCCGAGATGCTCCTGCGCCAGATGTTTCACATCGGCGCTGGCGCGGCTTTCATCCTCATAGAGCGCCATCAGCATTCGGCAGTCTTCGATGGTAAAGCCCAGAGCCCGCGCCCGCCCCAGAAAGGCCAGCTTATGCAGGTCGGTTTCGGCAAAACTGCGATAGCCGTTGGCGCTGCGCATGGGTTTGATGAGGCCGATATCCTCGTAATACCGAATGGTTTTGGCAGGCAGCCCTGAGCGGGCTGCAACATCTCCGATATTCATGCTGGTGCCTCCTTCATCCCGGTGTCGCATAGGGCGCTATCGCAGTCACCCCTTTCATCTATAGTCGGTCATCGCCCGTACAAGCACCACCAGACAGGCAGGCGTAAAAGGCATTGCAGATCTTCCCCTCCGAAACGGCCGCACAAGCCCGGATGACGCAGAGCTGCACGCAAGCGCCGGTTTTCTACAATACGCCCTCTTGCAGGTGAAAATCCGTGCAACAGGGGTGCTTGCGCCCATAGGGTGGCGAATGTAACGCTGGCAAAAGCAGGGCCAAAAGGTCCGCCAGCGCATGATGCCTCATGCCACAGAACATCCGGCCCGTCGGCCGCCAGACAGAAGCGAAGGAACCCAAACATGATCCGCACCCGTGCCGCCGTTGCCGTTGCTCCCGGCAAACCGCTTGAAATCATGGACGTGAACCTCGAAGGCCCCAAAGCGGGTGAGGTTCTGGTAGAGATCAAGGCCACCGGTCTGTGCCACACCGACGAATTCACCCGCTCGGGCGATGACCCCGAAGGCATCTTCCCCGCCATCCTGGGCCACGAAGGCGCAGGCGTGGTGATCGAAGTCGGCGAAGGCGTCACCAGCCTGGAAGTGGGCGATCACGTGATCCCGCTTTACACACCTGAGTGCCGCGAGTGCGAATACTGCCTCAACCCGAAAACCAACCTCTGCCAGTCGATCCGCACGACCCAGGGCGCCGGCCTGCTGCCCGATGGCACCACCCGCTTCTCGATGCTGGATGGCACCCCGATCCATCACTACATGGGCTGTTCGACCTTCGCCAACCACACCGTTGTTCCCGAAATCGCGCTGGCCAAGGTGCGCAAGGACGCGCCCTTTGACAAGATTTGCTACATCGGCTGCGGCGTCACTACCGGCATCGGCGCGGTGATCAACACCGCCAAGGTCGAAATCGGCTCCACCGCCATCGTGTTCGGTCTGGGCGGCATCGGTCTCAACGTGATCCAGGGCCTGCGGCTCGCGGGCGCCGACCAGATTGTCGGCGTGGACCTGAACCCCGGCAAGGTGGAGATGGCCACGCATTTCGGCATGACCGATTTCGTCAACCCCGCCGAAGTTGAGGGCGATCTGGTGGCGCATCTGGTTGAACTGACCGGTGGCGGCGCCGATTACACCTTTGACGCCACCGGCAACGTGCAGGTCATGCGCACCGCGCTGGAAGCCGCGCACAAGGGCTGGGGCGAAAGCATCATCATCGGCGTGGCACCCGCAGGGGCCGAGATTTCCACCCGTCCCTTCCAGCTGGTCACCGGCCGCAGCTGGCGCGGTACCGCATTCGGTGGCGCCTCGGGCCGTACCGATGTGCCGAAAATCGTCGACTGGTATATGGACGGCAAGATCGAGATCGACCCGATGATCACCCACAAGCTGTCGCTGGACGAAATCAACCACGGCTTCGACCTGATGCACGAAGGCAAATCCATCCGCGCTGTCGTGGAATTCTGAGACGGGCCAGCCCAACCCGGTTACCAATCAGCGCCGCGGGTCCCTTGGGCTCGCGGCGTTTGCTTTGCGGCTTTCACAGCTGAGCAGAAGCCCTGTATAGAGGGGCCAGTTCACCGCAAGACAGATGAGGCAGAGGCGTGAAGTTTCAGGCCACGGATATTTCACAGACAGCCAGCGCCGCGACGGTCATCTTTGATGCGCTGCGCAAAGCCATCATCGAAGGCGACCTCAGTGATGGTGAACCGCTACGCCAGGAAGAGATCGCCAAGGCGTTCCACACCTCCCGCTTTCCGGTGCGCGAAGCCCTGACCCGGCTGGAACAGCAGGGGCTGGTCAAAACCCAACGCTACAAGGGCGCGGTGGTCGCGACCCTGTCGATGCAGGAGGCAGGCGAGGTTTTCGATCTGCGAGCCAAGTTGGAAGCCGATGTGATCCGTCAGGCGGTTCCAAACATGACACCGGTGACCCTGAATAACGCCGAGGCCTGTCTGGAGAAATTTGCCGCCTCGGACGATCCTATGATCTGGGGGCAACTGAACCGCAAATTCCACGGCGCGCTTTATAGCGTCAGCGGCATGCCCTACCATGTTCAGGTCATCGAAAACGCCATGGACCGGGTGGACCGCTACCTGCGCGCGCAACTGGTGATGAGCGGCGGCGTCGACCGCAGTACCGAAGAACACCGGGCCATCCTGCAGGCCTGCGCGACAGGAGAGGCGGAGACCGCCGCGCGGCTAACTTTTGCTCATATTCAGGATGCCAAGGCCTCGCTTCAGGCGCAGTTGCAATCCGCCAGCTGAAGCACGGGTTCGCCCCCCATTTCCGCGTGGCGTCAGATCAGCCGACGATCATCAGCTCCTTCGGGAACGTGGTCAGCGTACGGCAGCCGTCCTCGGTTATCAGCACGTCATCCTCGATCCGCACGCCAAACAGGCCCGGCCCGTAAAGACCCGGCTCATTGGTGTAGACCGTGCCTGCGGGCAGCTCCTGATGATTGCCACGCATGATATAGGGTGCTTCGTGGACATCGCGGCCAAGCCCATGCCCGGTCTTGGTGCGGATCCGGTCGGCATAGGGCGAGGCTTCCAGAACGCCGGTCACCACATCATCAATCTCATGCGCCGTGACCCCGGCCCGCGTCACCTCCAGCCCAGCCAGATTGGCGCGCAGCACCGTGTCATACACCGCGCGACCTTCGTCACTGACCTCGCCAACAAAAACGGTGCGGGTAATATCGGCGCAGAAGCCGTCCTTGCGGCCGCCGAAATCGAACAGCAGTGCATCACCGGACTGTACCTTGTAATCGGCGCGCGCGTGCGCGTGGGGGCGCGCGGAATTGTCCCCGGCCGCAACGATAGGGGTAAAGGCCAGGTCGTCGGCGCCTTCGGCAAACAGAGCCTGGATCAGCGCACTTTCGATCTCTTTCTCGGTCTGGCCGACACGCACGCCTTCGAGAACCCGATGCAGCGCACGCTCTGACAGGCTGATAGCCGCCTCAAGCGCAGCGATATCAGCCGCCGTCTTGATCATCCGTAGTCCCGAGATCTGACGTTCGGCATCGATGATTTCGACATCGGGCATCGCCTGTTTCAACGCGTGATGCACAAAGACCCGCATCACCTGTCCTTCGACGGCCAGCTGGGTCATCGGTAGATGCGCCGCCAGCGCCGCAAAGGCCCCGGCATAGCCATCCTGATCGCGCCAATCAAAAACCGCCCCATCAAAGCCGACCTGCTCCCAGGAGCCAAGTTCAAGGTTAGGAACGATCGCGGTCGGTTTGCCTTCGGCGGGTATCACCAGAACGAAAGGTCGTTCATGGCTCATGAAACTGTGACCGAGAGCCCGCGTAAAATTCGGCCCGGGCACCAGTGCGATGACCTCCACCTTTAAGGCAGCGGCAAGTTGACGGTAGTCAGCCAAGAGTTGCGTCATCGATTTCGGACCTCGCGCGTTGATGATGTCAGACCAGTGGGGTCTGATCGTTGCAGCAATGCCTCCGTGATAACATCGAAAATTTGACATTGGAAACAGGGCGTTCCCCGCGCGCCCGTTTTCGGGATCAAACTGCGCCCCCGTCCCCGCCCCTGCATCCTCGCGCCCAGAGACATGAGACCGCCTTGGGACTGCCAACATCCTGCAAACGCCTCACAAAGCCGTTAACCATTTGGTAAGAACTGGCGCAAAAACGCTACAAAGTTTAATAGAATTGAGCCAAATGCGGCGGCAAAGCCACTAATCCCACCGCTTGAAAGAGTTTCATGTTACTTAAAATGTAGACATAAGACCCAAAATTGACGCATTATGCCCACAATAAGGCCGCAAAGACGGCCGTTGGGCAAGACGATACAGGCAATGAACCAGGTGACCCGCTTTGGCGGCGTTGTCCGGTCTATAAGCGAGCAAAAAAAATGAGTAGTGTTGGATATATTTCCCGCGATATGACGGGAACGACCGTACAGGGTGTGTTTGCTGAAGGTACGCCGGCCCACCTGAACGTCTCTCAAACAAAAGACATTTCCCTGAACCTTGGCCGATCCGCGGTCGAAAGTTACGCACGGCATGGCGCCGATCTGCATATCGTGCTGGCCGATGGCCAGACCCTCGTGCTGGACAACTTCTTCAGTTACGGCGCGACCGGTGGCAAGAACCTGTTCCTCAGCGCCGATGGCCAGTTCATCGAGGTTGTGCTGGAGGACAAGGCCGATGGCATGCTGTTTGCCAGCTACGAAACACTGGACCTCTCCGGGAAATGGAGCGCCTATGACGAGCTGGTGTTCCTGGATGTCGACCGCATCGAACCGGTGATCGCCCCGCTGGCAGCGCCACTGCTGGGTGGTTTTGGCGCCGCCGGTGTCGCAGCGGCTGGGGTAGTCGGCACCGCCGTACTGGTCACAGACGACAGCGAGACTGGAACGCCTCCGGGCCGCGGCCGGGTGCCCACGGTGGACGACCCCGATGCGGTCTACCCTATCGCCGGCTCGACCAACGATCCGGTCGTGATCACCGGCACCGGCACCCCAGGCTCTGAGGTGCGGGTTCTGATCGGCGGCCATACGGAAACAGTGACCATCCGCGATGACGGCACCTGGACGGCGACAATCGCGATCAACGAACTGCCGCCGGATGGCAATTATGATACCACGGTCGAGGTCACCGACCCGGACGGGAATGATTTCAACCTAGACGGGCCGACGGTGATCATCGACACCACCCCGCCCGAGGCCGAGGTCACCAGCGGCACCCAGTCCACCGGTGATATCGTCAATGCGATCGAGCAAGCCGATGGCCCGGTCATCACCGGCAACGGCGAGCCCGGCGCCCGTCTGAACGTGCGGATCAACAACGTCACCCAACGCACCACGGTCAACGAAGATGGCACCTGGTCTGTCACCTTTGATCCTGCCGATATTCCCACTGGCGAATACGAGACCGCCGTGCGGATCCGAACCACGGATGAGTTCGGCAACCGCAATACCTATCACGATGTGCTGGTGGTCGACACCATTGCGCCGCCCATCGGCATCGACACCGTCGAAGGCGACGACAACATCAACTTTATCGAAGCCTCCGACGGCGTGCGCCTAACTGGAACGGGAGAGGCTGGCGCCTCGATTTCGGTTGAGTTCCAGGGCGTTACGCGGACCACAACGGTTTCGAACAACGGCACCTGGTCGGTACAATACGGGTCAGGGCAAATCGCTGACGGCATCTATGACAGCACCATCTCGGTGACATCGAGTGATGCCGCAGGCAACAGCGCCACCGAAACCCACACGGTGCATATCGATACGGAAAACCGCGTCACAATCAACACTCAGGTGGGTGATGATCACACCATCAACGCTGCCGAACAAGCCGCAGGCGTAACTCTGACCGGCATGGCCGATCCGGGCGCCACCGTTGTTGTTACCTTCGAAGGTATCAGCCACACAGTCACTGCCGGTGCTGACGGCAGTTGGTCATCGGCTTTCTCCACCGCAGAGATCGGAACCGGCACCTATGATGCTACCGTCTCGGCCGTTGCAACGGACACCACGGGCAACGTCTCGACGGTTACCGAAACCATCGGCGTCGATACAGAAATATCCGCCACGCTAGATGCACAGCAAACCGGCGACAACGTGCTGAGCGCGGCAGAAGTCGCCAATGGCTTTGCCCTCACAGGTACTGCCGATGCCGACGCCACTATCGAAGTAACGCTAGAAGGCGTGACCCGCACGGTTACTGCCGATGCAAACGGCAACTGGCAGGCGGATTTCGCGGGCAATGAGCTGTCGACCGGTGAATACGACGCTGCGATTTCCGTGACGGCGACAGATACAGCTGGAAACAGCACCACGACAACCGGCAGTCTGCGCGTTGACACCGCCACCTCTGTGACCATCGATTCAAATCAGGTCGGTGGTGATGACGTCATCAACGCACCCGAAGCAGCAGCCGGTGTCACCCTGACCGGCACCGCCGAGGCAGGCACCTCGGTTGCAGTGACCTTCCAAGGCGCGACCCGCACAGTGACTGCAGATGGCACCGGCGCCTGGAGCGCAGATTTCGCCGCGTCCGAGATCACTGGCGGAGAATATGACGCCCCGGTGACCGCTGTCGCCACAGATGCCGCGGGCAATACCGCCTCCACTAGCAGCACCCTGCATATCGACACGGAAACCAGTGTCACCCTGAACACCGCCCGTGCAAAAAGCGACGGCATCCTCAACGCCGAGGAAATCGCTGACGGCGTGACCCTCTCCGGCTCCGCCGAAGCCGGGGCCTCGGTCGCAGTGACCTTCCAGGGGCAGACCAAAACCGTCGTTGCCGATGCCGATGGCCAATGGAGCGTGGATTATGCCCCCTCCGAAATCGCAGGCGGTGAATATGATGCCCCGATTTCCGCTACTGCAACAGATATTTACGGTAATACGGCCAGCGCCACCGGCACCCTGCGCATCGATACCGAAACCGCAGTGACAATCGATCCGGGACAGGCAGGCGGTGACAATATCGTCAACGCCGCCGAGGCCGAAGCCGGTGTCACCCTGACCGGTGTCGCGGAACCCGGCTCCGAGGTCTCCGTCACCCTTGCCGGTATCACCCGCGCCGCAGTGGTAGATGCCTCCGGAAACTGGAGCGCAACCTTTGAAGCGGGCTCCATCGCCCCCGGCGAATACGACAGTGCCGTGACCGTAGCAGCCACAGATGCAGCCGGAAACACAGCATCGGCGTCTTCAGTCCTGCGGGTGGATACGGTGGCTGGCACTGTCACTCTATCGCCGGATCCCGTAGAGCTTGACGATATCATCAACGCCACCGAGCGTGCGGACGGTGTCGAGATCAGCGGCACCGCCACACCTGGCCTGCTGGTTACCGTCGGGCTTGGCGCCGCCAGTAACCAGGTTGTTGCGGATGTGAACGGTAACTGGAGCACCACTTTTCTGGCGGGTCAGATCCCACAAGGCAACGCAGAACTGCCGATCACTGCCTCCATTGTCGACAGCGCCGGAAATACCGCCAGCGCAACGGATACAGTGGCGCTGGACACGCTGGTCGACCCCTTGACGGTTGCCCCGGACCAGACCGCCGACGATATCATCAACCTCGCCGAACGCGCGGCGGGCGTCACTCTGCAAGGCACCGTGGAACAGGGATCCACCGTTCAGGTCACGATCGCAGGCGTCACCCATGCGGCGACGGTGGATGCTGCCGGCAACTGGAGCGCCGATATCGCCGGTGCAGACCTGCCCGACGGCGATTATACCGCGACAGCAACTATCACCGCGACGGACGGGGCAGGAAACGTCCAATCCCTGACCGAAAGCTTCACGGTCGACACCAGCTACACTACGCCGGATGTGGATGCCGTGACCTTCTCCAGCAGCGATGTGCGCCGGATCAGTACCGAAGGCGCAACCGACAGCTACACGGTGAATGCCCTTAATAGCGATGGTTCGGTCACAGCCCCCACCGCAAGCGTCGATCAGGACCCGGTGTTCGGAACCGAGTTCACCTTCTCGACCCCAGTGTCGGACGGCACCCATCTGGTGATTACTAGCGAGGATAGCGCTCAGAACGCGTCCAGCACGCTGGTCGTTCTGGAGGACAATGCGACCAACAGCGGCGCGCTGGATCATGCGGGGCTACCGCAGTTCAATATCGATGCTCTGAACCTCGACTATGCTTCCGACGTCTCGCTCAGCCTGACCGAGGCCGACATCAAGGCGCTGTCGGGCAATTCCGACACTCTGACCGTGCATGGCGGGGCGGATGACACGCTGACCGTTGCCAATGCATCGGCCGCAGGCGTCGAGGCCGTCGATGGACAGATCTACAACGTCTACACCGTCGGTGACGATGGCACCAAACTGCTGGTGGACCAGGACGTCAACGTTCTCATCTGACGACATGTTCCGGCGACGGGTTTTCCCTGCCGCCGGAACCAACGACAAGCCGAAAACCGGCGACGCAGAAGAAGGGCAAAGGGCAGGATGCACTTGGGACGATCCGCTGGGATGATTGCGCTGTTGTGCAGCCTGTCGGCCTGCGCAGAGCAATCGCCGTTCCTTCTGGGCGGCGGTGACGATGCCGTTGCCGGAACCTCCAGCAATTTTGCGCAGACCGAGGGCGAGAACAGCTCCGAGGTGATTTCGGCCCTGATGCAGCGCAAGTCCCTGCTGGAACCCAACAGCGTCTATCGCCGGGTTGGGGATGCGGCGATCGAAGCGTCCTCCCGCGCCTCCGAAGCCGAGTTGATCAGCGCCAAACTGCGCGCCGAGGCAAAATCCAAGAACTGGCTGCCCACCATCGGTCCCTCTGTCAGCCTGACGGACCTTGGCGATCTGGTGGCCGGGATCCTGATCGAACAGATCCTATTCGACAATGGCCGCCGCAAGGCAGAACGCGCCTTTGCCGCCGCCGACGTCGAGGTCGCAGCGGTCAATCTGTCAATCGACATCAACACGCGGGTCCAGACTGCAGTTGGTCTATACTCTGCAGGTCTGCGCGGCGACGAAAAGGCCGCTTATCTGGACCGCGCCATCCGCCAGATGAGCGAGTTCCGCCGCATCGTGAAAGGCCGTGTCGATGGCGGGCTGAACGATCAGTCCGATCTCAACGTGGTGGACAGCAAGATCAGCGGGCTGCGCACGGCGCGGGCCACCGCGCAGGACGCCGCCGCCACCGCGCGGGCCGAGCTTCAGGCCATGACCGGTCAAAGGTTCCCGGAAAAACCTGCCCGTATGGATCTTGGTACCCCGCCGCAACAGACCGCCTTTCTGGACGTGCTGAAAGCCCAAGCCGAAGCCGATCGCGCCATTGCCGAGGCTAAGGCTGGCCGCGCGGGCCTGTTGCCGCAGATCGCTGCTGCCGGGAACGCCACCACCGATGGGTCCGGCGCCGGTCTGACCCTTGATCTGGCGACACCTCTTGGCCTTGGCACGCCTGCCGCGCTTAAGGCGCTCGAAGCCAGCAAGGAAGCCGCCCGCCGCACCATTGGCGAGGCCCAGGAAGACGCCCGCCGCACCTATTCCCGGCAGATGCAGCGTCTTGCCTCGTATATCCGGCAAGAAAGCGAAACCGCTGCCCTCGCCCGTGCCAGCCGCGAAACCTATAAGCTGTTCAAATCTCAATACGAAGCCGGTCAGCGCCCAGTGATGGAGGTCGTCTCCATCTACGAAGAGCTGATACGCCGCGAACAGGCACATATCGAAGCCAAATACGAAGTCATCCTGATCCAGCTGGAACTGTCGCGGGATATGGGTCTGTTGGCAGATGGGACTAAAATATGATCAGGTTCCCCGGAAAATTCAGAAGACCCAAGAAGGCGGCCAACGCAGAGCCCCCGGCACAGCCGGTGCCGATCTCCCCTGCTCCGGAGCTGTCTGCATCTCTGTCCCCTTCCCCCTTCACCGCCTCTGCACCGGAGCCGATGACTGTCAGCCCTGCGCTGGAACCGGCAGCCGACCCGCTGCCGCTGCACCCCGAAGACATGCAGATCGCCGCAACCGGCGCCCCTGACCCCGCGCCGTTGGGCGACACTGCTGAAGATGCGCCGCTGCAGCCGGAGATCGCCCCGGGAAATGCAGATGGTGCCGCCGAACAGGCAACCAAAGCACCGGCCGCCGGTGCTGATGAGCAGATCCGGCACCGGGCCGAGTTGATTTCCACGCTTGCCGCCCTCAAAGGCGCCGAAACTCAGACCAGCGATATTGCCAGCTTCCTCTGGCGCGACGGCAAGGGCGACACCTCGCCCAATGTTCTCGCCAAGGCGCTCGGCTCTGCAGGGCTCAAGGCCCGGCTGCAAAAGACGAAGAAAATCACCCCCGGCCTCTGGCCCGCTCTGGCGATGATGCAAGGCGGGCAATGCGTTCTGGTCCTGGAGCAGACCGGTCAGTTTCTGACCATCTATGACACCAGCTGCCCCGACAATCGCACCGAAGTACCTCTTGGCGACTTCAGCCCCTATTTCACGGGACAGGTTCTGACTGCCCGTGCCTCCGCGTCGCAAATGGCCGCACGCCATACCCCGCAGCTGGAAAACAGCCATTGGTTCTGGGGCGAATTCCCCAAATATCGCCGCCAGGTGGGCGAAATCATGCTTGGCTCGCTGGTGGCCAACGTGCTTGCCGTCTCGGTCGCGTTGTTTTCGCTGCAGGTCTATGACCGCGTCGTGCCGCACCAATCCCATGCAACGCTGTCGGTTCTCGCCATCGGCGCCTTTCTGGCCATCATGCTGGAGGCGCTTCTGAAAGTGGCCCGTGCCCGGCTGACGGATACCGCAGGCCGCCAGATCGAACTCTCGGTGCAACACAGCCTGATGCGCCGGATCATCGGCATGCGCTCGGACAAGAAGCCCCTGCCGCCCTCAGGCCTGTTTGCCGCGATGCGCGATTTCGGCTCGGTCCGTGAATTCTTCACCTCCTCGACCATCTCGACGCTGGCCGACATTCCCTTCATCGCGGTGTTCCTGCTGCTGGTTTCCTCGATCGCTGGGCCGATTGTCTGGGTGATCGTGCTGGGCGGGCTGCTGATGCTGCTGCCGGCCTATTTCATGCAGAAACGCATGATCGCCCTGACCCGTCAGACCCAAGGCGCCAATGCCAAGGCCGGGCGCCTGCTGCACGAGGTGGTGACCGAACTCGACACTCTGAAAACCCAGCGCGGCGAGGACCGGGTTCTGCGGCTCTGGGATGAACTGAACGTGCTGTCCTCCCATTCCTCGACCGAGCAGCGCCGCCTGTCCAGCGCCCTCACCTACTGGTCTCAAGGTGTGCAACAGGCCACCTATATCGTCGCCGTGGTGCTGGGCACGCTGATGGTGTTTGCCGGGGAATTCACCGTTGGCACCATCATCGCCACCGGCATCCTGACCAGCCGCACGCTGGCACCGCTGACGCAGTTTGCCGGCACGCTGGCGCGCTGGAGCAACGTCAAGGCCGCCCTCGAAGGGCTGGAGGCTATCGCCACCGCCCCCCAGGAAAACGACAGCCAGCGCAGCTATCTGCGCCGCGATACCCTCACGGGCCGGTTCGACCTGCGCGAAGTGGTATTCCGCTACGATCCCGATGCCGCTCCGACGCTGGACGTGCCCGCCGTGGCGATCCTGCCCGGCCAACGTGTCGCCATCCTTGGCGTCAACGGCTCCGGCAAATCCACTCTGCTAAAGCTGCTGTCCGGTCTTTACGCACCTGAAAAAGGCCGCGTGATGGTCGATGGCACCGACATCAGCCAGATCGACCCGCGCGATCTACGCCGCAACATCGGCTATCTCAGCCAGGATGTGCGCCTGATGGCTGGCACCCTGCGCGACAACCTAAACCTTGGCCAGCTGGAACGCGACGACAGCCGCCTGATGGAGGCCCTGGATTTCGCCGGACTCGGCGCCTTTGTGCGCAGCCACCACAAGGGGCTGGATCTGGAAATCGGCGATGGTGGCGGCGGTCTGTCGATCGGCCAGCGCCAGTCCATCGGATGGGCACGCCTGTGGCTGCAAAACCCTGCGGTTGTCCTGCTGGATGAACCGACGGCGGCGCTGGACCAGACGCTGGAGCGCACCATGGTCAGCCGCCTGGAAAGCTGGCTGGAGGGCCGCACAGCAGTCATTGCGACCCACCGGATGCCGATCCTGTCGCTGACCAACCGGACCCTGATCCTGCAGGCCGGGCGCATGGTCGTGGACGGCCCCCGCGATCAAGTACTTGCCCATCTTGCGGCGGGAGATAAGAAATGACAGCCACCAGCCACTTTGACCTGATGGAAAGCTCGCGCAGTTCAAGCCGGATCATTCATCTGGTTGGAGCGGCGTTGGTGATCTTCCTCACCTGGGCGGCCTTTGCCTCGGTCGATGAAATCGTACGCAGTGAAGGCCAGGTCGTATCCTCATCCCGGGCGCAGATCGTACAGAACCTCGAAGGCGGCATTCTGGGCGAATTGTTCGTCCGCCAGGGCGACGTGGTGCAGGCCGGTCAGGTGCTGGGGAAGCTGCAGGACACAAAATTCCGTGCTGCCGCTGACGAACTGCAGGAGCAGATCGACGCGCTGGAGATCAAGCAATACCGGCTTGAGGCAGAGATGAGTGGCGCTTTTGAGTTCAATGTCCCGGCCCATCTGACCCAGCGATCTCCTGAGATTCTGGCCTCTGAACGCGCGCTGCTGAAGGCGCGCCAGACGGATTTCAACAGCCGCCGGGAAAGCGCGCATGCCATCATGACCCAGCTGAACGAGGAGCTGGAGAACCTCAAACGGCTCTACAAAACCAACATCGTGGCCCTGACCGAGGTCAACAAGGCGCAGAAATCGGCCACCGATGCCGCGGCCAAATACAATGAAATCGGCACCCAGAACGAGCTGGACCTGGCCGAGGAATACTCCGAAGCCCTGCGTAAGCTGGCCTCGCTGCGCCAGGAGCTGCGTCTGGCGCAGGACCAGCTGAACCGGACCATCATCACCGCGCCGATGTCGGGCATCGTCAACAGCCTGGCTGTGACCACCATCGGCGGCGTGGTGCGCCCCGGTGAAGAGATTTTCGAGATCATCCCACTGGGTGAAGAGCTGTTCGTCGAAGCCCGTGTGAACCCCAAGGACATCGCCAGCGTGCAACCCGGCCAGGACGCCACGATCAAACTGTCGGCCTATGACTATACGATCTATGGCGCGCTGAAGGGGAAAGTGGATTTTGTTTCGGCGGATACCTTCGAGGATGATCGCAACCCGCGGGCAGAACCGTTTTACCGGGTGACTGTACGGGTCGACAGATCCGGCTTCACCCAGCGCCAGCAATCCATCGAGATCCGCCCCGGCATGCGCGCAACGGCAGAACTTCAGACCGGCTCCAAGACTGTGCTGAATTACCTTCTCAAACCGCTCTACAAATCACGTGAAGCGTTTCGCGAGCCCTGAGACTACGGCGCCTTACCGCGCATATCTTTATGGATCAAATATTTCGGGACCATCTGTCCCATAGGTGACCTGCCCTAGCCGGTCTTCCCTCTGCGCAAGTCCCGACCTCGTTCTGCAGGCGGGCATACGCGAAATTTCTTTTCGCGTGCAGGCACGGTTTCCGGATCAACCGGCCCGTTGCATCAAAGTCCGCAGCGTGCCGTCCAGAACCGAGCCGAGGGACACCCGTCTGGATCCGATGGCCGCCTTTGATGAAATCACCGACACCAGTCGTGGCGCGTGACCTGCGGTAACCTCGAACACCGGAGAGCCTGAGGCGCCGTAATCAACCCGGCAGGACATCACCAACGTCTGGTGCTGTTTCGCCAGCACCTGGCATCCACGCTCAAGATTGGGTCTGGTCGCCCGGGTATGCGAATAGGACAGAACCCCGACCACGTCCCCCCGGTCGGCATGCCACGACAGGTCCAGAGGCCGGATTTCGCGGGCACTGATCGGGCTATTGAGCCGCAGCACCGCCAGATCGCTGCCGATCTGCGCCACGCCGCCGTTGCCGGTCCGGTAACCCGGATGCAGAACCGCCTTGGTTACAGTTCGCGACGCCTTCACCCGTTGTCCGTTCAGGCCAGCTTCAAACTTGATTGTCCTGGGGTCTACCCTGCGCCCTGTTGACGGATCGAACAGGCAATGGGCCGCCGTCAGCACAAGGTTATTCGCAATTAGGGATCCGGTGCACATATTTCGCCCGGCAATATTGAGACGGCCTACGGCCTCCCAGCCCGGCATCGAATTGACGCTTGGACGAAGCTCATCGGCTTCGGCGCCGCCGGACAGCCCGAAAGACAGGCAGACCGCCGCTATCGCAGCTCTTAGTCTCATTGTCATCCACTCCACTTTCCACACCTGCATCCTGTTGGAGGCCTGCGGCTGGAATGCGGCTCAATCTTGCGTGGACTGGACGAAATGATGGACAGAATATGACGCGGTAAACAAACCCTTAACCCCTCGGCTTTTCCCTCTTCAGCATGAACAATTCCTTTGGAAAAGCCTAACAAAGCTTGCGGATTGTCCGAAAATTTTAGTCAAACGCCCAAAAAATATGAGTGAATTCTTCGTCTATAGGGCGTGAAATAAGGGGTTGGGAGGAAACTTCTTGTCAATAAAGTCCCGAATCCGGGGGTGAATCGCGGGGAATGTGGCGAATCTTGGCCCGCTTCCACCCCGTTTAACGGGCCAGGTTCAGGCGGTCGTGCCACGCCCCCGCCGCATTGCGTTAAGATATCGCAACATGGACCGGCGGGAGGCGCTGCAGGGAAAAATCAACCGAGGCGAGCACCAGTCTGCGGATCGAACAGCACCGCCCGCTCCAGGCTGATGGCAAAGTCCATGGTGCCCTCAAGGATCATGGCGTAACCGGACGTCCCGCGCGCCAGCACTTCCTGCCCGTTCCAGGCCAGAACACACAGCGTGTCGGCACCGGTCGCTTCGGTCACGTCGATCTCGCAGGGCACCACCTGTCCCGCGGCCGCGACGGATGATTGGCTGATCATCTCGGGACGCAGCCCCAGAACCAGTTTCTGCCCCATCCGCCCTTCAAGCTGCGCCGCATGGGCGGAAAGGTCCAAGAGAACAGTCTGGTCCGCACCTTGTGCCCGCACGGTGATTTCCGCCACCGGACCGCGGTCCGAAGGCTGCGGCACCACCTCGATGAAGTTCATCGGCGGCGAGCCGACCAGTCCGGCCACGAACATATTCGCAGGCTGCTCATAAATCTCGGCCGGGCTGGCCAGCTGCTGCACCTCACCGTCCTTCAGGATGGCAATCCGGTCGGCAAGGGTCAGCGCCTCGATCTGGTCGTGGGTGACATAGACCATGGTGGCGTTCAGCCGCTTGTGCAGGCGCTTGATCTCGGTGCGCATCTCAAGCCGCAGCTTGGCATCCAGATTGCTGAGCGGTTCATCAAACAGAAACACCTCGGGATCGCGCACCAGAGCCCGGCCCATGGCAACCCGCTGCCGCTGACCGCCGGATAGCTGACCGGGTTTGCGGTCCAGCAGGTGATCCATCTGCAGCATCTTCGCGACCTCCAACACCCGCTCCTTGCGCTCAGCCTTGGGCATGCCGCGCATCTCAAGTCCAAAGGCGATGTTCTGTGCCACTGTCATGGTCGGGTAAAGCGCGTAGGACTGGAACACCATGGCGATGTCGCGGTCCTTGGGGTGCACATCGTTGACCACGCGCCCGCCGATGCTGATTTCGCCCTCAGTCACGCTTTCCAGCCCGGCGATCATGTTCAGCAGCGTGGATTTCCCGCAGCCCGAGGCACCAAGCAGCACAAGAAACTCTCCATCCTGAAGATCGATCGACACGCCTTTCAGGACTTCGACCGTGCCGTACCGCTTGACCGCGTTGTTGATTGTCAGAGACGCCATGTGACTATCCTCATCCTTTGACCGAGCCAGCGGTAAGTCCGCGCACGAAGTAGCGGCCCGCGACGATATATACGAAAAGCGTGGGAGCTGCGGTGATCAGCGCCGCCGCCATGTCCACATTGTATTGTTTGACCCCGGTGGTGGTGTTCACCAGGTTGTTCAGCGCCACGGTGACGGGCTGTGCGCCGCCGGTGGTAAAGCTGGCCCCGAACAGGAAGTCGTTCCAGATCTGGGTGAATTGCCAGATCACCGAGACCACGATGATCGGCGGCGACAGCGGCAGAATGATCCGCCAGAAGATGGTGAAGAACCCGGCTCCGTCGATGGTGGCCGCACGCACCAGCTCATCCGGGATGGTGACATAATAATTGCGGAAGAACAGCGTGGTGAAGGCCAGGCCATAGACCGAATGCACCAGGATCAGCCCGTAGACCGTATTGGTGATGCCAAGCCGCCCCAGCGTCTGCGCCATCGGCAGGATCACCACCTGAAACGGCACGAAACAGCCGAACAGGATCAGGGCAAACACCAGATTGGCGCCGCGAAAGCGGAACTTGGTCAGGGCAAATCCGGTCAGCGCCCCCAAGAGGGTCGAAATCGCCACCGCAGGCAGGGCCATCCGCACGGAGTTCCAGAAATAGGGTTCAAGCCCGGTGCATTCTACGCCGATGCAGGCCTCGCTCCAGGCGTGGCGCCAAGCGGTAAAGTTCAACTCGTGCGGCAGGGCCAGCAGTGATCCGCTGCGGATCTCTTCCAGCTCTTTCATCGAGGTACCAACCACCACATAGGCAGGCAGCAGAAACCAGACAGCGAACAGGATCAGCACGGCCCAGAGAAGCCCTCGCAGCAGCATCTGCTGGCCGGGCCGGGCCGTGGACAGGCTCAGGTGATCAGACATGTTTCTTGCCTCGCAGCTCGGAGTAGAGATAGGGCACCATGATCGCGGCAACCGTTGCCAGCATCACCATGGCCGAAGCCGCGCCGACCCCGATCTCGTTGCGGCGGAATGTCATTTCGTACATGAAGTTGGCCGGAAGGGTGGAGGCGTAGCCCGGCCCGCCCCCGGTCAGCGACACAACCAGATCAAAGCTCTTGATCGCCAGATGCGCCAGGATCACCACCGCGCTCATGAAAACAGGGCGCATCGAGGGCAGGATGATGCGCAGGTAGATCTGCCAGGGAGAAGCGCCATCAAGGCTGGCCGCCTTGATAATGTCCTGATCGACGCTGCGCAGGGCAGACAGGAACAGGGCCATCACGAAACCGGCGCTTTGCCAGACGGCGGCCATTACCAGCGCGTAGACCGCAAGGTTCTCATCGACGATCCAGCCGAACCGGAAACTCTCCCAGCCCCAACTGCGCACCACGGTTTCCAGCCCCAGCGAGGGGTTCATGATCCATTTCCAGGCAGTACCGGTGATGATGAAGGAAATCGCCATCGGATACAGGTAGATCGTGCGGATGAACCCTTCGGCGCGGATCTTCTGGTCCAGCAATACCGCCAGAAGGCAGCCGATGACGATGGCCGCGATGATGAAAAGGGCGCCAAAAACGAACAGGTTGTCGATGGCCACCGACCAGCGGTCCATCTGGAACAGCCGTTCGTACTGGCGGACCCCGGTCAGGGTATAATTCGGCAGCATCTTCGATTTGGTCAGCGACATATAGCCGGTCCAAAGGATGAAGCCGTAGACAAAGAACAGGATCGCCGCAAACCCCGGCGCCACAACAATCTGCGGCAAGAGGCGTGCCAAACGGTCCATCACAGTGGCAGAGGGACGGGTCACAACGGAATTCTTTCGCTAGACTGCGGGAGGTGACGCTGCGCGGCCCAGTTTTGTCGGGGCCGCGCAGCAGATCATGCAGCGCAGTGGCTTACATCGCCAGCTTGATGGCTTTCACCAGCTTTTCGGTCGCCTCGGTTGAGGACATGTCCGAATTGAAATGCGCGGTCACCACGTCGATGAAGGCACCGCGGATGGCGCCGGCCTGCGCAATTTCATGCGCCATAGAGCCCATCAGCGTGCCGCCTTCGGCCGCCGAGACCATGTCGTCCATGGATTTGATCGCGCAGGCATCGAATTCGCCACGCGGCACATCGGTGCGGGCCGGGATCGATCCTTTGTAAAGGTTGAAGGTCTCTTGGAAGTCGGTGCCGAGGATCAGCTCAGCCAGCAGCGCCTGCCCTTCGACGTTGTCGTCACCGCTGACGTTGAACATGGCAAAGCTGTCAGAGTTCAGAAGGTAACCGCCATCGGACGGGGTCGACGCGCAGATGTAATCCTTGCCCGGCTCCAGCCCCGCAGCGGCGAATTCGCCCTTGGCCCAGTCGCCCATGATCTGCATCGCAGCCTCGCCGCGCATCACCATGGCTGTCGCCAGGTTCCAGTCGCGACCCGGGAAATCGGGATCCACGTAACCGCGCATCTTGCGCATCTGGTCGAACACCTTGACCATCGTGTCCGATCCCAGCGCCTCCATATCGAGATCAACCAGCGCCTTTTGGTAGAAATCAATGCCGCCGACGCCCAGAACCACGGTTTCGAAGACCGTCGCATCCTGCCAGGGTTGACCGCCATGGGCCAGCGGAATGATCCCAGCAGCCTTCAGCTTTTCTGCGGTCTCGTTGAATTCATCCCAGGTGGTGGGCACATCGGCGCCGACCTTGGCCAGAACCTCGGGGTTGGCCCAGATCCAATCGACCCGGTGCACGTTGACCGGCACGGCCACGTACTGACCATCATATTTGACGATGTTCTGGATGGTTTCGGGCAGCACCTTGTCCCAGTTCTGCGCTTCGGCAACAGCGTTGAGATCGCCAAGCGCGCCTGCCTCAGCCCATTCCTGAATGTTCGGGCCCTTGATCTGCACCGCTGCCGGAGGATCGCCTGCCAGCACGCGGGCGCGCAGCACTGCAGCCTGCGCATCACCGCCACCGGCTGCAACCGGCGCATCCACCCAGGTGCCACCGCGCGCCTTGAAAGCTTCCTGAAGCGCCTGAACCGCCTTTGCCTCACCTCCGGATGTCCAGTAATGCAGCACCTCGGCCTTGGGTTCAGCCATCGCGGGCGCGGCAACGGTCACGGCCAGCATCGAAACAGCGCCCAAAAGCGCCTTTGCAACTGTTTTCATAATATCCTCCCAGATCGTGCCTGTCTCCTCAGGCACCTGATGGCTCACTCTACCGGACCTTGTGCCCGCGCGGTCCATTCAATTTGTTGCGATTTGTTGCGTTCTTCCACACAGTCAGGACCGATACGATACAAACTGTTACATACCCTGCCGTTGGTCCCGCTATGATGGTGGCTCCGACATACGACCAAGGATACCCTGCCCCGTGCCCCGCGTGCATATCGTCGAAGATGACAGCGAGATTTCCGATCTTCTGTCCACCTATCTCTCAGGCCGCGGTTTTGACTGCTGCGTCTCTGCCTCCGCCGAAGCCGCGCAAGAACTGGCGCCGCAGGAGTTCGACATCTACGTGATCGATGTCATGCTGCCGGGACAGGACGGGCTGTCGCTGTGCCGCTGGCTGCGCGAACGATCCGAGGTGCCGGTGATCATCCTTTCGGCCATAAAAGGCGACACCGAACGCATCATCGGGCTGGAGCTGGGCGCAGACGACTATCTGGAAAAACCGTTCAATCCGCGCGAGCTGCTGGCGCGGATGAACGCGCTCCTGAGGCGCAGCAAGGGACCCGGCGAGCGTAGCATGCTCACGGGACAGGTGCGGTTTTCCGGCTGGATGCTGGATTGCGCGCGGCAGAAGCTGCACAGCCCCGCGGGCATGCTGGTGCCGCTCAGCTCGACCGAGTACCAGCTGATCACGGCGCTGATTTCCGCCCTGCCCGATCCGGTGTCGCGCGATGTGATCGGCCGCGACATCTTTGGTGTCGAGCTTGGCCCCGAGGACCGGCGCGTCGATATCCTGATCAGCCGCTTGCGCAAGAAACTCTCGGCCGCGGCGCCGGACGCGGATTTCATCAAGACCGTGCGCAACCGGGGTTATCAGTTCTCGGCGCCGGTCAGCGGCTGACGGATGCGGCTGCGCTCCCTCCTGATCCAGGGTCTGGGGCAATTGCCCGGATCGCTGGCCCAGCGCCTGCCGCTGTTGGTGGCGCTGTCCTTTGTGGCCGGGATCGTGGTGGCGGGCTGGACCTCTTACCGCATCTTTGACCGCCGCGCCGCACTGCTGATCGCCGAAACCTCGGGGCCTGCGATGCTGCAGATCCTGCGGCAGGCAAGTGGGTCCGATGGTGCAGCGTCGGGCACGTTGCCGCCCTATGAATGGCAGCGCACGCCCAGCGGCTTTACCGCCGAGGCCGCCCATACGGTGCCGCTGATCCTGATCCTCGATGGTCACCGCCTGCGTGCCGCAGCTGTGTTCGACACGCCGCCGAAACTGCCGGACATCCTGCGCGCGGCCAGTGAACCGCAATCGCCCGAACGGCGTCTGGGCGACCTCTCGCGCGCGATCACCCGTCAGGACAGCGGCGCCACCCTGTCGCTGTTCCAATCTGACGGAACGGTGCTGTCGATTGCCGCCCCCAGCCTGTGGCGTCCGCGTCTGGAAGAAACCAAGGTGGCGCTGATCGGGCTTGCGGGTTTCCTCTTGGGCATGGCCGCCATCATCCCGCTGGCGCTGAACCTTGCGGCGCCCTTCCGGCTTTTGGCCCGGCGCGATCCAGCAAAGCTGCCGCCACTGGCTTCAAGTGAGGCCATTCAGGTACGCGACCGCATTGATCTGCTGAAGGAACGCTTTGCCGAGGAGCAGGCTCAGAAGGTGCGCGGACTGGCGGCGATTTCACACGATCTGCGCACGCCCGTCACCCGGTTGCGCCTGCGCAGCGAGCTCTTGGAGGATGAAGAGCTGCACCAGCGCTTCAGCGCCGATCTGGACGAGATTTCCGGCATCATCGACGGTGCCCTTGATCTGCTGAGCATCCGCCACCAAAGCGAGCAGAGCCACCAGTTCGCGCTCTCCAGCCTTGTCGAAAGCCTGGTGGATGATTACCGCGACACCGGGCGTGCGGTGCGGTTTCTAGGTCAGCCCCCCCTGCGTCTGCCGGGGGTTCCCACCGTCTTTGGCCGCAGCGCTCCGGTGGACATATACACCGGCGGGCAAAGCCTGATGCAAGGGCAGCCGGACAAGCTGCGCCGCGCGCTCAGCAATCTGATCGACAACGGGCTGACCTATGGCACCGAGGTCTCGGTGTCGATTTCGGGAGCCGGATCCGAGGCGCTTGACGTCATTGTCGAGGACGACGGGCCGGGCATCCCGCCGGACCGGATTGCCGCCATGCTGCGCCCGTTTTCCCGCGGGCATATCGGCGGTGGCGGCGTTGGGCTGGGACTGGCGATTGCCCAGGAAATCGCCGAGCTGCACAATGGGGAGCTTTTCGTCGAGAATACCCGGACCGGGCTAAAGGCAACCCTGCGACTGATGCGGGGACCAGTCCTGCCAGAGTGACATCAGGCGGCTGGCAGGTGTTGCAGGTCCCGCCTCTTCAGAGACTGGCGTGCCAGATCTCCATAACCGGTGCGAACATATCCGCGGCCCTCTTCACCCGTCAGCCCGTGCACGGCGGCCAGTTCAGGGAAGAGATAGAGCAGTTCGCGCAGATCCTCGGCAGAGAGCCCGCGGATCGCTTCGGGGCCAGGCCAGAAGGTTTCGGTCGCGATGCCTTCGGCAAAGATCACCTCGTGCCGCTCGGTCATCAAATGCACATAGGTGACCGGTCCCGTCACCTCTGAGAGCTGGCCGCAATTCTCGTCGACCTCCGCCAGCAATTTCGCCGACAGGAAGCTTTCGCCAAACGGTGTCTCCTGGCCAAAGGTGCGGCGGTTGACCAGCAGGCGGTGTTGCGGCGACAGCAGCATCGGCCGCTCTGGCCGCAGCAAGCCATCCGGGCGCAGGCAATAAGGGCGCAACTCCGGTCGCAGCGCCAGTTCGGCCGGGCTCAGCTCCCGTTTGCCAACCCAGATCACCGGCTGGAAACCGTTGTCGGCGGTCTGCAGCAGATCGCCCACCCGGATCCGTCCTGCAGGCACAGCGCCGCGGCTGGTGGCCAGCAGGACATCGGGCGTGAAACAGGGAATGCCCGCCGACATCAGCTGGGCATGGGTTGAAATAGCCCCGGGAGCAACGCCGCTCAGCACCAGTTTCTCACCGCCCGGAAAAGACAAAAGCGCGTTGCCGAACCCATCATCCGTGACGGTGACATCAATCGTGCGGATGGCCCCATCCGGCCCGGTGCCACCGGTCAGCTCAGAGACATCAAGCTGGTCGTTGAAGAACGAGTCGCTGTCATCGTCCCCCATGTCGAAGTCGCCAATGGTATCGACGCCGCCCGAGGTGGTCAGCACCATCTGGTCATAGCCGGCGCCGCTGGTGATGGAATCATCCCCGGCACCCATCTTGATGGTGTCATCGCCCGCGCCGGAATCGATCTTCACGCCGCTGGCATCCGCCGAAGCATCAACCACATCGGCCTGATCCGTCAGGGTCAGCGCTTCGATCTCGGAAAAGGTAATCGTGTCGGCGCCGTCGGTAATCGTCCCGGCTTCATTGCCGGTGTAGGTGACCGAAACGCCCGTAGTGACAGCCGACATATCGACTGTGTCGTAGTCAACCCCGGCCTCGCCGCCCGTGAGGGTGTCATTGCCAAAGCCGTCGGACATCTGAAAGACATCCGCATCGGCCTCACCGAACATCATGTCATCCCCGGCGCCACCTACAAGCAGGTCGTTGTGGTTGCCACCGTACATCGTATCGTTGCCGTCGCCGCCTTCCAGCGTATCGTTGCCATCGGTTGCAACAATGCTGTCGTTGCCGACGCCGCCGACAAGACTGTCATCCCCGGCCGAGTTCTTGAGCGTATCGTCGCCCTCGCCGCCGATCAGCGTGTCATTGCCAAGACCCGTGGTCAGGTAGTCGTTGCCAAGACCGCCTTCGATGTAGTCGTCGCCATCACCACCCGCGATCGTATCCGCGCCATCGCCACCGATCAGCGTGTCGTTGCCGGTGCCGCCATCCATGGAATCGTCACCGGTACCACCGTCAAGGCTGTCGTTGTCATTGCCACCATAAAGGGTGTCGTTGCCCTCTCCGCCTTCCAAGGTATCGTTGCCATCGGTCGCAACGATGCTGTCGTTGCCAACGCCGCCGACAAGGCTGTCATCCCCGGCCGAGTTCTTAAGCGTGTCATCGCCTTCGCCACCGATCAGCGTGTCATTGCCGATCCCGGTCGTCATGTAATCGTTGCCAAGACCACCTTCGATATAGTCGTCGCCATCGCCACCGGCCAGCGTATCCGCACCATCCCCGCCGATCAGAGTGTCGTTGCCGATCCCACCTTCCATGAAATCGTTGCCAGCCCCGCCATCAAGCCTGTCATGTCCTTCCTCCCCGAACAGGGAGTCATCCCCCCCCTGGCCAAGGACCACATCGTTACCATCACCTGCCAGAACCGTGTCATTGCCTTGTTCGATGGTGGTGACGACGGCATCGTCGATCACATCACCCGATAGTGTGAAACCGGCCAGGCCGTCGCGCGTTTGCAGGGTGAACTCGATCGAGGAACGGTCTTCGAATCCGGCCGAGAACCAGGCGTCCTGATCGGTGTAATCGTTCAGCTCAGTCCCGGTCGCGGTGACCATATTTCCATCGATCGCGGTGTTGAGCGAGGAATCCGCCGACACCCCGAAGGAGGTGAAGCTGTTGCCATCAATGATGACCGCCTCGGCATCGCCCGCGTAGCTGTTGTCATCCACATCGTTGAATGTCGCAGTCGAATTCAGGTAGATCGGGTCGCCGGTTACCGGGTCAAAGAATTCCAGGCGGAAGGTCGCCCGGTCCCCCGGCTGATCACCGTCCAGCAAGACCTCTGCGCCCTCTGCATAGCCGAATTCGACCCACATGTTCGGGTTGGATTTCTCGACCAGAACCAACCTACCCCAGACCGTGCTGCCGTCCTCCAGGGTTGCGATGTCGCTGAAAACGGCGTTGTCGCCAGAAGAACCGGTCCAGCCATCGTGAGACACGCTTTGAAGGTTGCTGAGCTTCAGCTCCAACGGGCTGGCATCGATGCCCTGGTCGAAACCGTCACCCATGTCGCCAAAGATAATATCGTCGCCGCCACCGCCGTCGATGACATCATCACCCTCTTCACCGGCGACCGTATCGTCACCGAGATCGGCACTCAGTGTGTCATCGCCGGTGGTGCCGCCCATGTGGTCGTTGCCCTTACTGCCGGCAAGGGATGCAACGAGGTCGGATAACCAGTCTGGTTCAGCCATGGTGTTTTCTCATTCTCATGCGGTTCGGGTCAGAGGCAGTACAGGAAACGGTTTACAAAGGTCCGCAGTAGCACCAGCGGCAACATCTACAGACATGTCGGTAAAAAAACGTAAATCAGCGCCAAGGTCTTTGTATTCGGCTCAGTATCCATCGGCACTGCGTAGGGGCAGATCCAGCTCATCTCAGGTTCTGAGATGCCGCTTGCGGCGCCTCCCCGAAATACACACCCCGACAGCCTGCGCAGCTGCCGGGGTGTCTCGCTTTAACAAGGCTCGCATCGCCAAGCCGACGCTCAGGCCGCTTGCTGTTCCGCGTCCGAAGTGCCCGCAAAACGCTGCAACAGGTCGGTCAGACGCGAGGATTCGCTCTGCATTTTCTGGCTTGCCCCGATCGTTTCGTGGACCATGGCCGCGTTCTGCTGCGTGACCTGATCCAGCTGTGCAACGCCGACGTTGATCTCCTGCAGGCCCGAGGCCTGTTCGGTGGCAGAGGAGGCGATGGAGGACACCAGCTCAGAAACCTCGGTGACGCTCTTGACGATCTCGCTCAGCGTGTCACCGGTTGCCTCTACCAGGCGTTCGCCCTCTGCAACCTGCTTAGCGCTGCTGCCGACGAGTTCCTTGATATCATTGGCCGATTTGGCCGCCAGATGGGCCAGGCCGCGCACCTCGGAGGCGACAACAGCGAAACCGCGGCCCGCTTCACCCGCCCGCGCAGCCTCGACGCCAGCGTTGAGCGCAAGCAGGCTGGTCTGGAAGGCGATATCGTCGATGACGGTGATGATCTTGGTGATGCTTTCCGAGGTTTCCGCGATCGAGCTCATCGCCGCCTTGGCCTCCTGCATCACCTGACCACCGCTTTCGGCGCGGGTGCGCCCGGCCTTGGCCTGCTGATCAGCAGCCTGTGCCTGTTCTGCAGCCGACTGTACGCTGGCCGACAGCTGCTCCAACGCGGCAGCGGATTCTTCCAGAGTAGCGGCTTGGGTTTCGGCACGCTGGGACATTTCATCGGACATCGAGGACAGGCTGCGGGCGTTCTGATCCACAGCGCCGGCACTGATCCGCAATTCCTCGACAAGATCGCCCAGCGCCGAGGCCAGATCGTTGAAGTCGATGCACAGCATTTCATAACTTTCACCCAGATCGACCCAGTCGCCAGAGGGAATGCGCTGCTGCATGTCACCCCCCTTCAGTCGCGCCATCGACGAACTGAGGATCTGGAACAATTCCACCCGGCGTGCATTCTCGTGCTGGTTTTTCTGCTCGGTCACCTGCGCTTCGGCAAGCCGGTCACGCAGCCCGGCAAGATTGCGGGCAATCTCCCCGACTTCATCGCCGCGATGCGTATCCGCGATTTCGCTGCTGTAATCCTCGTCCATCAGCCGCTTCACCGCACGAGCGGCTTCGACGATGGGACGACTAAGAAGCACACCGAACACCAGCGCCATGAACAGAGCACCGGCCATAGCGGCAACACTGATACCGAGCTGCAAAAGCCGACTGCGCTCAATCAGTTGAGTGATTTCGGCTTCGACCGCCTGTGTGCGCTCACCCATCGTGTCCTGCAGGCCATTCACGGTATCACGCAGGAGGGCAATGGCCGGAACGATCTCGGCATAGGCCAGATCCCGCCGTTCTTCGGGTGCAGCCCGTTCAAGAGCCGCGGTCGTTGCGGCAAAGCTGTCCAAGGTCGGCGTCAGAGTCATCACGGTCTTGAAGACATCCGGTTGCCGTGCGCTGGCGATGGAAACATCGACGAAACGACCTTTGGCGGCTTCGACTTCGGCAACGACCTCTTCGATGTTGCCGCGCAGACCGGCCAGACCGGCATTATCGCCGCCGGTATAGGCCAGAAGATCGGCCAGCCCCTGTTCGATATCTTCTTTCATGTCGTCCAGGCTTTTCAGCTGAGCGACCACGAGGCGGGATTGATAGATACTTTCGGTGAGACGGTTACTTACGAGCCAGGATGTCACGGCAATGGCCGCAAGCATGGCAACAAAGGTGCCGCCCAATAAGAAAACCTGAGTGCGCAGAGAGAAACGGTGCATAGTTACTTACCTATTTGGAGCCTTCACAGAGCGCTCATAGCCGTGCTGTTGCAGGACAACACACGCCCTGGAGATCTTCACGCTAGGTAAAATTAATGTATGTCCGGTTACCCCCGCCCCTCTGGAAAGGTGAATCAAAAGGAAAACAGGTTCAATTTTCCGCATTCATTCCGTTTTCTGAGCAACCGGACGCCCCCCCATCAATGGCCAAGAATTTGGTTGAGGAAACCCTGGGTCCGTTGGTGTTGTGGCGCAGAAAAAAACAGCTCTGGCGTGTTTTCCTCGATTACTTTTCCCTCATCCATGAAGATCACCCGATCCGCCACCTGCCGGGCAAATCCCATTTCATGGGTTACGCAAACCATGGTCATTCCGGTTTCTGCCAGCTCGATCATGGTGTCCAGAACTTCCTTAATGACCTCAGGGTCCAAGGCCGACGTCGGCTCGTCAAATAGCATCACGCGGGGCCGCATGCACAGGGCCCGGGCGATGGCCACCCGCTGCTGCTGACCACCGGACAATTGCCCGGGATATTTCTCTGCCTGGTTCTCGATATGCACCTTTGCCAGAAAACTGCGGGCAGTGGCCTCGGCCTCTTCCCGCGACAGGCCCCTGACGGACATCGGCGCCAGAATGCAGTTTTCCAGGATCGTCATATGCGGGAACAGGTTGAAGTGCTGAAAACACGTACCAACCTCGGACCGTACCTGCCCGATATTCTTCAAATCCGAGGTCAGCTCGGTGCCATCGACGACAATCTGCCCTTCCTGATGGGCCTCCAGCCGATTGATGCAGCGGATCAGCGTGGATTTACCCGACCCTGATGGCCCAGCGATGACGATCCGCTCACCCTTCTTCACCGTCAGGTCGATCCCCCGTAACACGTGAAAGTCGCCATACCATTTGTCGAGACCGGAAATCTGGATCACGGCATCTTCACGTGTCTTGGTCAGTGTCTGATTGGTCATGCTCTGCCCCTGAAAAGCCCTTGAAATACGGCGCGCACTGTGGCGCCGGTGATTCATTCTGTGCCCGCCTC
This sequence comes from Pseudophaeobacter sp. C1-32P7, assembly GCF_041008775.1. Lineage (NCBI taxonomy): Bacteria > Pseudomonadati > Pseudomonadota > Alphaproteobacteria > Rhodobacterales > Roseobacteraceae > Pseudophaeobacter > Pseudophaeobacter sp. C1-32P7. The sequence continues at coordinate 36,983 of NZ_JAXGFR010000006.1, read as the reverse complement.
ATTGCCCGACACCCGCAGGTAACTGTCTTCTCCGGCCAGCACGAAGCGCGTCAGCAAGAGCTCCACATCCGCGCTCCTGCGGCTCTTGAAAGTCTCCAGCATGCGGCGGTGAAAGGCGACCAGTACCCGGTGCGCCTGGGTGTCGCGCAGGGTTGCCATGCGGACCGCCTGTATCTGCACCATGTAGCGCTGGATCGTGTCGCGCAGCTCGGCATTCGGAACCGCCATGACCCAGGTCCGCCGGATATCCTCGGAGGCACGGTAGAGCGCCTCTATGTCTCCTGTCTCAAGCGTGCTTTCAGACAGGGTAACGGCCTGCTGCATCCGCTCGAAATCATCAGCCGTCAGCTCATGCGTGGCGAGTGCGGCAGCCCGGGGCTCCAACAGGCGTCGCAATTCAAAGATTTCCAGAATCTGTCGCGGCTCCAGCGTTGGCAGGGTGAAGCCCCGGGTGGTGCTTGCCAGATAGCCCTCGTGCGTCAACCGCATCAGGGCATCGCGCACCGGCATCCGCGACACCTCGAACTCCGCTGCAATGGCGGTATCCACCAGACGGTCATCGGGGGTCAGCTCACCGCGCTGAATGCGCCCCAGATAGGCATCATAGATCACATCCTTCATGTGCCGCTTGGGTGTATCCGACATGTGAGCCCCTACTTTCGTATACAGAAACAACAAACTAATCCCTTTATACACAGCCATATAAGGCCTGAAAAGGTTTATACTTAAAATAAAAGCTTGAAGCCGTATACTGATTCTGACTACCGTAGACGATAAGCGCGGAGCCCAATCAACCGCGCAGCTTGCTTCAACAAGGGGGGTTTCCCATGACTTTCAAAACTCGAATGCTTACCGGACTGGCCGCAGCGGCCTTGGTCGCGGTATCCGGCCTTGCGGCAACCGCGCAGGAGACGCTCAAGATCGGCTCTTACCCGGCCAACCCGCCTTGGGAGTACAAGAACGAAGACGGCAAGTTCGAAGGCTTCGAGGTCGACATCATCAACGAAATCGCCTCTCGCATCGGCGCCGAAGCCGAGATCAGCGGTCTCGACTTCCGGGCGCTTTTCGTCGCTACCGCATCGCGCCGGGTGGATGCGGTGATTTCCTCGCTCACCATCACCAACGAACGGCTTGAGGCGCAATCCTTTACCCAGCCTTATTTTTCCGGCGCCCTGGGTGTGGGGACCAAGGACGGCGCAGGCATCGCCAGCGTTGCGGACCTTGGCGGCAAGCGGGTCGGTTCCATCGCGACCTCCTTCCCTGAAAACTGGCTGAAAGAGCGCGAAGGTGAAATCGGCTATGCGTCCTATTCCAGCTACGACAGCACCGCCAACATGCTGACGGATCTGCGCAGCGGTCGTATCGACGCGGCCGTCAATGACATCGTCGGCCTGCGCTATGCCTTCAATCAGGAACACATGACCGGCCTGTCCATTGCGGTCGAGATCCCGACCGGCGACAAATTCGCCATCATGATGCCCAAGGGATCGGAACGCCTTGAGGCCTTCAACGACGCGATTTCAGAGATGAAGACCGATGGCACCATGGCGAAGCTTTACGAGAAATGGTTCCACGTTGCGCCCAAGGCCGACAGCCTGACCGTGACCCCACTGCCGGTCCCGACCTCGGCAGACTAAACGTTGGGCGCAGCGGGGGATGGGATCGCCCACCCTCGCTGCGCCTGCCGGACCAACCCTTTGGCCCAACGTCCTACAGACAGCAGAGTATCACATGGAAATTTTCGATATCTTCTTCAATCTGGACGTGATGCAGCGCGCCTTTCCCATCCTGATGCGCGGCCTGCTGAACACGCTTCTTCTGGGCGCTTCCGCAATTGTGGTGGGTGGCAGCCTTGGCGTGCTGATCTGTCTGGTCCGGCTTTATGCCGCGAAACCCTTCCGGCTGCTGGCCACCTTTTACATAGACCTGTTGCGCGCGATCCCCGTGCTGGTGGTGCTGATCCTCGTCTACTACGCCCTGCCCTTTGCCGGGATCGTCTTTTCTTCTTTCGTCGCGGCCACCATCGCCCTGTCACTGGTGCTGGCCGCCTATACCGCCGAGGTGGTGCGCGCGGGCATCGAAGCGGTACCAAAGGGCCAGTTCGAAGCCTCCGAGGCGCTTGGCCTTTCGTTTCTCACCACCATGCGCAAGGTCGTGCTGCCGCAGGCCTTTCGCATGATGATCCCGCCGCTGGCGTCTTATTGTGTTGCGATCATCAAGGACACCTCGCTGGCCTCGGTGGTGGCGATGGATGACCTACTGAAACAGGCAACCGATGCGCAGGCGCTGTTTGCCAACCCGACCCCGCTATTGCTGGCTGCCGCCATTTATGCCGCGTTCCTGTGGCCTCTGGTCCGGTTCACCAGCTGGCTCGAACAACACTATAAACGTGGCTACCGCTAATCCCCGGCTGAGCCATCCCACTCCCGGCGCCCCCGGCGCCCAATCCCATTCCACGGAGAAGACCATGTCCGCAGTTTCCGGCGGCGGCGACGCCTACCTGTTGTATCATTCCATCGGCCACTACCCCGAAAAAGAGGCCGACCTGTCCCGCGGGTTGAATGATTTTGCCCAGACCTGGGCCGCCTTCGACGACGGACAATGGGGCGAGATCCTGCACAAGCGCCAGCAGTTCATTGACCTTTGGGAACAACTGATCAAGGCGCCGCAAGGCACCCTTACCACGGCCGAAAACGTGACCGCCGCACTGATGTCGGTGATCGGTGCCCTGCCTGCCGAAACACTGAAAGGCAAAAAGGTCCTGGTGGCCGAGGATGGCTTTCCGTCGCTGCATTTCCTGCTCAGCGGTCTTTCGGAGCGTTACGAGTTCGACCTGCAGACCGTTGCCATGCGGCAAGGCGCCCATTGGGTCGAGGATGACGATATTCTGGCCGAATGGGACGAAAACGTCGGTCTGGCCCTGCTCACCTGGATCAGCTCCACCAGTTCACACCGCAGCGACATTGAACGTCTGGCTGCCCATGGCCGCAAGATGGGCAGCCTGATCGGCGTCGATATCACCCAAGGCGCCGGATTGCTGCCTTATGACGTGGCCAAACCCAAGGCCGATTTCGTGATTTCTACCAGCCTCAAATGGCTCTGTGGCACGCCAGGCGCCGGTATTATCTACGTGGATGAAGGCCTGCTGCCACAGTGTGAGCCAGACCTGCGTGGATGGTTTTCGCAGGACAACCCGTTCTCCTGGGCACTGGATGCCTTTTCCTTTGCCCCGGATGCGCGCCGCTTCGACAACGGCACCCCCTCCTGCCTGCCTGCGGTCGCCAGCCTGCCCGCGCTGCAATGGCGGATGCAGCAGGACGATGCCGCGTTCGTGGCACATAACCGCGCCCTGTCGCAGCAGCTGTGCGACGGGCTCACCTCTCTTGGCCTGAGACTTGCCAGCCCGCTGGATCCTGACAAGCGTGGTGGCAGCCTGATGGTTTCCCTGCCGCAGGACACCCCGGCGCCGGAGGTGCTGGAGCAGCTACGCGCCCAGCAGATCTATATGGATGCACGCGGTCAGATCCTGCGCATGTCCCCGGGAACCATCACCACCGAAGCAGGCGTTTCGCGTGCCCTGCAAGCGCTTGGCAGCCTGTTGGCAAAGGCCGCCTGACACCACACACGCCTCACCGCCGCGGTGTCCACGGGCGCGGCGGCGGCCCTGGTCGGCCCTGTCAGGTCGGAAACCCGTAATCCTGAACGATCTTCCAGATGGTGCTGTTAACGTCCTGAAGCGTGGCGATCGTGCGTTCGATCTCTTCTATCGCGCGATCATCGACATCACTTGTCTGCCCGATCTTCAGCCGGTCCTTGCGGTCGGAAATGCGCATCAGAATTGTCCGCGCCATGCCCGCGTCCTTGTCAAAGGAATAGATGCAGTGATTGTACCTGTTCCGCAGGGCCGACTGGCGCATCATCAGCTTGGTCGCCTCCAGCACCCGCCCCCGCAGTTCTCGGTCACAGCGCTCCAGCTTGACCAGGCGCTCGACCAGTTCGACCCGGGCGCGGGTGGTGTTGAGCGTCAGAAAGATGATCAGCGCCGCTTCGGTATCCGTATCGGTCAGCCCCGCAATCAGATGGATGAACAGGCTTTCGGTATTGGTCCAGGTGTAGTTGAGGCGACCGATCAACATCAGCAACTGAGAAAAGTTCTGATCGGCCGCCAGAGTCATCCGGTCCTAGCCTCACTAAAGTATAGCCCGGCAGCCTCGGTCCGGTTCCGCACGCCCAGCTTCTTCATGATATTGTGCATGTGCAGTTTCACCGTGTGCTCCGAAACCGCGAGATCGGCCGCGATCAGCTTGTTCTGCTTGCCCCGCGCCACAAGACGCAGGATCTCGTTCTCGCGCGGAGTGAGGTTCGCGTCGGCGCAGCGGCAGCCGCCGGTGACTTGCTCGCTCACCCGGGAAGATGCCTGGGGCCGCACCTTGGCCAATAGCGCGTTCGGAACGCAGCCCTGGTCCAGGATCAGCAGCCGCAGCATCGACAGCCAGCAATCAAGCTGCAGGTTCATCGGCAGGAACCCGAAACGGCCTAGCTCCTGCCGTCCGCGCACGTGCCGGTAGAACTCGGCCGCGACATCATCGTCGTGATAGGCCAGAACCACCCGTTTCGGAGCCAGCAGTTTGACGGCCTCAAGGCCCTTTTCGATATCCTCTTCGATGACCTCCTGCTCGACAAGCGCAAGGGAGGTTGGACCGGGAACAGTCATGCCCTCGGAATGTTCGAGAATCTTCAACTGGTCGATGCTCTTCAGCCGAATAAGCTGAACACCCGCATATTCCTGCTTGATCACACGGGCACATTGTTCGGACAGGGTCGCCCCCCCGCCTAGGATCGTAATAGACTTTACACTCATAACACTACTCCACAACCCATCGAGGTCGGGACCGACTGCTCAACAGTCCGGCTTCAAATGTTGCAATATTTTTACATCGGGTGTCTGTCGCAATCCTCAACAGCAAGGGTGCGGTTTTTGTCGCCGGTAATGTCAGCTTCCCCCATCGGGATGGCCCCCCGGCGCTGTTAGGCGCGACCACCTCTGAATAAACATTACACAAATCGAACCAAGAGGTGAAATTCTAATTTATATTAACCTTTAGACTTAACGCGAAGCCGCCTGCCCGGGGCCGAGCGCCCTGCATCAGGAAAATCTTAACGTTATATTAACTAACATTTTTTCAGTCGACGCGACGCTGACCATCCTCTTGACAGCCGCTGACCTGGGTCCTTTTCGGAAAGGGCTTGCTTCTGCTGAAATAGACCGAATCGGTAGTAGCCCCCTGCCCAACTTTCCGAATCCCACTACAAACTTTGCCCATTTGTTCTAAGCGGAAAGAAACCACGCCGGTTCGAGCATTAATATTTCATCCAGCTATTTTTTCACCCGGTCCACGCGCACTCTGGTCCAGCGCTTATTGCAGCGCCCGGAATGCCAATGCCTGCTGAAGGCGGCGTTCCCCGAAGCCAGCTGGACACACATGCCCGGCTGAACTCAACCGCCCGGAGATGGCCGTTTTAGAGATGACTGACGGTCGCAGCGGGCAAACCGACAAAGGACCCAAAGCAATGTCTATCAAAAACAATCAAACCGCGCTCGGATGGTTCAACAACAGCCCGGTGACCTATAACGACAACGGCGATCAGGAACAAACCCAGGACCAGGATCAAGGACAAGGTCAGGGGCAAGCCCAGGGCCAAGGTCAGGGTCAGGCGCAGTCCCAGGAAAGCCTCAACCTCAACGGTAATGGCAACGGCAACCTGAACCTCAATGGCAACGCGAGCCTGAACGGCAACGCCAACGGTAACGCCAATGGCAACTGGAATTACGATTACAACGAGGACGTCGATTCCAACACCAATACGGACAGCAACACCAACAACAACAACACCACGACGACCAACAGCGACACCAATATCAGTCGCACGGCCACCGACAGCTCCCACACCACCGATACGGACGTGGACGTGGATATCGATATCGATATGGAAGGCTACATGCCCAACGATGACGACTTTGCCGACATCGACGTGCAGGGTGGCTCCTCGATTGGTGATGTGCTGATGACCGAAGACGGCGATATGCACTACGACATCGGCGATGACGTGAACCTGGAAAACCTGCTCAACAATGCGCTCAACGGCCCGGGCAATGATGTCGGCACCGTCAACGTCATGAACAACAAGCTCAATGACAACGACTCGCTGCATGATCCGGATGTCACCAATTCCGGCGCCGGCTTCAACCAGAATGGCAGTGCCACCGGTGGCTCGGCAGAGGCTGACGAAGGCATCGCGGCCGAAGGTGGCAGCGGCTCCAGCGGCGGAGACGCCGGTTCCAGCGGCGGTGACGCGCTTGGCGCAGCCTTTGGCGGCTGGTCGCAATCCGACGATGTCGAATCCGGTGATGGCGGCGGCGGCGGCGCAGCCTCTGCTCAGGGCGGCGCCAGCGGCGCGGCCGATGCCACCAGCGTGAATGTTGGCGTCGGTGTCGGTGCAGCGGCCAGTGGCGCGGCTGCAGGTGCATCAGCGGTCGAAGGTGGTATTGACCTTGGCCTGCTTGACTTCCTGGAAGGCGGCGATGCGGCTGCGGCGATTGCGGCGGCCAGCTCTGGCGCCATGGCCGGAGGCGGCGGGATCGCTGCGGGCGCACATTCCAGCGCAGCCTCTGGTGCGGCTGGTGCAGCCGGCGCAGCCGGTGGTGCAGGCGGCGCAACCGGCAGCGCGGTTGGTGGCAGCACCACTGCAGGCGCGGCCCATTCCTCGGTGATCGGCGGCGACGCAGCGATGGCCGTCGGTGGTGACGGCGGCAGCGGCGGCAGCGGCGGCATGTGGGGATCGCACAACGGGGATGACGGCTTCGTCACAGGCGAATCCTATGCCTCGGCAGATGCGATCCTGGACACCACGGCGTTCAACCAGTCGATCACCATGGGTGCAAATGTCCTTGGCAATACCGTGGACATGACCACCGTCGGTCACGATCTGAACTCGACCTACACCCTGACCGGCGAAGACGACGGCTGACCCCACAGCCGGGGGTGTCGGACAACGTGTCGGCACCCCACCAGAAACCGGCCCGCGCGGCGTATCTATCGCGCGGGCTTGCCCCGAAACTCTTTTTCCGTATCGGTAGCGTCCGCCATGTTTATGGACAAGACGACAGAAGCGATCGCATATTTTATCGGCCTCTTTCAAACGGTTACCGAAAATACACATTCACGTATTGAATATAGCAGCTTCCGGTTCCAACAAAAGAAACAGATGCTCGACCTGCTGCAGGAACACTCCGCAGCCCGCGATTTCGTCTACGGCCCACAGGGGTACGCCCCGCAGGCTCAGGATGCCACGCCTTACAGCCTTCCGGCACCGACACCCGCGCCCCAGGCGCCGCAGCCTCTTCCGCAAACCTCTCTGGCACCGCCTGATGTCCACCTGCCGTCAGGCGCCTTGGCGCCTCCGCTGGAGCAGGCCAGTGCTGCCGGGCCGAGCGGCGCTCTGCCGCCAGTCCATGCAGCACCGCCGCCGGGCGCTTCCGTACATGTTACATTGCAGGTGAACACGCTGGTGGATCAGGACAATCTGAACATCTCCGCAGAAACCGCTCAGGGCTTCGTGCAGACTCAGAGCGAGAACCTGATGGAGCTGCAAGTTCTGGCCGCGCGCTTGCAGGTGCTGGATCCTGAGGCCGTCACCCTCGCTACCGATCAGTTTTCCAGTCAATCTGACGATCTGGCAGAGGAAAACGACCTGCCAAGCCCGGCCGAGGTGGGCGAAACGATCATCACGCAGATCCTCGACCGCGCCGATGATGCTGCGGCGCAGACACCAGCCGCTACAGTCCATATCGCCACGGGCACATCCCTGCAGGGTGTGACAGTGAACGGTGAGGCAGAGCCGGAGCTACCCGCCTGGCAGGACGCACTGCCGCAACCCCTGCAACCCGATGCCGAAACAGAAACGGACGAAACACCACAGGCGGCCGACACCCCAACCCAGACCACTGGTGAGAACCTCGCTCTCAACGAAGCGATAATCAGCGGCGGTGGCGTCGATGCGGCCGTCATCGCGGTCGGGGGCGACGTGGCCAGCCTGGATGTAATTTCGCAGGTCAACGTGCTGCGGGATGACGCTGCGCGGCCCGAAGAGGACAACCAGCTGATCAACGCAGCCAGCTTTGACGGACAGCCGACAGAAACCGCCCCGCCCGGAACCGGCGGCGCGGGCAGTCTGCCCGGCCCGGTGACCCTCGCCTGTGTCGAGGACGACCTGATCACCTATGACTGGATTCACCAGATCAATATGATCCGGGATGAGGATACGGTCTCCTTCACCACCTCCGGCAGCGAAACCACCCTGTCCACCGGTGAAAACCAAGCCATCAATTTCAACTTCACCGGCACCTTTGGTCAGGCCTACGACCTGATCCTTGTTGCCGGCGACATGATTTCGCAAAACATAATTTCGCAGACCAATATCCTGCTGGATGAAGATTTCTGGCTGTCCCATCCCGCACCGACCCCGGCTTCTCAACCCGCTGCAGCCAGTCAAAGCTCCGACAACGCGCTGATCAACAGCGCGTCGATCACCCATACCGGAGAAGACCAGATCAGCGCCCTCACCGGGGACTTCCGCGCTCTGCTGGATGGGTTCGACCCCGAAGCGCCCGACCTGTCGCCGGTTCTGACCAGCGGCCTCTGGGCCCCGCAGGAGGTGCTGAGCGTCCTTTATGTCGGCGGCGACCTCATCCAGATGCGCGAGGTCACCCAGATCAATGTCCTCTCCGACAGCGACCTGATCGACATTCCCAACGCCCCGGACGGCCCCGAGCCCCCTGAGGCTCCGAGTGATGCGGCGATGGTCAGCACGGGCGCCAATGCGACCGTAAATCTGGCCACGATCTTCGACAATGGTCTGCCTTCTCATGTGATGTCGGGCGGATCGGTGTTTTCCGACGCGGTCTTGTACCAGGCCCAGCTGATTTCCGGCGATGCGCCGCCCACCGATGTGCGTCTTGCGCCCGGCCCCGAAGCGCCACTGGCAAGCGAAGCGGTTGCCTTTCTGACCGATCTGAATGCCACCGGAAACGCCGCGGATGCGGATCACACAGCCGCGTCAACCGCGGTTCAAGACGATGCGCCCGCACATCTGGATGTCATGCAGACGATGCTGGCCTGAACCAATAGGGACTGAGACCAGGGACGAACACACGGACGAGAAACAGGGACGAAACACAGGGGGAGTGTCATGAAAATTACCAAATACGATGCACGCTGCGGCACCGAGGAAGAAGAAGCAATCGACAACCAAAAAGATCTGCAGGTCTTGCAGGCAAAGGCCGCAGCCTCACTAAAATCTGGTCGAACCGCAGGCTTCCCGCACACCGTAGCCACGGCGCCGCAACAGGAAGAGCAAACAAGCACTCTGACATTGGTCACCGACGATCAAGACCAGCAAAAGCTGGAACGGTTCGGGCCGGAGCAGCCGGAGGCCAAACCGGATCCCGCGCCCTATTGCCTGGAACGCCACATGCGCCGACCCACCGAGGAACCGGCGCCTCCCAATTCGGGCCACGAACCTGCCGCAAGCGATAGCCCCCCCTCTCTCGCAATGCCGCAACCTACCCCGGCAGAGGCCGAGATCACACCTGAGACGATGAAGGCTGCCGACCCGGAAGTCGCGCCCGAAACCACGCCCTCCTCCAAACCCCGGCCAGCCCCCAAGGCCGGGCCGTTCTCTCAAGCCTTACAGACTGCCAGAGCGAAACAGAAAGCCCCCGAGGAAGGCCGCATGACCCCACCGGCCCGCGGGCTGGGCGGGACAACGCTGGAGGGGCAGATCAATACCCGTGTGCGCAAGCAGGACGACGCCGCAGAGCCCCCTGCCAATGGCGGCGGCAATGGCGGCAACGGAGGCGGCAATGGCGGCGGTGGCGGGCCTGCACGGTTCCACCGGCGGCTTGGACCACAGAACTACGAAAAGAGCCTGCGCGAAGGCGTCGTGGCGGTCCGGCGCAATATGGGCTTCGTGATGCTGATGACCTGCGCCACCAATGTTCTGGTGCTGGCCATCCCGCTTTATCTGTTTCAGATCTCCGACCGCGTGCTGACCAGCCGCTCGGTGGATACGCTGATCATGCTGACGCTGGTGATTGCCGGCGCGGTGATCCTGCAGTCAGTCTTTGACGCGGTGCGACGCTTCATGCTGATGCGCACCGCGGTCGAGGTGGCTGCCCGCCTTGGCGCGCCGATCCTGAGCGCGGCGGCGCATGCCTCGCTGCATGGATCCGGGCGCGAGTATCAGGCCTTGGGCGATTTGCAGCAGGTGCGAAGTTTCCTCACCTCCGGCACGCTGATGTCCTTTCTCGACGTGCCCTTTGCGCCGATCTTTATGGTCGCGATCTTTTTGGTGCATCCGCATCTGGGCTATATCGTTGCGGGAACGGCAATCGTTCTGCTGGTGATCGCAAACGTGAACCAGAAAATGACCGCGCGCCCCTTTGCCGAGGCGAACCTGGCGCAGTCAAAAGCGAATATGCACCTCGATTCCATGACCCGGAACAGCCAGATCATCAACGCGCTGGCGATGATTCCTGAGGCGGTCACCATCTGGGGCCGCGACACTGCGGCTTCGCTGACCTCGCAGGTCCGCGCGCAAGACCGCAACGTGATGTCTGCCACCCTGTCGCGCGGAGTGCGGCTACTGACGCAGGTCGGCATGCTGGGATGGGGCGCCTATCTGGCGATTGCCGGGGAGATTACCGGCGGCATGGTGATTGCTGCCTCGATCATTGCCGGTCGGGCGCTGGCCCCGGTCGAAGGCGCCATCGAAGGCTGGAACGCCTTCCTGCTGTCGCGCTCGGCTTATGGTCGGATTTCCAACCTTCTCACCCGCTCTGCCCATCAGTTCGAACGGCTGCGCCTGCCCGATCCGCAAGGTCGGCTGGATGTGGAGCGGCTGCTATATGTCCCGAACGGCACCAAACAGGTGGTGCTGAATGCTGTCGGATTTTCTCTGGAACCCGGCGATACGCTGGCGGTGATCGGCAATTCCGGCGCGGGCAAGACGACGCTGGGCAAGATGCTGGTGGGGTCGATCCTGCCGACCTCGGGCAATGTCCGGCTTGATCTGATGGATCTGCGAAACTGGGAGCCGCGCCAGCTGGGCGAGAACATAGGTTACCTGCCACAGGACGTGCAGCTGTTCCCCGGCTCCATCAAACAGAACATCGCCCGGATGCGCGATGATGCCACCGACGAACAGATCCACCGCGCTGCGGTACTGGCCGACGTGCACAACATGATCGCGTCACTGCCGCAGGGCTATGAAACCATGGTGGCAGCGGATGGATCGCCCCTGTCGGGTGGGCAGAAACAGCGTATCGCCCTGGCCCGGGCCTTCTTTGGCAATCCGCGGCTTCTGGTTCTGGACGAGCCGAATTCGAACCTGGATGTCGCGGGTGATCAGGCGCTGGCGCGCGCCATTCAGCACGCCAAGGAGAACAAGATCACCGTGGTGGTCATCACCCAGAAACCAACGCTGCTGAGCGTTGTCGACAAGATCATGCTGCTGTCGGACGGCAATGTCGCCTTGATGGGGCATCGCAATGAAGTGCTGAAGCAGCTGGCCAATTTCCAGCAAGGCAACGCCCGTGGTCCCGAAGGGGGCACCACGCCCACACAAGGGGGGAACGCGCAATGACACAGACCGTCGATCTCATGGAATGGCACCACGAGGTGCCCCGCTCGATCCGCAAGCATGTGATCTTTGGCATCGCGCTCTTTGCCATCGCCTTTGGCGGATTTGGCACCTGGGCCTTCCGCGCACCACTGGCGGCGGCGGTGATCTCGCAGGGCAGCTTCGTCGCCACCGGCCAGAACAAGATCGTCCAGCACCTGGAAGGCGGCATCATCGAGGCGATCCTTGTCTCCGAGGGCGACCGCATCAGCAAGGGCGATCAGATCATCCAGCTGAAACAGACCGCGGCCCAGGCCGACCTGCGCGAAATGGAGTTCCGCAAGGCGCGGCTTGAGGCCGCCGAAGCGCGGGTTCGGGCCGAATATGATGAGGCGGAGGAGGTCACGTTCTCCCCCCGCCTTCTGCAACTGGCCAAAGAGAACCAGCAGGTGGCCCAAATCGTTGAGGATCAGCGGCTATCCTTTGCCTCGGCCCGGCACATGCAGCAAAAGGAGCTGGAGATTCTGGAGAATGGTATCGCCTCGCTTCAAATCCGCAGCAAGGGCTACAAGGCGCAGCTGGCCGCTTATCGCGCGCGGGGCGTGAACCTCGGCGAAGAGCTAAGCGACAAGGAAGCCCTGCTGGAACGCGGCCTGATCCGGCGCCCCGAATTCAACTATGTGCGCCGCGCGATGCTGGAGACAGACGGCCATATCGCACGGATTGAATCAGAGGTTGAAGAAATAGAACGATCCCGGCTTAAGTTTGAGCTGGAGATCGAAAAACTGACAACGGAACGTCGGCGCAAGGCGCTGGATGAGCTGCAGGCCGTGCAGGCCGAGTTGGACACGATCCGCGAAAAGGCCCGCAAGGCCAAGGACGTGCTGTCCCGCTCGACCGTTGTGGCGCCCGTCAACGGCACCATCGTGCGCCTTTACTACCACAGTTCTGGCGGCGTCATCGAAAGCGGCAAACCCATCGCCGAGATCCTGCCCGCCGATGCACCCCTGCTGATCGAAACCCTGGTGCCGCGCACTGATATCGACAGTATCCGCGTCGGACAGGTCGCGGCGGTACGGCTTTCGGCGCTGAACCGGCGCACCACGCCGATGCTGACCGGTCACGTGAGTTACCTGTCGGCGGATTCCATCACCGACACCTCGCAGGGCATCGCCCGCGAGGTCTATGTCGCCCATATTGATCTGTCGTCAGCGGAATATGCGAGGGTGTCGCACTTCGCGCCGGTGCCTGGGATGCCTGCCGACATCATGATCGAAACCGAGGAGCGGACCTTCTTTGAATATCTGATCAAACCGGTGAAGGACAGCATGTCACGCGCATTCCGGGAGCAATGATCCCGTGGCTTGGTCGCAGAAAGACACTGTTTTCAATGCCCTGTTAACCGGCGCGCGGTAAATCTTCGGGTGAAAGCAGGACGATAGCATTTATCGCCCTGTCTGCCCTATGAACCAGCGCCCGGACCTCCGCATGACGAACAGACGCCTAGAACAAAAGCACGTGACTCCGCAAAGCGAAGACGCCGGCCTGTTCAAGCGCGAGCTGCGCGATGTGCCTGTGGAGCTGATCCCCGTGGTCAACCGCAACAACCGGGGAGATCTGCTGATCAAGGGGATCGTCAGACCCGACGCAGAGATCGAAGTGCTTTTTGCCGGCCGCCGCAAACCTGAGGCAGCAGGCCTGCTGCATCGGATCAAGAAACTGCGGGAACAGGGGCTGCGCACGGCGACAAACGGCCACGAGGCCATGATGCAGATACGGCGGCTGCGCCTGCCGGTTCAGGTACGGGGCAACTGGCGTATCCGATTTGAACCGGATGAAGAGGGTTGGGATCTGAAATGCTACCAGCTTTTGGCAGCTCAGTGGGCGTTTACTGACCACAAAGGCTTCAACGTTCTGTGCGGCTTCCCACCTGAAGTGCCTGATGACAGGCTACAGGACCGGGCTCGCGCTGCGCGGGCACATCTTGCCGCATCCCGGGCGCGTGTGGCGGAACGGCATGCGCAAAGATCGGACCGCATGACCGAGCAAGGCTGAGCCATCCGAGCCCCACACCTGATGGGCGGCGATCCAAAAAACAATGTTGGGCGGCTGACCTCTGACCTCCAGCCGCCCGTCCGGCGCCTTATTGCAGGGGCATTGCAATCGGGCGCAACGGAGCCGCATCCGCACCGCGCAGCTTGAGCGAGCCTGCCACGAAGGCAAACTCGTAAACCTCGGAGGCGGACAATTCTTCCAGATAGGCGAGTTCGATGATCGGAACGCCCACCTGCGACAGAAGGTAGGTATGCACCGGCACGTAATTGCCTTCGACCTCTGACGGGAAGGCCTCAAAGCTCAGATTGTCGGCGCCGACGATCATCGCACCGGATTTTTCGGCAAGGTAACGTGCCGCTTCCATGCCAAGACCCGGCGGGTTGTGCGAGAACTGGTCAGCCTCTTCGTAGACCTGCATGCGTCCAGTCCGGATCAGGACCACATCGCCCTTTTGCAAGGCAACACCCTGCGCCTCCAGCGCGGCCTCCAGATCCGCCTGGGTAACGCGGTAGCCTTCGGACAGCATCTCCACACCCTTTGCCGCAGCGACATCGATCAGCACGCCACGGGCCACGATGGGGGGGATCGTCTCTGCGCCGGTGACCTTCCAACCGGTATCGCCCAGATGTTCATCCGCACTGAAATGGTTGAAAATCTCACCGTTGAGGCCAAAGTGGTTCAGGGCGTCGATATGAGTGCCGGTATGGGTATACATCGACACCGCCGATCCGGTGTAGCTGACGTGTTCGCCGATATCCCGGCCAACGCCCAGCGGGTCATCAATCGCCGCACCGCGCGGGGTATGGGTCATCCAGAACTGGTACCGGGGATCGCCCGCCGCGTGCCAGCCGGGCATGCCGATGAAATACTCGACGGAAAGGTCGAAAACCTGCCCCCCCGCAACACGGGACAGGATCGCTGCCCGAGTGTCTTCGGTCATCAGGTTCAAGGCGCCAAGTTCATCCTTGGGCCCCCAGGGGCTGGTGCCGACGGTGGGGATACTGTCACCGGCATAGCCGGGCGCGGCCATGGCAAGGCCAAGCGTGGCCGCCAGTAGAGTTGTAAAGCGCATTGCGGTCTCCTCAGGTGCTTTTCGAATTCGGAAAAGCATCCCCTGGGTGCCTGATGCGAAAAACCGTGCGCTTTGCAATTGAGTGTTGATACCACGTCAGCAATGGTGACCCAGCAGATTGCGTCACATTGCATGCAGCAGAAACAGCGCTCCACTTCTCCTATCGCTCTGTGGCACCCATTTCACGGGGCCACATGCCATCTGGAAATCCGCGATGCGCTGTCTCTCTCCAAGTTATTCTGAGTTTTCCCCCAGAGCCAGTGCCAGGTTGCACAGGATCTCGAACATGATGGAGACCCCGAGAAAGGCGGTCGCGCCGCTTTGATCGAAGGGCGGCGAAACCTCCACCAGATCGGCACCCACGATGTTCACCCCCTTCAACAGCCGGGCCACCTGCAAGGCCTGATAGGAGTTCGGCCCGCCGACCTCGGGCGTTCCGGTACCCGGCGCAAAGGCCGGATCAACGAAATCGATGTCATAGGAGACATAGGTCGGCTGCGAACCTGCGATCTCGCGGGCTTCGGCCATCACATCCTCTGGGCCGCGGGCGTGGAACTCTTCGATCGCGATCACCCGCACGCCCACCGCATCGGCAAAGTCACGGTCTTCGCTGTCGTAGGTGGTACCGCGAATGCCGATCTGCACCACCCGTTTGGGATCCAACAGGCCCTCTTCGATGGCGCGGCGGAAGGGTGTGCCATGGGTGTATTGGGTGCCGCCGAAGTAATCCTTGAAGAGGTCCGTGTGGCTGTCGAAATGGATCATGCCCAGGGGTGCGCTCTTGCCAAGGGCCCGCAGGATCGGCAGCGAGCACAGATGATCACCGCCGCCGGTCAGGGGGAGGACACCGGCGGCCACGACCTGATCGTAGAACTGGGTAATCCGGTCCATGCTGTCGTGCAGGTCCGCCGGGTTCGGCCCGACATCGCCCAGATCGGCACAGTTCACCATCTCGAAGGGGCGCACGCCGGTGGCCCCGTTCTGAGCCCGGATCATCGTCGACATGTCGCGCAGCTGGCGCGGTCCGTGGCGTGGGCCTGGGCGGTTGGTCGTGCCGCTGTCCCAGGGGGTGCCGATCAGGCCGACCTGCACGTCCATCAGGCGCGGATCATCAAGCGACAGGTGCGGCAGGCGCATGAAGGTCGGAACACCGGCAAAGCGCGGCACATCAAAACCGGAAACCGGGTGGAAGAAAGGGTCAGTCATGGGAGGTATCCTTGATCAAAGCATGACGCTGCCGCCGTTGACGCCAAAGCATTGCCCGGTGATAAAACCGCTTTGCGGGCTGGCGAGAAAGGCGACCATATCGGCGATTTCGCGCGGTTGGCCAAAGCGCGCAAGTGGTGTGTCGAGATCCTTGGCAATGGCCTCGGGGCTCATGTTCTGGGGGCTGGTCATATCCGTTTCCGTCGAGCCCGGCGCCACGGCATTGACCAGGATCCCCGGCGCCAGTTCGCGCGCCAGCGTCCGGGTCATGGTGATGATGGCGCCTTTCGAGGCGGTATAGGCCAGCATGTTTTCGCGTCCCAGCAGGCCAAGATCACTGGCGATATTGATGATCCGCCCACAGTCCGTTCGGCGCACAAAGGCACGCGAGGCAAGGAAGCTGCCGCGCAGGTTCACCGCAATGACCCGGTCGAAATCCGCAGCCTTGGTTTCGGCCAATGGGCTTTCGCGCAGGATCCCCGCGTTGTTCACCAGAATGTCGGGCGCACCAAGGGCCTTGCAGGCCGCGTCGAAAAAACCCTCGACTGCCTGCTCATCGGCGACATCGGCGCTCATGGCAAAACCGCGCGAGCGTTGGTTGATGGCGGCCAAAGTCGCATCGGCTTCGGGATCGTCATAGTGACAGAACCCGACATCCGCGCCGAGATCGGCAAGCGCGAGGCAGATCGCCCGGCCAATACCGCGCGCGCCGCCAGTGACTAGCGCGGTCTGGCCTTGCAGGCTCATGCCATCACCTCGCCCCGGTCGACGTTGATCGCCTGCCCGGTGATATTCGCGCCGCCATCGCTGGCAAGGAACATATAGGTCGCGGCCATATCCGCCGGTTCCATCAGCCCGTCGATGGCCTGTGCAGATACGATTTCCTGCAACAATTCCTCTTCGCTTTGGCCGCTGGTTTCAGCCAGTTCCCGCAGGGAGTTCATCGCAGGTCCGGTCTTGACCCAACCCGGACAGACAGCGTTGACACGGATGCCGCGCGGGCCCAGCTCCTGCGCCCAGGTGCGCATCAGGCCCACATTGGCGTGTTTGGAGGCGACATAGGCCGAGAACCCGCCCACGGCGGTCTTGGCCCAGATGGACGCGGTGATGATAATCCGCCCGCCGTCGCTGATCCGGTTCACCAGAGTATCGGTCACATTCTGGGTGCCGGTGATATTGATCCCGACGATTTGTTCAAAGGTGGCGTTGCCCTCAGGGTTCTTGCCGGTCAGCGGCGTCGGGCGCTCCAGCCCGGCATTGTTGATCAGCACGTCCAGTTTCTCGATATGCGCCAGCGCCTGTGTCACCGCTGCGGCATCCGAGATATCGCATTTGATCGCCTGCACCTTGCCAGGCATCTCTTTGGCGGCGTCAAAGATCGCATCGCTCGACGACAGGATCGTGAGGTCGGCCCCTGCCCGTGCAAAGCCCATCGCCACGCCGTAGCCGATGCCGCTGCTGGCGCCTGTGACCAGAACGGATGTGCCGGAGAAATCGAAACTCACGCTCATGCTGCGCCTCCGTCTGTGTTTGGCTTATTCATCCCGGTGCCCTTCTTCGCGCATCAGCCGCATCAGTTTTTCTTCCAGCGCACCGTAGCCCTCAAGGCGTACGATGCGTTCCTTGTCCGCGATGCGCGCCCCATCCTTGAAAGCCGGGATAATCTCTTCCTTCAGGCGGCCCGGGTGGCTCGACAGAAAAACGATCTTGTCCGCCAGAAAGATCGCCTCTTCCAGATCATGGGTGACGATCACCATGGTGGTGTTGGTCTTTTCCGCCACATCGATCATCAGCTCCTGCATCAGCCAGCGGGTTTCTGCATCGAGCGCGCCAAAGGGTTCATCCATCAGCAACACTTCGGGATCATTGGCAAGCGTGCGGGCAATGGCCACGCGCTGGCGCATGCCACCGGACAGCTGCGACGGATAGGCATCGGCGAATTTGGACAGGCCAACCAGATTGAGGAAATGCTCGGCGCGTTCACGGCGTTCCTGTGCGGGCACCTCGTTGATCTTCATGCCGAATTCGACGTTCTTGCGCACCGTCAGCCAGTCAAAGGAGGTGTAGGCCTGGAACACCATGCCCCGGTCACGCCCCGGCCCGTCGACCTTGCGCCCGCCGACGACAATCTCGCCCTCGGTTGCGGTTTCAAGCCCAGCAATCATGCGCAGGATGGTGGATTTGCCACAGCCAGACGGGCCAAGCAGCACGCAGATGGAGTTCTTCTCGACGGAGAATGACACATCCTGCACCGCCTGAAGTTTCTGCCCGCGCCCGATGTCGAACGCCTTGGACAGGTTCGAGATATCAACCAGCGTTGCGGTCATCAGCGTTTTTCCTTGAGATAGGGGAACAGGCCGCGGTGCAGCGCGGCAAAGAGAAGATCAAACAGCAGGCCAAGGGCACCGATGACGATGATCCCGGCCAGGATCTCATCGGTTTTCAGGAAGCGGCGCGCCCGCATCATCATGGCGCCGATGCCGGTGGTTGAGGCGACGATCTCGGCGATCACCAGATAGGTCCAGGCCATCGCCAGCATCTGCCGCATTGCCACTACGATATCCGGCAGCGCGGCGGGGAAGACCACTTTCAACACAACGACGTAGCGGTCTGCGCCCAATGTCAGAGCGGTTTCAATCAGCTCTTTGCGCACGTTCTTGGTGTGATCCATGATCAGGGTGATCAGGAAGAAGATGACGCCGATGAACAAGAGCGCCAGCTTGGGCGCCTCACCGGTGCCGAACCACATCAGCAGGATCGGGATAAAGGACGGCGCGGGCAGGTAACGCCAGGCGGAGACAAAGGGGGCAAAGATTGCCTCGACCGAGGCAAAGGTGCCCATCATCACCCCCAGCGGCACTGCAACGGCGCAGGCCATGGCAAAGGCCACCACAACGCGGGTGATAGAGACGAGCACATCGCTGGCGAAATCGCGCGCTGCGAAGAGATCATAGGTGGCGCTGAACACCTTTTGCGGCGAAGGGACCAGAAGCTCATTCACCAGACCGGTGGCCGCAGCGATGGTCCAGACGGCAAAGAATACGGCCCATATGCCAAAGGCAGACAGCATGCGCTGGCGCCGGGTGACCGGCATGCGGATTTCCAGAAAGCGTTTGGAGCGGGTTGGCGAGGGCACCGGATTACCTCCTGTGGCGGAAGGGGCAGAAGCACCGACAGGCGCTTCTGCGCGTGGCATTAGTTGGCGGTCAGCGACTGACGGTAGCCAGAAGCGGCCAGATCACCCATCAGGCTACAGTCGATCCCGGCAGCGGCATCGACAGTCTTGTCCATCAGGCCCAGCTTAACCCACCAGTCATTGGTCAGCGCAACGGAATCCACCATGGAACCATTAGCCATGCCAAAGGGCGGCTCGCCGTCCAGAACACCGCAGAGCTGCGCGGATTCATCGAAGTCTAGCATGTAGATGCCGCCTTCAAAGCTCTTGCCGTTGGTGCCGATGACATATCCGATGTCCTCTTCCGGCCATTGCAGGAACTCTGCCATCGCCTTGTTTGTCTCGGCCACGTTCTGGTTCCAGTAGCCCAGACCATCCCAGCGCGCTTTCAGAACGGCCAGCGCCACATCGCGTTTTTCGGCGATGAAGTTCTTGTTCATATAGAGCGCGTCCATGAAGATCCCGGTCTTCAGGACCTCAGGGTCGGCGGTGTTGACGGCGCTTTTCGATCCAGGGCTGGCCTCCAGCACCTTGGAGATCCACGGCTCGTACATATAAGCCGCCGCCAGATCACCCGACAGCATCGGACCCACGGCCTCGTCTGCATTGAGGTTCACCCATTCGACCTGATCCGGGGTAACGCCCAGCGTGTCCAGCCAGATGCCCATCAACAGGTGACCGATATAGGCTTGCGGCGCCGCAACCTTCTTGCCGGGCAGGTCCGCGGCCTCGGTATCAGGGGCCAGGATAATGTGGTCGACGCCGTAAGAGGGGTTGAGGAAGGCCACGTTCACAACATCGGTGCCACGGTCGACGGTCAGCGGGGTGTAATCCGCTGTGCAGCCGTAAACGTCGAGCTGACCCGCCGCGAGGGCAGCGTGCCCGCCCAGCGGATCTTCGAAGATGGTGATCTCCAGATCGTGGTCGGGGATCAGGTTGTTCTGGCGGGCAACCTCCAGCATCGCGTAGCCCGGCCAGGAAACGCAGACGCCAACCTTGACTGTATCAGCGGCGGCAGCACCTGCCCCCAGGCCCAGTGCCACCGCGGCAGCTGAAGCGAGTTTAGTAAAAGAACGCATGGCTATTCCTCGTTGTTCGGTTTCGGGTGCAACTTGGTAAAAAGCGTATCCCGTAAAAAACTTAATGCAACTAATTTTTTAAGTGGACTAACCTATGCGGTGTTTGATTAGATGGCCCCGTAGCAGCAGAAAACCGGAGTATCCGACCGTGGGTTTGAGAGAACGACAGAAAGAAGACCGTCAAAGGCGCATCGTCGAATCCGCCCGAAAACTCTTTTTAAAACAGGGGTTTGAAAAGACGACGATCGAAGCGATCGCAGATGCCTCCGGGGTGTCCGGCGTCACCGTGCACAAGTATTACGGCACCAAGGCCGGCATTCTTCTTGCCATGGTCACGCAAAGTGACGCGCAGCTGATCGACCGGCTCGACCGTGAACTTGCCCAAGAATCGGGCAACCTGATCGAAATCGCGGCGAAGTTTGCATCGACCATCGTTGATCACGCTATGTCCAACCTGGAAAAGGAGATCTGGCGTCAGGTGATTTCTGCGGTGACTCTCAACGGGGGATCGCCGCTCAGCCAGACCTATTTTGAACTGGATCAGGAACTGGCGCAGGTGCTGGTGCGCAGAATCAAGGCCCTGCAAGAGGCGGGGGACCTGCCGTCCTCGGTCGATGCAGAAGGTTTGGGCAAGGCGCTGTTCCACCTTCAGAACGCTCGCTTCATCCAGTTCATCAGTTCGGACGACATCAACAGTGATGAGATCGCGCGCCGATTCCGCCGCGATCTTGAGGCGCTGTTTTCGCTCCACATCGCAACGTCCTGACCGGCGGATAGTCCGGCGTACGGCAAGACCAGACAAGGATTCACATGTTTCTACATCCCATCAAATGGCCCCATGGCAAGACATGTGCGGCCGCAATCACCTTTGATATCGACGCCGATTCCCTGATCCGGGATGCCTGCCGCGATGATGCAGAGTTGCGGCTCCAGCCGATTTCCATGGGGCGCTACGGGCCGACGGTGGCGGTTCCCCGTATTCTGGAGACCTATCGCCGACTTGGCCTGACCCAGACTTTCTTTATGCCGGGCTGGGTGATGGAAAATTACCCAAAGACGGTCGAGGCCATTCTTGAAGGCGGGCATGAGATCGGCCATCACTCCTGGCGCCATGAGGATCCGATGGGGCATTCCGATGCCGAAGAAGCGGAACTGTTCGAACGCGCCCTAGAGGTGCATGTCAAACTGACGGGCCGCAAACCGCGCGGCTATCGCGCGCCGGTCTATAGCATCACGCCTGCGATGGTGGACCGGCTGATCGCGCATGAATTCCTATACGACAGCTCGATGATGGCGGATGAACTGCCCTATCTTGTCAAAACAGGCACAGGCAGCATCATCGAGATGCCGCCGCATTGGGGGACCGACGACTGGCCGCCCTTCGCACATTTTGCCGAGATCGACTACCTGATGCCGGTGCGCGGCCCGCGCGAGGGGATCGCGCCGTTCTTTGAAGAATTCGAGGCGATGTACGAAGCGGGAGGGTTCTGGATGCCGGTCCTGCATCCCTTCCTGACCGGTCGCCTGGCGCGCTGGCGCGAAATGGAGCGTCAGCTCGAGGCGGTTCTGGAACGGGGCGATGTGTGGTTCGCGCCCTTGGAGCAGATCGCCGGGCACGCGCGAGACAACAGCAACACTCTGAGAACGGAAGTGATCGGATAAAATCCGGCGCGGTTCCACGTGAGCCATTTTGAAAGGGCGCCGCCGGTTTGCCGGTCGGTGGCCCCACGTCGTCGTGGTGCGCCAGAGTTGACCGTGAAAGAGGTCCGGGCCGCAACAGCCGTACCTGTGCTTGCGGTTAAGCGCATCCTTTCGGCGATAAATTAATCCACAAAATGTACACAGTAATTCCGCAAGAAAGTCAATTATCGCCAAAAGAGCGCTAGAATAGAGTCCCCTTGCCTACTTGAAACATCAGTATCCAAGGAAAAAGACCATGACCCAACCAATCCGCATTCACGGCTTCCCCCTGTCCGGCCATTCGCACCGCGTAGAGCTGTTCGCAAACCTTGCCGGAATTGAGCACGAGATGATCACCGTCGAT
The DNA here is from genome assembly GCF_041008775.1 of Pseudophaeobacter sp. C1-32P7. Taxonomy (NCBI): domain Bacteria; kingdom Pseudomonadati; phylum Pseudomonadota; class Alphaproteobacteria; order Rhodobacterales; family Roseobacteraceae; genus Pseudophaeobacter; species Pseudophaeobacter sp. C1-32P7. The sequence goes on along the minus strand of NZ_JAXGFR010000006.1, from coordinate 14,673 downwards.
CTCGCTGCAGGTGCCCATAAGGCAGAGCCGTTCCTGTCCCTGAACCCCGCCGGGCAAGTGCCGGTGATCGAAGACGGCGACACCGTAATCGCTGACTCCAACGCCATCCTCGTTTACCTGGCGCGTAAATATGCACCGGCCTACCTGCCCTCTGATCCGGTTCTGGAAGCCGAAGTGCAAAAGTTCCTTACCCTCGCCGCCGGAGAGATCGCCTTTGGCCCGGCAGCAGCGCGTCTGATCAACGTCTTCAACGCACCGTTTGACGCAGAATTCTGCGCGGCAACCGCCGCAACCGCCTTTGGCAAGATCGAAGCGCATATGGAAGGTCGTGAATTCCTGGTGGGCACCGAGCCGACCATCGCCGACATCGCCATCTATTCCTACAGCGCGCATGCGCCCGAAGGTGGCATCTCGCTGGAAGCCTACCCGAACCTGCGGCGCCTGCTGGCCAATGTCGAAGGTCTGAAAGGCTTCAAAGCCATGCCCGTGACCAAGGTCGGCCTCGCAGCCTAACCCCCGGGCACTGCCCATATCACAACAACAGATACCCCGGAGGGTCCGATGTCTTCTTCTGTCTCAAACGTATCTTCGCCCTTCCACGAAGGCGAACAGGAAATGCAGCGCCGCACAGGTAAACGCGCCGCCATGGAAGTCTTCGGCCGCCGGGTTATCCGCCCATTCATGCCAGATCAGCACCGGGAGTTTTACGCTCAGCTGCCCTTTATCGCAGCAGGTGCCGTTGACGCAGAGGGCTGGCCCTGGGCCACCCTGCTGACCGGTGCCCCGGGCTTCATCCGCTCCCCCGATCCGGAGCATCTGACGATCAGCCTGTCCGCTGCTGAGGGCGACCCCGTTCATTCGGAATTGCGCACCGGGGCCCGGCTGGGCCTTTTGGGGATCGAACTGCACAGTCGCCGCCGCAACCGGGTCAATGGCCGCATCGCCTCCCTGTCCGAAAAGGCGCTCACCCTGAAGGTGGACCAGTCCTTCGGCAATTGCCCGCAGTATATCCAGCTTCGCCAGCTCGAAGCGGCTGACATCCGAGACGTCCGGCGTCAGTCAGAGCCGATCATAGATCTGCAAGGACGCGTCCGGTCGCTGATCGAAGCCGCCGATACTTTCTTTGTCTCCAGCCACATTCCGGCAGGCGACACTCCTGAAAGAGAAGGGGTAGACGTCTCCCACCGCGGCGGTCGACCCGGTTTCATCCACGTCGAAGGCAATACGCTGACCATTCCCGAATTTCCGGGGAACAACTACTACAACACGCTGGGAAATTTCCTGCTGAACCCGCGTGCTGGGCTGCTGATCCCGGATTTTGCGACCGGGACTCTGTTGCAGCTGACCGGAACCGTAGAGCTTCTGGAAGCGGATGATCCCGTCATCTCCTCATTCCAGGGGGCGCAGCGCGGCTGGCGTTTCACCTTCCATCATGGCCTCTGGACCGAGAATGCGCTGCCCTTCCGCGCAGGCCAAGGGGCCTTTTCCCCCAACACGCTGTTGACCGACACCTGGACCGATGCAGATGCGCGCGAGAAGGCCGAAGAGCACCGCAACGCTTGGCGCGCCTTCAGGGTGTCCCGCATCGAGGACGAAAGCGCGAAGATCCGGTCCCTCTACCTTGAACCGGCGGATGGCCTGCCGCTTCTGCCTTTCGAGGCCGGGCAGTTCCTGACCCTGCGGGTGCCGCTGCCCGGAGAGGACACCCCATTACTGCGCACCTACACCGTCTCTTCTGCGCCCGGGGAACCCTTCTACCGGATCTCGGTGAAGAAAGAGGAACAGGGTCGCGTCTCCCGCCACCTGCACGAAAAAATCCAGAGCGGCCACCAGCTGGAGGCAAAGGCGCCGCGCGGCGGTTTCACGCTGGATGCCTCTGCCACACGCCCCGCAGTCCTGATCGCAGGCGGTGTCGGGATCACGCCGATGGTTGCGATGGTGCGCCATGCCCTGCGCGAAGGTCTGCGCACCCGGCATCGCCGCCAAATCACGGTGCTGCATTCCGCCCGCAACACCAAGGTCCAGGCCTTCGCACGAGAGTTGGATGAACTGGCGCAGGCTTCTGGCGGACAGATCCGCTACCTGCCGCTGGTGTCGGAAAAGCCCGCCAAGGGCGCTGCGAAAGGTCCGGTCTGGAAAACCGGCGTCATCGACGATGATATCCTGCGCCAGGCGCTGTGGCTCGACGATTTTGATTTCCACCTTTGTGGACCCGAAGGGTTCATGCAGGCGATTTATGACAGCCTTTTGAGACTGGGCGTCCCAGACAGCCGCATCTTTGCCGAGGCGTTTGGCCCGTCATCGCTCGTCCGCAAGAAAGCCACCGCACCTCAGCCTGTGGAACCTGCCGCGGAGCAAGCGATCGTGCGCTTTGCGAAATCCGGGTTTGAAATGCCATGGCAACCAGAAGACGGATCCTTGCTGGAAATGGCCGAAGCCCATGGGCTGACGCCGGAATTCAGCTGCCGTTCGGGTACTTGCGGCATGTGCAGCACCCGGCTGAAAAGAGGCACCACCACCTATACAACGGACCCGTCTATCACCCCGCCGCCGGGTGAAACACTGCTCTGTTGCTCGGTTCCGGCCAGAGGCTCTGACACAATCGAACTCGACTTGTGAGCGGAGGTGCATGATGGCGGAGTTGCAACAGCCTTTGGACTGACATTTGACAGCTCGTCTTCAGTCATTCTCTGCTCCTGCCGGTCGGTTTGCGTTGCGTCTGTTTTCAGCCAATAGACCCCAGCGGGATCAGAGCCGCAATCTGGCGCCTGCCCATAAACACGCACCCACGCCCAAAAAACAGGCATCATAGGGACACCACAGAGGCGCCACTGTCGTCAGGCCTTGTGCTTAGCCAAGTGTCTGGCAACGGTTAAGTATGACGAGTGAAGATAAATTTTTCGACGAAATGTGTCGCTCAAACGGTGTGCGGGGTCCCTACGACCGCTACCATGCATGGTTCAACCAGCAGGACGTTGTGCGCCTTGCCCAGAAATCCGAAGAGGCGGAGCGATTTTTCCGACGCACCGGCATTACATTCAATGTCTATGGTCAGGATGATGCGGAAGAACGTTTGATCCCCTTTGACCTGATACCGAGAATCCTTTCGAACCGGGAGTGGACCACTCTGGCCCGGGGTGTTGATCAGCGGGTGCGGGCGATCAATGCCTTTCTGCACGATATCTATAACCGGCAGGAAATCCTGCGGGCGGGCATCGTGCCGATCTCTGTAATTGCGCAAAACGATGCCTTCCTGCCACAGATGATCGACTTTACTCCCGCTGGCGGCGTCTACACCCATATCGTCGGCACCGACATCGTGCGCACGGGCGAGAATGAGTTCTTCGTTCTGGAAGACAATGCAAGGACGCCCTCCGGGGTCAGCTACATGCTGGAAAACCGCGAGACGATGCTGCAGATGTTCCCGGAGCTGTTCAGCCAGATCAAGGTGCAGCGGGTCAGCGACTACCCCAAGAACCTGCGCGCCTCGCTTGAAGCTTCGGCGCCGCCGAATTGCGAAGGGCGCCCCTTTGTCGTGGTGCTTACGCCGGGAATTCACAACTCGGCCTATTACGAGCACAGCTTTCTCGCCGATCAGATGGGCGTTGAGCTGGTCGAGGGCCATGATTTGCGCATCATCGACGGGCGGATCAAGGTCCGCACGACACGCGGATATCGCACCGTCGATGTGATCTATCGCCGGGTCGATGATGATTTCCTTGATCCGCTGACCTTCAACCCGCAGTCCATGCTGGGCGTGCCGGGCATCATGGATATCTATCGCGCGGGCAACATCACCATCGCCAACGCGCCGGGTACGGGGGTGGCTGATGACAAGGCAATCTACAGCTACATGCCTGAGATCATTGAATTCTACACCGGAGAAAAAGCGATCCTGAAGAACGTGGAGACGCATCGCTGCTCTGAGCCGGACAGTCTGAAATACGTGCTGGATAACCTTTCCGACCTGGTGGTGAAGGAGGTGCACGGATCGGGCGGCCACGGCATGCTGGTTGGCCCCGCGGCCAGCAAGAAGGAAATCGAAGCCTTCCGGGAAAAACTGATCGCGCGCCCGGCCAACTATATTGCCCAACCAACGCTGAGCCTGTCGACCGTGCCAATTTTCACTGAAAAGGGCCTGGCCCCGCGCCATGTGGATTTGCGGCCCTTTGCGCTGGTTTCGCCCAAGGAGATCAACATTACGCCGGGCGGTCTTACCCGCGTTGCCCTGACCGAGGGCAGCCTTGTGGTCAATTCAAGCCAGGGCGGCGGTACCAAAGACACCTGGGTCCTGGAGAGCTGATATGCTGGGAAAAACTGCAGGCGGTCTGTACTGGATGTTCCGCGGGCTTGAACGGGCCGAAAACACCGCGCGTCTGATCGAAGCGGGGTTCCGCATCGCCCTGACGCGCTCCACGGATCCGGCATCGGACTGGCGGTCGATCATTGTCGCTGCTGCGCAAAAACAGGGGTTCGACGCACGGCATCTCGAATACAGCAGCCAGAACGTCAGCGATTATCTGCTGCGGGAGCCAAGCAACCCAAGCTCGGTCCTGTCGGTGATCAAGGCGGCGCGGGACAATGCGCGGCTTGTCCGGACCGCGCTGACCACGGAAGTCTGGATCGCTGTGAACGAAACCTGGATGGTGCTGACAGACCTTCTGAAAACACCCGTCTCCGAAGCGGACCTGCCGCAGACGCTTGAAGCGATCCGGCATCAATCTGCCCTTGTGCGCGGGGCCTTGCACGGCACCATGCTGCGTAACGATCCCTATAACTTCTGCCGTCTTGGCACCTTTATCGAACGGGCGGACAGCACCGCGCGGATTGTGAATGTGAAGTATCACGCACTTCTGCCATCGCCGTCCTTCGTCGGAAGCAGGCTCGATAATGTGCAGTGGGAAATGATCTTGCGCTCGGTCTCGGCGCACCGGTCCTTTCGGCACGCGTTTGACGATGATTTCAACGCCGCCAGCATCGCAGAGTTCCTTTTGCTCGATGAACGCTTCCCCCGGTCACTGGCGTTCTGTGCCTGCAACATCACCTCGAATCTTGCGGCCCTCTGCCCGACCGGAGGCGAGGAAAGTGGCAGTCTGAAAGCCGCGCGTGCCTTGCAGGCACGGTTGCAGCACCGCGACATCGGATCCATCTTTGAAGACGGGCTTCACGAGTTCATATCGCAATCGATCATCGATATCGCCGACATCGGTACGAGGATCGAACAAGAATACAGGTTCATCAGTTAGATGCGCATCAAGATCGCCCATAACACCACCTACATCTACGATCATCCCGTCTCCGGCGCCCTGCAACAGGTTCGATTGCAACCTGTCGACGGCCCCCTGCAACAGGTCAGGAACTGGGACATCGATGTGGAGCACGGCAGCGTTGCGGCAAGCTATCGTGACCATCACGGCAACCGCGTCAGCCTGATCTGCGCGGACGAAGGGGCAACCGGGTTGACGATAACCGCCCGCGGCGAGGTGGACACCGAGGACAAAGCCGGGGTTCTTGGCCCTGCCTATGGCCGCGCCCCGCTTTGGTATTTCCAGCAATCCACCGCTTTGACCAAGGCTGGCCCGCTGATCAAAGCGATCGCAGATGGCGTGCCGGACCAGGGGAGCGAGCTGGAAAAGATGCACCTGCTGTCCGCGGCCGTCCTTGGCGCCGTGCCCTATACGCTCAATGAAACCCACACCGAAACCAAGGCGGAAGAGGCTGCGGGTCAGGGCAGCGGTGTCTGCCAGGATCACGCGAATATCTTCATTTCCGCGGCTCGCCTGCTGGGGTTTCCGGCGCGCTACGTCAGCGGGTATCTGGTCATGGACGACCGGATCGATCAGGATGCCAGCCACGCCTGGGCTGAAGCCCATATCACGGGGCTGGGATGGGTCGGCTTTGACGTCTCTAACCAGATCTCACCGGACGAGCGCTATGTGCGGCTTGCCATTGGACGCGACGCCCATGATGCAGCGCCGATCTCAGGCCTGCGGATAGGGCACGGTGAGGAGTCACTCATTGTATCTTTACAGGTGCAGCAGTAAGAAAGTTTCGCGATCTTGATCTGTTGGTGACCCCCTATGACTTACTGCGTGGCGATGCGGCTGAACCATAGCCTTATTTTCATGTCGGATACGCGCACCAATGCGGGTGTCGATAACTTTGCCTCCACGCGCAAGATGTTCACGTTCGGCGTCCCGGGGGAGCGCAGCATAACGATCATGACGGCGGGGAACCTTGCAACAACACAGGCTCTGATCAGCCTGCTGCGCGAACGTACCGAAGCCGCCGATGACCGTGATCCCGGAATTCTGAACCAGCCCACCATGTTCCAGGTGGCCCGTCTGGTCGGCTCGACCCTACGCGAGGTGATTTCCTACAGCACCCCTGAGGGGCAGCAGTCGTCGGATGCCTTCAGCGCCTCTGTCATCGTCGGGGGCCAGATCAAAGGCGGCGCGCCCACGGTGTTCCTTGTCTACCCCGAAGGCAATTTCATCGAAATTTCCGAAGACACGCCATTTTTCCAGATTGGCGAAACCAAATACGGCAAACCCATCCTCGTGCGGGCCTTCGGACCGGAAATGTCGACAGAGGACGCGCTGAAGCTTTTGCTGGTTTCATTCGATTCAACCGTCAAATCAAACCTCTCCGTCGCACCGCCGTTTGATGTGCATGTGTATGACAACGACAGCTTTGATCAGACAAGTATTTCCCGGATTGAAATCGACGATCCGGCCTATCAGGCGATTTCATCGGGCTGGGGACAAGCGCTGAAAGAGGCCTTGGACGGGTTGCCTGCCTACAAGATCTAAGGCCCCCGAACGCCTGAGCCCATATTCTGTGCATATTCGCCATCCATAGGGTTCCGGAATGACCTCCAAAACCTGTTCCCGATCACAAGGATTCAGGCGGCCCGTCACCCGTGAATTACAACATGCGCGGCCACAAACCGCGCATCTGCCCCCCCCTTTCGTGACATTGCTGCGCAATGTACTGCCAAACAGCGATCAAGATTGTTTTGGGGAGGCTCAAGGATCGGCGGCGCGCGCGCACTGATACGACAGAGGCCGAAGACCCTCCTGTCAGCAACCGCACTCGTCGCAAGCTTTTCTATTGATTATGCGCCCTGCCCAGCGGCGAGCCACAACCATCGGCAGGATGCGTGACAAAATTACAAATACGGCGCCCACATCACAGTAAAAGCGCAAACTCGACTTTACCCAACAAATTAATCTGAAGCGGTATCGAATCGCTAACGCGACCTTTTTGACGCAGCTGTCAATTGCTTAAATCCTACGGAAAATTTCGTAATAAATGACACCACCACGCGTTGATTTAAACCATCCATACGGGAACAAATTTGGCAAAAAGTGGAAAGCCACACCATATTCAGTATGAAGCCGAGGCTGCCTGCACCAATCTCCTTATTTTGTTGAAAATTTTATTAGACTATGGCAGGCTTCTTATCCGGAGGTCGTATAGACAGCTGAACTGGCAAGTTCAAACCGTCGGAAATATCACGCACTTCCATTTCGCATTTATGCCGATTGTTGCTTTTTTCTCTGACACTTCTTGGGGAGGAGTGGATTTGCGTACCAGTATCATGCCGCGTGTCGTTACACGAAATCATAAAGTTATCCTTATTGCCGGCGGGGCCGGTTTTGTAGGATCAAACCTGTGCAGACGTTTAATTGATGAAGGACACGAAATTATCTGCGTCGATAATTTCCAAACCGGAAACAGATGCAACATTGCACCGTTTTTACAGCATCGTCATTTCCGCCTCATCCAGCATGATATCTGTGATCCGTTAGATATATCAGGGCCTGTAGATGAAATTTACAACATGGCCTGTGCTGCCTCACCGGACAGATATCAAGAAGGCCCGGTCCATACCTGCAAAACCTGTTTTCTGGGTGCGCTCAATTTGCTTGAGCTGGCCCGCCGCAAGAAGGCGCGGATATTGCAGTCCTCCACCTCGGAGGTCTATGGCGATCCGGAAATTTCTCTGCAGGATGAAAGCTACCGCGGCTGCGTCAACACCTGCGGCCCCCGCGCCTGCTATGACGAAGGCAAGCGCGTGGCGGAAACACTGTTCTGGGAATATGGCGCCCACAATGGGGTTGAAACGCGGATTGCACGGATCTTCAACACCTATGGTCCCAACATGGACCCCGAAGACGGGCGGGTTGTGTCAAACTTCATCGTGCAGGCCCTGAAAGGCGAGGATCTGACCGTCTATGGCACCGGCTTGCAAACCCGCTCTTTCTGCTACGTGAGCGATCTTGTCGATGGGTTGATCCGTCTGATGGCTTCGGATGAGAAGATGCCCGTGAACCTGGGGAACCCCGGTGAATTCACCATGCTGGAGTTGGCCGAAAAGGTCGTCAAAATGGTGCGGTCGCGGGCAGGTGTTACTTTCCGGCCGCTGCCGCAGGACGATCCCAGGCAACGCAAACCCAATATTACCCGCGCCAAGACGATCTTGGGCTGGTCGCCAAAGGTGAACCTCGACGAGGGGCTGGCAGCCACAATCGAGTGGTACCGTGAGCGATTGGCGGCAGATCAGGAAGCGGAGGCACCGGCAGGACAATGACCCAAGCTTCCTCAATCCTTGTTACGGGCGGCGCTGGATTTATCGGTTCGCATAGCTGCAAGGCCTTGAAAATGGCAGGGTACCGTCCCGTTGTCTTTGACAATCTATCCACCGGGCACGCAGAGGCCGTTCGCTTTGGCCCCTTCGTAAAGGGCGATATACGCGACCAGGATGCGGTTGCGGCCGCGATCTCAAAGCACAAGATCACCGCGATTTTGCATTTTGCAGCCTCCGCCTATGTCGGAGAGAGCGTTCAGCACCCGAACGCCTATTACGACAACAACGTCGGCGGCATGATCTCCTTGCTGAAGGCTGCAAGCGCGACCGGCATCAAGCGGATTGTATTCTCCTCAAGCTGTGCCACCTACGGTGTGCCGGAGACATTGCCGATCGTCGAGACAACGCCGCAACGGCCGATCAACCCATATGGCCGGACCAAGCTGATTGGCGAGCAGATGCTGGAAGATCTCGCCCATGTGACGGATCTGACATTTGCCTGCCTGCGCTACTTCAATGCGGCGGGGGCAGATCCCGAAGGCGAGCTGGGCGAGCAACACGATCCCGAAACCCACCTTGTCCCCCTTGCGCTGATGGCAGCGTCGGGGCGACGCGAGGTCCTTTCGATCTTTGGGGATGACTATCCGACACCCGATGGGACCTGCATTCGCGACTATATCCACGTGGCGGATCTGGCCAGGGCGCATGTTCTGGCCCTGCAGCACCTGATGCAGGGAAAGCCATCGATCAAGCTGAACCTCGGCAGCGGCAGGGGGCATTCGATCCTTGAAATCGTGCGCGCCATCGAGGCGAAGACCGGACAGAAATTGCCCGTCCGGATCGAACCCCGTCGCGCAGGCGATCCGCCGTCTCTGACGGCAGACCCGTCCCGCGCCGCCGAGGTGCTGGGGTTCCGGGCCGAGCTGTCTTCGCTGGACCAGATCATTGAAGATGCGGCCCCGTGGTTCGGGCTGAAATGCAATGTCGCAGCGTGACCCCCGATATCGCAACCTGTCCCGTATAATCGTGGGACGCAAACGGGTGCTGTTCTGGGCCCTGCTGGGGATATGGGCGGGCGCGACCCTGTGGTTCTGGACATGGTGGTTCTCGCCTGAGCACATCGCATCTCCCTGGCGGTTTGCCCTTGTGACCGGGTTGCTGGGCTGGCTGAGCTTCCTGCAATGCTATTTCGTCTATTTCGCGTTGCGCGCAGTTCGCTCCTGCGCGCCCGATCCAGAGCCTGGGCAATTCCGCGTGGCCATGATCGTGACCAAGACGCCCTCAGAACCGTTCGCGGTTGTGCAGGCCACGCTTGAGGCGATGCTGGCGCAGGATTATCCGCATGACACCTGGCTCGCGGATGAAGACCCCAGCGCCGACACCATAGATTGGTGCGCCCGTCACGGCGTGAGGATTTCCAGCCGCAAAGGAGTGGAAGAGTATCATCAGGCAACCTGGCCAAGACGCACACGCTGCAAGGAAGGCAATCTTGCCTATTTTTACGATCACTGGGGCTACGTGGAATACGATATCGTAAGCCAGCTAGACTCTGATCACGTGCCGCAACCGGGCTACCTGCGCGAAATGTTGCGCCCCTTTGCAGATGCGGATGTGGGCTATGTCAGCGCCCCATCCATCTGTGCGTCCAACGCCTCCCGGAACTGGGCGGCGCGCACGCGTCTCCACACCGAAGGAGCGTTTCACGGGGTGCTGCAGGCGGGCTATACCGCCGGTTTTGCACCGATGTGTATCGGATCCCACTACGCCGTGCGGACCCGTGCCTTGCAGGAGGCTGGCGGATTGGGGCCTGAGCTGGCCGAGGATCATTCCACAACAATGCTGATCAATGCGGCAGGCTGGCGGGGGGTGCATGCGCTGGATGCGATTGCCATCGGCGACGGCCCGGCAACGGTGGCCGATCTTGCGACTCAGGAATTCCAGTGGTCCCGCAGCCTGGTGACCCTGTTGCTGGTGCATACGCCGCACTATCTGCGACAGTTGCCACTGCGGCTGAAATGGCAGTTCCTGTTCTGCCAGATGCTCTATCCCATCTTCGGCGTGACTTTCTTGCTGATGTACCTGCTGCCCATTTTCGCGGTTGTGTTCGATGTCCGTTACGCAGAAATCACGTTTCCTCAGTATCTGCTCCACGCGGTGCCACAAATCGCGGCCTTGCTGCTGCTGGCAAGCGCCCTGCGGCGGCTGAAGGTTTTCCGCCCCGTGGATGCCCCCCTTATCAGCTGGGAACGGACCCTGTTCCTGATGCTGCAATGGCCCTGGGTATTGTGGGGCTGCATTTCAGCCCTACGAGACAGCCTAACAGGGCGCTTTGTCGATTTCCGGATCACCCCCAAGGGCAATACCGGGCCAACCCGTTTGCCGGTCAAGGTCTGGGCGGTCTATGCGATTCTGGCTTTAGGGTGTATCCTACCGGTATTGCTGGCGGAACATCTGGAACAGGCGCAGGGTTTTTATCTCCTGACGTTGTTTTCCGGGAGCCTTTATACCGCCACACTGACCGTGACGGTGTTGAGACATTTTTACGAGAACGGATGGCCCGTCAGATTACAGTGGCGGGATGTTGTAGTGCAGACGGGGGTTGTGGCGACCACAGCGACATTGCTGTTCAGCGCCTTTACGATCCGCGCAGCAGAAAGCGCCTATGCCCTGTCGATTGGCCTTGAATCGGTGCAAATCGTCGACGTGCAGGTCAACGTCGCAGGGGCTGGCAGCGCACATCGAGATCCGTTTGGATATAGGTTTAATTTTGACTGGGGTGATGAACGCACCCCAGCGTGGTGACCGAAGAAACCCAGTGCGGTGACCACAGTATAGGAGGACCGGGTCTATGAAACGTTTCAAACCAGTCTCTCGCGCGAGGCGCATACTTGCTGCGATTGCAATCGCGGGATCTCCCCTCATCCTGTCCGCTGCGCCTCTTCCGCCCGGCAACATGCCCTATGGCGCATTTGACCCTGAGGGAGATTATAGCGACGAACCCGATGCGGTGATTGAGCATGTCTTCCTGCCCTGGGAGGACGTGTCGCTGATTTCCCTTCTGGATGCCGATGAATATGCGCTGGAACGCGGGCGCGCCCTGATGGTCACGATCGAACCCTGGACCTGGACCGTGGACGAACGCAACACACCGGAATTTCTGCGCAATGGCATCCTGAATGGCTATTATGACGCCAATATGCGCGGCATCTGCCAGGTGCTCAAGGATCTGCAAAGCCCAATCTCTGTGCGGTGGGCGCATGAAATGGAGCGCAATGAGGGCCAATTCATTTGGTCAGATTGGGATCCGGAAGACTATATCACCTCGTACAAGCGAATGATTGACATCTGCCGTGATCAGGCCCCCGACATCACTGTTGTCTGGTCGCCCGCAGGGGATGACGGTCTGGAGGATTATTACCCCGGTGACGACTACGTTGATATTGTAGGCCTGTCGATTTTCGGTCTCGAGCAATGGGAGATCGATATTCTTGGCGGCGCGCGCAAGTACCAACAGTGGCTGGACGAAACCTATGCTCGTGTAGAAGTTTTCGGCAAGCCGGTCATCGTTGCAGAGCTTGGCTTTGTCGGCAGCGCCGCCTACGTGGCGCAATGGGAAGGGGAAGTTCGGCAACCACAGCCCGACAAACCGCTGTTGTCCGGTGTGGTCTACTTCAACCAGAAAGAGGTCTACCCCTGGCCAGATGGATATGGCTTGCCGGATTGGCGCCTGGAAAACCGAGTGATCGGCGACGCTCAGGAGGTTGGCAACTAGCAAAAATTCGCCACTCACAAAGCAGCCACAAATCAACCATTGCTTAACCATAAGCATGCCTTAATTTAGCGCATCAATGGTGGGGAAACCACCGGAGCAAGCTAGGGGCAGCGAGCAATGTTTATGAAGACAGCGACCGATTGGGTGTCTGCGACGCTCAGTGTTGGGTTTATTGTGGCAATCACTGCGATCCCAATGACTGCAGCCGCCGAGGCAGAACAGCAAAGCGTCGAGAATGTTTATGCTTTCAACTGGATGGCCAATGGCAAGAAGGTGAGCAAACGCGAAGCACGTGCACGTCAGGCGGCGCGGCGGGCCTCGTGGATGAGCACGCGCGGCGGGGCCACGTGGATTTGTTCTCCGGCAGGGTTTGGTCAGAAGTCGCGTTGCTATCGCGGCTAAAGCCGTGATCGCCGCGATCCCCGGTCGAATCTAAACCAACATCTTTAGAAAAGATGACCTCTCCGCTTTTGCGGAGCAAGTCTGCCGCCGACACGGAAGGTCTGCGGTGCACGACCCGGCCAGGCTGCCCCCAGTGGATCTGGCACCCTTTTCTGTCAATCAAGCATCTGTCAGTCCGGTCTCCGGCCCCTGCACATTATCGTTGAGCCAGCAGCGCTCCGATGACTCTGGGCAGCATCACGGTATCCTGACAGGGTTCCGTATCCGGCAAGGTCCGGCAGGCATTCCACAAAGCTTTCAGGGTGCGTGGCCCTGCATACCCGTCTAGGGGGCCAACAGCCTTGCCTTGTTGTTTGAACCTGGATTGCAGGACAAAAATCGCGAAATTCGGGTTGCTGGCAAAGATATCCATGCCAAAGTCGGTACTCTTCAGGTCTGGTCGACTTTTGAATTCTGCGAGAAATTCGTCATACCGGTCCGACCGCCGCGTGCCCGCCAGCTTCAGGGTAAACTCCAGCCGCTCCCGATCGGCCTCGTCAAGAAGGTGGGAATAGCGCTCCAGATATTTTGTAGCCTGTTTTGGTGACTTTCTGACATTGAGCCGGTTACCGTCGCGGACAAGCTGGATCAGGAATTTAGCCGCCTCGGGGTTGCCATCCTCTGACGCCTGTTCAAGCATGTCGATCGCATCTGGACCGCTTGCGCGCATATTGATGCCGTATAGCTGTCGCAACGCCTCCAGCTTGGCGATACGGGGTTCACCTGCCGCACGCGCCTTTTCGGCAAAGGTTTCGAATTGCCCGCGCCGGTCCTTCCCAAGGTATCCAAACATCGCCCCTTCAGCCAGGGTCGCCCAGGCCGCGCCAGTGCCCAGCTCCCCGCTTTGGATCAGCAGGGCCTTTGCGGTCTTGCGGTCTTTCTGACGCCACATCATATCCGCGCCAAGGTGGAGCAGGCCTTCGCCATTGCCCGCCATTGCCGCATCTTTGAAAAGCGCGGTCGCGCGGGGCCGGTCTTTGGGTAGGTCGCCACCAAAGAACAATAAAGTGCCCAGAGCCACCTTGGCCTCAGCATCGCCAATATCCACGGCGCGTTCCAGCAACTGCACACCGGTGGCAAGGTCTTGCTCCATGATCCGGCCACTGATGAGTTGTTCCCCCAGGGTGCGCATTGCATCCGGGCTTCCCTTCTGCGCTGCCAAGCTCAGATAGTCGCGCGCCTTGCCCGGGTCAGCAGGTGTTCCCACGCCCCACAAAAGCGCCTGCCCCAGCGTTTCTTCTGCGAGCAGATTGCCCTTGTCAGCGGCCGTGCGCAGCAGGCGCACTCCCCTTTCAGGGTCCGCCTCGACATAAAAGCCATCGAGCAGGACTTTGCCCAACACCGCTTGCGCTGCCGTGTGATCGGCCGCCGCTGCCTGTGAAATCAGCGCCATCCCCCGATCCTTGTCCTGGGGCAGCCCCCTGTTGCCATAAAGGAGGATTTCACCAAGCTGGAGTTGAGCGTCAACGGCGCCCGGGTCTGCGGCAGCCTCTTGCAAGGCGTCAAACTCAGCTGTTTGGGCGTGAATGGCTGGCCCGGTGGCGCTGAGAATTACAACAAGACCGATGCCAATTCGTTTCAATAGAGGAGGACGTACGGACATTTCCCTTCCCTCACTATTTACCCTTTTATTAGACGCCTTTGAGGCCGCCTTTGTCAAATGAATCCAGATGCGGCAAATGTATGGTCCTATGATAGCGGGGGACACGCGCCGCTCTATTGGCTTTTCTAAACGGTTCAATTTCAGTAAGCGCTGTCGCCACCCCACGCCTGTTCAGCTTGACGGGGTGAAGTTCCAAGGTAGCAGCTCGTCGATCCTTCTGGCCGGGTGACCGGCGGCGATGGCTTCCAGGGTCGCCTTCAAATA